>JACADV010000086.1 GCA_013388425.1 Thermoanaerobaculaceae bacterium | reverse complement strand
GTGACGGGGAGGCGCAGCGCCTCAGGGTGACGGGGGAAGAGAATGCAGTCATCCTGAGGCCGCGCAGCGGCCGAAGGATCCCGTCACCCCTGGAGCGGGAACGGGCCCGAGGGCCGCGGCTACGGGGTCGTCGGGGAGGGCGCCGGCGTCGGCGTGGCCCGAGGCGCCGCCAGGGCCGCCGGGTCGGCCAGCACCTCGCTCACCCGCGCCGCGTCCACGCCAAAGGCGCCGGTCCTGCCCACGACCACGGCCACCTGCTCCCCCGCCGCGCTCCCGGCAAAGAAGCTCGCCTCCACTACCCGCCCGTCGTTGCTGGTGGCCTTCACCGTGCCCAGGGGTGGACCGCTGGGTACTGGCACGTCGAAGCGCACCACCTTGAGGTCGGCCAGGAGGTTGAGCCGCCGCGCCACGGCGTCACCGTCCACCTCGACGCCACCCGCCTTCCACACCCCCTCGCTGCGCTCCAGCCGCACCGCTTCCCCGCCAGCGCCAATCTCCAACTTCTCGACCGCCCAGCTGTCCAGGCGAACCAGGTAAGACGAGCGCCACTCCGCGGGCGGCGCCGCCGTCCGGGTTGCGGCGTTGGCGTCCACCCAGAACACGCGCTCGCCGCGCCGGCAAGCGACCTGCTTCGAGCCATCCTTCTCGCGCTCCAGTCCAAACTCCAACTTCAATGGCGGCTTGTCCTTGCGGATGATGGTCAGCTCCGCGCGGGGAGGGACGAGCCCGAGGCCAGCCAGCTCCCCGGGCGCATCGAGGAACTCCTTGATCCTCGCTGCGTTGAGGTCGCTCACCAGCCCCTCGGCACGGTCCCGGTCAGCAAGATCGGCAAACGGTTCGGTCAAGGTCCACACCCCCCCCGAGTGGGCAAGCGCCACCCGCCCTGCCGGCGAGACCACCGTGAGCGCTGCCACATCCGAGGAGTACACGGAAACGAGCTGGTCCGAACGCCACCCCGAGAGTTCGCGATCCAGGTCGGAGGCCACGTACTTGTTGACGATGTACACCGCCGCGCCATCGGTCGTGGCGGCCCGCGTGTTGCCGAGGGGCATCTCGCTGCCCACCTTCAGGGTGAACAGCTTGCCCCCCTCCTGCTCCACCTTCACCGTAAGGGCAGCCGGCGCCAGGCCGTAGCCTTTCAGGTCGAGGCCCTGGCCCTGGAGGGTTCGCTCCGCCTTCAGGTAGCGCAGCGTGGAGAGGAGGCTCGAGATCGCCCCCTGGTTGGCGTCATCCGCCACCGGTGCCACGAGCCGCCACTCGCTCCCCTCCTTCTCCAGCTCGAAGTGGCCGTGGGTGTTGTCGATCACCACCCGGCGCACCTTGTCCTGATCGAGCTCGGCAAACAGCTTGTCCTTGCGTTCCGCCAGCTGGTCCGTGGTGGGCTGGTGGCGCTCCACGAAAAAGATGTAAGCCCCCACGCCCAGCACCACAAGGGCCAGCAGCACGAGTCGCGCGGGTCGCATGGCTGCCTCCTAGCGGCGGCGGCGCCACCAAACCACCACGCCGGCAACGATGGCCGCCAGCGGCAGTCCGGCCAGCGACACCAGGGCGACGGTGCGCATCTGCGCCGCCGAGAGGTAGAGGTGAACCTGCTCCGGGGAGCGTGGCGCAATGCCCAGGGCCTCTTCCCGCTTGACCAACCAGTTGACCGCGTTGAGGGCGAGGTTGAGGTTGCCGGCGTTGGCGATCTGGCCGTTGCTGGCAAAGTCGGAGTCGCCCACCACCACGAGCCGCCACCCCGTCTCCCGTTCCTTCTCCGACTGGGCGGCCACGGCCAGGGAAACCGGCCCCTGGGTATCCTTATCGTCCTTGTCGATGGGTTTGCGGGCCAGGATGGCTTGGATGTCCGTCTCCCCCCACCCTTCAGGCGACGTGACGAGGAGCTGGGAGGAGGTGGCCCCAGCAGCCGTGGTGGTGGTCACCGAACGGGCCACCGGCAGCAGCACCGACAGCCCCTGCATGCTGCTCACCACCGGGTGGCTGCGGAACTCGCTGGCGTACACCGCCGAGAGATCGAAGAACGGCAGCCGCCGCGCCGGGTCCAGCACCAGGTCGTTGCCCACCTTGACGCCGTAGGGCAGCAGGAACTCTTCCAGCCCCGAGGGGCGCTGTCGCCCCCCCAGCACCGGGTCCAGCAGCACCAGGGCCCGCCCGCCGTGGTCCAGGTAGCCGCGCAACGCCGTGATTTCGGCAGCCGTGTACGGGGCCTGCGGCCCCGCAATCACCAACAGATCGCAATCGCCCGGCACGGAACCGGAGAGGAGGGCCGTCTTCTCCACCGCCAGGTTGTCCCGTTCCAGGGCGGTCTTGAGCTGCGACAGGCCTTCGGCCTCGAACCCTTCGGGGTCCAGCTCCCCGTGGCCAGTCACGAAGTACACCTTGGGCACCTTTGGGTTGACGACGCCGAGGATCGCCGAGGTGAACTGCTCTTCGCCCTTGTAGCTCTTGAGCTTTGGCCCTTGGCCAAACTGCATGCCGCTGTAGTCGTACTCGGCCAGCTGATCGGAGGTCACGTACTTGGTGCGCCCGCCGGCAGCGAACACCACGGTGTTGGCCGCCGCCACCCCGTACTGCTTGGCCAGCTGTTGGGTCCGCAAGGGGTCCCGGTCCGGATCGATGAACTCCACCTTGAGGTGCCGACACGCCCCCGCATACCGGCTCAACAGCTCCTTGGTCTCGGTGAACAGCGGCGTGGCTGGCGTCATGAAGACCACCACCGCGACGTCCGTGTTCACCGTCTTGAGGATGCTCTTGGTCTTGTCCGAAAGCGAATACACCTGCGACTTGGTCCAGTCGGACCGCAGGTAGTGCCGGTACCCCAACCAGTTGATCATCCCCACGAGCGCCACCACCAAGAGGGTGGCCACGGCGGTGGAGGAAACTCGAAGCGCCTTCTCCCGTTGCACCGCTCACCTCCCCTTGCTGGCCTCGAGGGCCTTGGTGGCCAAGAACAGGCTCAAGCCCGCCACCGAGAGTTGGTAGACCACGTGCCGCGTATCCACCAGTCCGCGCGCGAAGTCGTCCATGTGGTCCCAGAGGTTCATGTAGCCCAGCGCCCCTTTCAGCCACGGCGTGCTCACCAGCTGTTCCAAGAGCCCCACCGAGAAGAGCACCACCAGCACGGCAAAGGCAAACACTGCCGCCACGATCTGGTTCTTGGCCAGGGCCGAGGTGAGCAACCCCACGGCAGCGAACAGGATGCCGAGGAGGAGGATGCCCAGGTAGCCGGCCGCCACAGGGCCAGGATCGATGGCGGAGTGGGTGGCGAGGATTAGCACGTACACCAGCGTCGGCAGCCAGAGGAAGAGGTAGAACAGCAGGGCGGCGAGGAACTTGCCAAACACCACTTGCCCCTCGGACACGGGCGAGGTGAGGAGCACCTCGAGGGTGCCGGAACGGCGCTCCTCGGCCAGGAGCCGCATGGTGATCACCGGCACCATGAAGAGCAGGAACAGCCAGAAGAAGATGGTGCCGCCGAAGAACAGCTTCAAGGGCGCCATGGCCTGGCTGCGGGGATCGTTGAGGAACGCCACGATGAGCCAGAACACGTAGCCGTTGAAGAACAGGAACGCGGTGAGAATCACGTAGGCGAGCGGCGACGAGAAGTACGCCACCAGCTCGCGGCGCACCAGGGCAAGGGTCTTACGCACGGCCCACCTCCTCCACCTGCGCCGCCTCCTCCGCCGCCACGTCCCGGGTGGTCAAGCGCAGGAACACATCTTCGAGACTCGGCGTGCTCTGGGCCAGACCCAACAGCACCCACCCCCGCGCCACGGCAAGCTGGAACACCTGCCGCCGCAGGTCCACACCGGCCTCCACCACCACCCGGTAGCGGCCGTCCCCCTCCTGCTGCACCTCGGCAGCCCCGGGGAGGGCCGCCAGGGCGGTGGCCACGCCGTCACCGGGCGCCTCGATCTCGACGGTGAGCTCGCTGGAGCCGGTCAGGCCCGCCCGCAGCTGCTCCGGCGTCCCGTCGGCCACGATGCTGCCGCGGTCGATGATCAAGACGCGGCGGCAAACCTGCTCCACCTCGGGCAGGATGTGCGTGGAGAGGATCACCGTGTGGTCCCGCCCCAGCTCCCGCAGCAGCTCGCGGATCTTGACGATTTGCCGCGGGTCGAGCCCGATGGTGGGCTCGTCCAGGATCAACACCTTGGGGCGGTGGATGAGCGCCCCGGCCAGGCCGACCCGTTGGCGGTACCCCTTGGAGAGGGTGCCGCACAGCTGGCGCCCCACGTCGGCCACCATGCACCGCTCGCTCACCTCGGCAATGCGCGCCTTCACCTCGGCGCGCGGCACCCCCTCCACGGCGGCGCGAAAGCGCAGGTACTCCTCCACCCGCATCTCGGGGTAGAGGGCCACGTTTTCCGGCAGGTAGCCGATGGCCGCCCGGGCAGCCAGAGGATCGCGGGCCACGTCGATGCCGGCCACCCGGACCTGGCCAGCCGTGGGTTCCAGGTAGCCGGTGATCATGCGCATCGTCGTCGTCTTGCCAGCGCCGTTGGGGCCGAGGAAGCCCAAGACCTCACCCTCCGGCACGAAGAACGAGACGTTGGCCACCGCCTCCTTGTCCACGTAGCGTTTGCTCAAGCCCTCTACTTCGATCACCTGCCACCTCCCTCGTCCAGTGCGCTCGTGCCCACCCCACCTGGCGGAGGGGACCTCGCCGGGCGCGGCACGCCGGCTGCCCAAGCAAGCGGAATGCCATTCTACGCCACGCTGCCCAGCAGCGTCGCTGCAGCCCAGGCCAAGATGGCGCGCCAGACGGACTCCTCCACACCCCTCCGCTGCTCCCTCCCGGCGCCCGGACCACCCTTGGCGGTTCGCCGGCGGTGCCCGCAGCGTGCCGGCCCCTGGCCCGTGCTGGTGCCGGCGGGTCCTCAGCGGTTCATGAGCAGGAGGAGGATCGCCTTCTGCACGTGGAGGCGGTTTTCGGCCTCGTCGAAGATCACCGACCAGCGGCCATCAGCCACCTCGGCCGCCACCTCCTCGCCGCGATGCGCGGGCAAGCAGTGCATGAAGACGGCGTCCTTGTCAGCCCGTTCCATGAGCGCCGGCGTCACCATGAACCCCGCAAACGCCGCCAGCCGCTCGGCGGCCTCCGCCTCCTGCCCCATGGAGGCCCACACGTCGGTGTAGACCACGTGGGCGCCGGCCACCGCCTCCTCGGGATGGGAGAAGATCTCGATGGTGGTCCCCAAAGCGCGGGCGTCGGCGCGCGCCAGCTCCACGATCTCCGGCTTTGGCCGGTACCGCTCGGGGGTGGCCACGCGCACGTGGACACCGCACTTGGGCCCGCCAAACATGAGGGAGTGGCACATGTTGTTGCCATCGCCCACAAAGGCCAGGGTGAGCCCCTTGGTGTGGCCGAACTTTTCCCGCATGGTGAAGTAGTCGGTGAGCGCCTGGCAGGGGTGGAGCAGATCGGTGAGCCCGTTGATCACCGGCACCGTCGCGTGTTTGGCCAGCTCCGTCACGGTAGCGTGCGCAAAGGTGCGGGCCATGATCCCGTCCACGTAGCGGGACAGCACCTTGGCGGTGTCGGAGATGGGCTCGCCGCGGCCGATCTGGATGTCGCGGCTGGACAGGAACGTGGCCAAGCCGCCCAGCTGGTACATCCCCATCTCGAAGGACACGCGCGTGCGCGTGGAGGACTTCTCGAAGATCATGGCCAGCGTCTTGCCGGCCAGGGAGGTGCGGTAGCGGTCCGGCCGGGCCTTCACGTTGGCCGCCAACTGGAACAGGGCTTCCACCTCCTCGGGCGAGAGGTCGTGGATGGAGATGAGGTCCTTGTGCCGTTGCCAGGGGTTGTGCAGCATCTCAGGCTCCTTCCTTATTCGGCCGCCTGCTTGTCGGCCACGATGTACGTCCCGCCCTGGCGGGCGAGTGCCTCCTTGAGGTGCTCGGCGTCGGTGATGAGCACCTCCTTGCCGGTCTCCTCGACGAACTGGATGGCCGCGCGGATCTTCGGTCCCATGGAACCGGGCGGGAACTGGTGCTGCTCGAGCATCTCCTTGGCCTTCGCCACGGTGATCTCCCGCAACCACCGCTGGTTGGGCCGCCCAAAGTTCTCCGCCACCTGGGGCACCTGGGTGAGGATGATGAACAGGTCGGCGTCCAGCTCCTTGGCCAGCAGCGCGGCCGTGTAGTCCTTGTCGATCACCGCCTCCACCCCGCGGAAGTACCCGCCCACGTCCTGGTAGACGGGGATCCCGCCCCCACCGGCAGCGATGACCACCGCCCCGTGCTCCACCAGGTGCTTGACCACATGGGCGTCCAGCACCCGTCGGGGTGGCGGCGACGGCACCACCTTGCGCCAGCCGCGGCCCGCGTCCTCCACCATCTGCCACCCCTGTTCCTGCATGAGGGCGTTGGCGCGGTAGGCGGTGAAGTAGGGTCCCACCGGCTTGGAGGGGTTGTCGAAGGCAGGGTCGTCCCGGGCCACTTCCACCTCCGAGAGAACCGTCACCACCGGCTTGCTGATCTGCTCCTCGTTGAGGCGGTTGCGGAGCTGGTTCTGGAGCATGAACCCCATGGAGCCCATGGTCTGGGCCACGCACACGTCCAGGGTCTGGGGCGGGATCTTGGTGATCGCCTCCTCCACCTGGATCATGATGTTGCCCACCTGGGGGCCGTTGCCGTGCACGATCACCAGCTCGAAGCCGCGGTGGATGATCTCCACCAGCCACCGGGTGGCCTTCCAGGCGAGGGTGAACTGTTCCTCCTGGGTGCCGTGGTCCTGCGGGCGCAGGAGGGCGTTCCCGCCGAAGGCGATGAGGGCCACCTTCCGCCGATCTGCCGAGTTGTCCCTGTTCACGAGTTCCTCCGTCCGCTCCCGGGGAGTGCCCGCGCGGAAGGTAACGGATTGTCCCCGCGGCCAGGGCTCCCGTCAAGGTGCGGCGTTGTGGCCGCAGCCCCTGGGTGCCGTGGCCCGCAGCCGCCGCGACAGTGGCAGAATGTCGTCATGGATACCTTCGTCCACCCCCTCTCGAGCCGGTACGCGTCCCAGGCCATGCAGGAACTCTTTTCCCCGGCCCGCAAGTTCGCCCTGTGGCGCCGGCTGTGGCTGGAGCTGATGCGCGCCGAGCGCGAGCTGGGCGTGGCGATCCCGGCGGAAGCCGTGGAGGAGCTCGAGCGCCACCTGGACCCCACCCCGGCCGAGCTGGCCCGCGCCGAGGAGCTGGAGCGGGAGACCCGCCACGACGTGATGGCCCACCTGCGTGCCCTGGCCGAGGTGGCGCCGGCCGCTGGCCCGTGGTTGCACCTGGGCGCCACGTCGGCCTACCTGGGCGACAACACCGACCTCATCCTCCTGCGCCAAGCCAGCGACCTGCTCCTTGCCCGTGCGGCAGGGGTGGTGGCCGCGCTGGGCGAATTTGCCCGCACCCACGCGGCTTTGCCCTGCCTGGGGCACACCCACTTCCAGCCAGCCCAGCCCACCACCGTGGGGAAGCGCGCCTGCCTGTGGATTGCCGATCTCCTGGCCGACGTGGAGCGGCTGGAGTTCGAACGCAACCGCCTGCTCCTGCGGGGGGCGAAGGGCACCACCGGCACCCAGGCCTCGTTCCTGCAGCTGCTCGGCGACCACACCAAGGTGCGGGAGCTGGACCGGCGCATCGCGGCGTTCTTTGGCTTTGCCGGCACCTATCCCGTCACCGGCCAGACCGCACCCCGCAAGCCAGAGTTCTACCTGCTCTCCTGTCTGTCCGGGATCGCCCAGTCGGGCCACAAGTTCGCCACCGACGTGCGCCTCCTGTCGCGACTGAAGGAAGTGGACGAACCCGCGGAATCGGGGCAGGTGGGATCGTCGGCCATGCCGTACAAACGCAACCCCATGCGCTGCGAGCGCCTGTGCAGCCTGGCCCGCTTCGTCATCTCCCTGGAGGCCAACGCCGCCTGGACGGCCGCCTCCCAGTGGTTGGAGCGGACCCTGGACGACTCGGCGAACCGGCGGCTGACCTTGCCCGAGGCGTTCCTCGCCACCGACGCGCTGCTGCTGCTGTGGCACTCGGTGGCGCAGGGCCTGACGGTGTACCCGGCCATGATCGCCCGCAACCTTGCGGAGGAGCTGCCGTTCATGGCCGTGGAGGCAATCCTCATGGAGGGCGCTGCCCGGGGTGGCGACCGCCAGCGACTGCACGAGAAGCTGCGCCTGCTCTCGCGAGAGGCCTCCCGCCGCGTCAAGGAGCACGGCGAGGACAACCCGCTTTTTCAACTCATCCTCCAGGACCCCCAGTTCGGCCTCGACCGCTCCACCCTGACGCGCCTTTTGGAACCGGCCCGCTTCGTGGGGCGGGCACCGGAGCAGGTCGCGGAGTTCCTCGCCGAAGTGGTCCAACCCTGGCTCACCGCTCACCCTGCGGCGCCCCAGGAGGCGGTGCGGGTGTGAGCGACCGGCCAGCCAGCGAGCGCGCTCGGCACCCCGCCCCCTCAGGCTTCGCCGGGTGCTGGGTGGGGGGGCTCCTCCTCCTGCTTGCCGCCTGCGCCACTTCGCAGCGGCCCACGGGATCCCCTGCTGCTGCGCCCACCGTGGCCCCTGGCTGGAGCGAAGAGGGACTGGCCTCCTGGTACGGCGAGCCGTACCACGGCCGACCCACCGCCTCGGGGGAACGCTACGATATGGGGGAGATGACCGCTGCCCACCGTTCCCTCCCGTTCGGCACCCAGGTGCGCGTGCGCAACCTGCGCAACAGCGCCGAGGTCACGCTCACCATCAACGACCGTGGCCCCTTCGTGGCGGGACGGATCCTCGACCTCTCCCGCGCCGCCGCCGAGCGGCTCGACGCGGTGCGGGCGGGGGTGGTGCCGGTGCGGCTGGAGGTGGTGCGGGTGGGGGACGGCATGGTCACGAAGCCCTGCTGGGAAGTGCAGGTAGGTGCCTTCGCCCGGGAGGAGAACGTGACCAGGGCGCGGGCTCAACTGGAGGCTCAAGGTTATGGGGTGCGGCTGGCGCCGGCCGGCGGCGGCCTCAGCCGGGTACGCGTCACCGCCGTGGGCGATCGCAGCACCGCCCTGCGTGTCGCTGCTTCTCTGGCGCAAAGCTTCCCCGGGGCCGTGGCGGTTCCCTGCCCCTCCGCGTCGGGAGGCGAGCCGTGAAGCGCGTCGCCACCGCCATCGCCCTGGCCATCCTCGTCAGCAGCCAGGTGGTGGCCCAGGAACCTGCCACCATCGTGGTAGAGGATCTCCCCTGCTCCCTGGCCGGCACGTGGCTGTTCCGCACCGGCCACGACCCTGCCTGGGCCAGCCCTTTCCGGGAACGACGCTACTGGCAGAGCATCGAGGTACCGGGCCCCTGGGAGCGGCAAGGGTTCGCCTCCTACAACGGCCACGCCTGGTACCGGCTCAGCTTCTTCCTCCCCTCGCGCTTCGCCGGCGAGACCCTAGGGCTCGACCTGGGCACCGTGGGCGACATCGACGAGGTGTTCCTGAACGGCCGACCGGTGGGTGCCACCGGCAGCCCTCCGCCGGAGTTTGAAAAGGCAACGCTGGCGCGTCGCTTCTACCTCATCCCCAAGGACGCACCGCGTTTCGGCGAGCACAACGAGCTTTCGGTCCACGTCTACAACAAGACGCGCTTTGGCGGGTTTCTCGGCCCCGCCCCGCGGCTGGACCGGTGGGACCACGTGCTGCTCACCCAGGTGCTCCGCGACATCGCCACCTGGGTGCTGGCTGCGGTCTTGGGCACCCTTGCCCTCCTCCAGTTGATCGTCTTCTCGAGCCAGCGCCACGACCTGGAGCACCTCACCTTCGCCCTGTTTCTCCTGGCCATCGCGCTGTACTACCTGACGTACGCCACCTGGGGCCCGGTCCGTCTCGTGGGACACAGCACCAACTTCCGTCTCAACGTGGCCTGCCTGCTGGCGGCGGTGGCGCTGTTCCTCCCGCCGATTTACGCCCTTGCCCGCCAAGGCCTGCCAATTGCCGTGATGGGGAGCCAGTCGCTCCTCGCCCTGGGGGTAGCGTTCACCGTGGTGTGGCGGGACGAGAGCGACCTCTACTTCTGGGTGTACGTCGCCGAGCTGGTGGCCGTTCTCTTTGCCGTGGTCGCGTTGCGCGCCATTGCCCTGCACCTGTGGTCAGGCGCGTGGGGACGAGCCCTGTTTGGAACGAGCCTCGCCTTCCTCCTCCTGGTCACGCTGGACATTTTGGTGGACAGTGGCCTCGTACCAAGAATCGCCGTGTTCTTCGGGGAGATGTACTCCCCCCTGGCGATCATCCCCTTGGCTGCCGTCCTCTCCGTCGCCCTGGTGAGCCGCTGGGCAGAGCATCGCTGGGGCGAGCCCACCGACCTGGCCACGGGGTTGTCCACCTTCGAACGGTTCACCGCCACCCTGGGGCGGGAGATGGACCGCTCGCGCCGTTCCTTTGCGCCCCTCACCGTGGCCCTCCTCCGCATCACTGGCGATGCCCCCATCACCACCGACGACACCATCGGCTCGCTCGCTGCCAAGGTGCTGCGGCGTTCCCTCCGTCAGGTGGATCTCGTTGCCCGTCGCGGTGACGACACCTTTGCCATCCTCCTGGCGGACACGGACGAGCGGGCAGCCATGGCCACCCTGGACCGCCTCCGGCGGGCCATCGCCGAGACCCTCGGCGCCTCCCACCACCCCACTACGGTGGCGGGCGTGGCCCAGTACCGCCCCTCCCGCCACACGGCCCCGGCCGAACTGCTGGCGGAGGCCGAGGGGGCGCTGTACGCAGCCATGAACGAAGGGGGCAACGCCACCGCTACGGCACCGTAGCGCGCCGGCACACGCGGCTCCTGCCGCGACGAGGGGCGCCCTCTGGCGCCTGCCGGGCCAGCTCCGCGGTGCCCAGGAAAGAGTCTGCCAGCGGCGGGGCCACCCTCGCATTCAACGATTCGTACATCTTGTCCAACGTGACGTACAAAGCAGCGCCGCACCGCTCGCGCTCCAGGCTTATACTTGGCAAGCTCTTTGCTCCCGTAATTCACCGTGTCTCGTTGGTGGCACCCTTCGCTGCCGGATGGGGAGCAGCACCGAGGTCGACACCCACCTCGGGAGGGAAGGACCGTCAAACCGTGGTTTGCGACAAAACAGAACGAAGAGGAGGAAAGAGAATGAGACGTCTTTGGATCGTGGCCCTCGCAGCGCTCGTGGCGCTGCCCGCGTTGGCCCAGCAGCAGTACGGCTCCATCGCCGGCACGGTGGTGGACGACCAGAACCAGCCGCTCCCCGGCGTGACCGTGACCCTGTCCGGTCCCTACCTGCAGGGGAGCCGCACCCAGGTCACGGACCAGGCCGGCCGCTTCCGCTTCATGCCCGTGCCCCCAGGGACCGATTTCGCCATCAAGTACGAGCTGTCCGGCTTCAACACCCTGGAGCAGTCCGGTGTCGTCGTGAACGTGGGCAAGGAAACGGCTGTGGAAGCGCAGATGTCGCTCTCCCAGTTTGCTGAGACCATCACCGTGACGGCCGAGAAGATCGTCGTGGACACCACCAAGTCCACCGTCGAGTACTCGGTCGACTGGAAGCTCCTCAACAGTCTCGCCACCAACCGGAACTTCCAGACCTTGATGCAGATGGCGCCGGGCGTGCGCGCCGGCAACAACCCGTATGTGCACGGCGCGTCCAACGACTCCAACGCCTACCTCATCGACGGCGTGGACACCACCGACCCGCGCACCCAGACCTGGGGCACGGCCATCAACTGGGACACCATCCAGGAGGCCCAGGTCCAGACCGCCGGTTTCGCCGCCGAGTACGGCCGGGCCACGGGTGGCGTGGTGAACCTGGTGACCAAGTCGGGCGGTAACGACTTCTCCGCCACCCTGCGCTACATTTGGCAGCGGGCGGACTGGTCGGCCAAGGGTGGCATCGAAGAGACCACCGGGGCCAAGAAGCCGGGCGCCGGCCGTTCCGACGAGGACCGGCCTTCGCTCACCGTCGGCGGCCCCATCGTCAAGGATGCCCTGTGGTTCTACACCGCCTACGAGAAGCGGGCCAACCATCGCCAGTTCGACTACTACAAGGACCTCGCCACGGCAGTGGCGGGTGGCGCCAAGACCGTGGACCAAACGGATTACACGGGGCGCTATCTCTCCGGCAAGCTCACCTGGCAGGTCAACCCCAGCAACTCGGTGGTGGGCTACTACAACGAGGACCCCATCGACCTGGAGCCGCTGCGCCGCGGCTGGTATGAATCGGCCACCGTGCACTACACCCCCTCCATGGACCAGCACCAGTTCCAGGGCGGCAACAACTACTCCCTGCAGTGGTACGGGGTGGTGACCCCCAACTTCTTCCTGGAGGGGAAGTACCAGTACCACAAGCAAGAGCTCAACGTGTACCCGATGGACAAGTCCACCTGGGGCCAGATGCCGTACATGCGGCAGTCCACTCCGGCAGCGGGCGGAAACACTTACTTTGGCGGTGCGTACTACGACTACGCCTCGATCCGGCAGCGCGACGGCTTCCTGTTCACGGGTTCCTACTTCCTGGATACGGCCGGCTCTTCGCACCAGTTCAAGGCCGGGATCGAGTACCTGCAGATCGAGCCCACCGCGGGCCGCCTCTACAACCCACTCGGCTACTACATCCTCAACTCGGCCGGCAACCCCACCCTCCGCTACACCTGGACCAACCAGGTGAAGGAGAACACCACCAAGCAGGACTACAAGGCCATCTTCGTGCAGGACAAGTGGCAGATCGGTCGGGCCACCATCAACCTGGGGGTGCGCGCCGAGAGCACTGCCATCGACAACAACCGCGGCAGCGAGGTGTTGAGCTTTGGCTTCGGCAAGGCCATCGCGCCGCGCCTGGGGTTCGCCTACGATTTGAAGGGCGATTCCCTGCACGCCTCCCTGGGCCGCTTCTACTCGCTGGCCTCCAACTACATTGCTGACTACTTCAACGTCGTGCCCACGAACCAGCAGTTCTGGAGCTGGAACAGCGCCAACTGCTCCTACGACCCGAACAAGAAGCCCTGGGAGTACGACACGAGCTGCTGGCGCCTGCGCTACGACGTCAACCTCGGTGCCTCCGCCACCCTCGACCCCGACCTGAAGCCGCAGTACGTGGACGAGTTCACGCTGGGCTACGACAAGCTGCTCTCCAACCTGTTTGCCGCTGGTGTCAACTTCGTGTGGCGCGAGCAGCCCTACGTCATCGACTCCTACGACCCCGAAGAGACCGGTGTTCCGCTGCTCTGCAACTTCCCCGAGGATTGCGGCAGCGACATTGGCGACAAGTACATGGAGTACCGGGCGGTGGAGTTGAACCTGAAGAAGCGCTTCGGACCCGACGGCTTCCAGTTCCTGGCCGCCTACACCCACGTGTTCACCTCCAACTCCTGGCTTGCTGACTGGCGCAATGCCGTCCCCGGAACCGTTTCCAGCTACGCCAGCAACAACCCGCTCTGGTACGGCCGGACAGAGGGAACCGACGAGTTCAAGGTGAGCGGCTCCTATACCTTCCCCTGGAAGACGATGGTGGGCATCACCACCTTCTGGAACTCGGGAGGGGTCTACACCCCGACCCACGTGGATGAGAACGGCTACACGATCCCCGACGCACGGCGGGGTTCCAAGGAAGCTCCCAGCCAGTGGGAAGCCGACCTCCACGTGGAGCAGCCGGTCTCCCTGGGTCCGTTCGACATCTCCGTCTACATCGACCTGTTCAACGCCATCAACCGGCAGGGGGTGGTGACCGTGAACAGCACCACCACCTCCTCCAACTACGGCAAGCCCTCTACCTGGCAAGCGCCCCGTCGCTTCCAGGTAGGCTTCATGATCCAGTACTAGCTCCCACGGCTTGCAAACTCGCGCCCGGAGGGAAACCTCCGGGCGCGTTTTTCTTTCGGCAACGGCCTACAATGCCCGCATGGCGCCCGCTCGGCAAACCGCCCGCCCCTTCCTGCGCCCCACCCTCCTGGGGTGCGCTGCCACCCTAGGGCTCCTCGCCCTCCTTGCCACCGTGCTACCCAGCCGCGACCACCGCGTGGTGGCGGTGTCCCGCCTCGGCAACGGGGTTCGTCTCTTGCCGCCCCGCGTGGCGTTCTCCTTCCTGCCCCTGGAGCGCCGCCTGGCACTGCCCCGGCAAGGCACCTCCACCCTCCTCCACATCCCCACCCAGCTCCCGCTTGCGGGCGGAGCCGCTGTGCGCGCGACGCTCCACCTCGAGCTCGCGGGGTACGGACCCCTGCCGGTGGCCGCTGGCCGGGTCCGCGCCCTGGGGTGGGAGGGTGCTTGGGCCGAATGGCTCGGTCCCCTCCATCTCGACGAGCGCGAGACGCAGTGGGCCCTGGCGGCCACCGCCCTGTGGCGCGCGATCTTCCCCGACGATCCCCCCCTCTCGCCGCCCCACCTCCGCCCCGAGCTTCGCCCGCGGTTGGCGCCCCTCGAGGTGGTGGACGCCCAGCTCCTCGTCGCCGAAGGCGAGGAGGTGGTGCGCGCTGCGGCGAGCCAGGAGCTAGCTCGTCGCCTTGGGTCGCGGGGTCGCCTCATCGTCCTGGGCCTGGATGCCCTCGATTGGCCGTTCGTGGACGAGCTGGTGGCTCGGGGGGTGATGCCGCACCTGGCTGCGCTGCTCCCGCAGAGCGCCCACGCCACCCTGGAGGTCCCCCAGCCGCTCATCTCACCGGTGGTGTGGACGACCATTGCCACCGGGGTAAGCCCCGAGGTCCACGGGGTGCTGGACTTCCTCGAGCCGGACCCGGCGGGCGGCCCGCCGCGGCCGGTCAGCGCCGCCTCCCGCAAAGCGGTGGCCATCTGGGAAATGGCGGCAGCGGCCGGGCTGTCCACGGCTACCATTGGCTGGTGGGCCTCGTTCCCGGCCGAAGCCCCGCCGCGGGGGAGCGTCTATTCGGACCGCCTCACCGAGCAGCTCCTGGGCCTGTCCGCCGCGGTGCCGAAACTGGCCGACCCACCGGAGGCGGAAGCCAGGGCGCACCGTCTGGCGGTCAAAGCCACGGAAGTCACCGCCGATATGGTGGCACCCTTGGCATCGCTCAGCAGCGAGGAGCTGGCCGCCGTGCGGCGCGGCGCCACCAGCTGGGACGATCCCATTGGCGGCCTCGCCAAGCTCGTGGCAGCCACCGTCACCATCGAGCGCCTCACCGACGAGGAACTTGCCCGCCGCACCGACCTCGTTCTCTCCTACCTGGAGGGGACGGACACGGTGGGGCACCTCTTCGCCCCCCTCATGCCTCCCCCCCTCCCGGGGGTGGACGCGGATCTGGCGCGCCGGTTCGGCCGCGTGCCGGAACGCTACTTTGCCCAGGTGGACGCCTGGATCGGCAGGACGGTCGAGCAGATGCGCCCCGAGGATCGCCTGGTGATCGTCTCCGACCACGGCTTCGCCTGGGGGCGCCGGCGTCCCCACCTACCGTCCGGCGCCCACACCGCCACTGCCGTGCTCTGGCACGAGCCGGAGGGTGCGTTCCTCGCCTACGGCCGCGGCATCGAGCCCAGCAGAACCCGACGCCGCCTGCAGATCCTCGACGTGGCTCCCGCCCTCCTGGCCCTTGCGGGTCTCCCGCCGGCTGCGGAGATGCCGGGCACGAAACCCGCCTGGCTCCCCAACGACGCGCCGCGAGGGCGTGTGAGCTACGCTGCGCTCCTGCCCCGCCGCGCCCCGGCCACGGTGGAGCTGCCCCCCGAGGCCCGGGAAGAGGAGCTCGCGAAGCTGCGGGCCTTGGGCTATCTCGCCGGCTCTTCCTCCCCCACCCCTGTGCCCGCCCAGGCGCCGGCGGGCGGGGCAACGGCACCGACGCCAGCGTTTGACCGCGTGGAGGCCCGCCGCCTCAACAACCTCGGCAGCTCGCGCGGTCAGGCGGGCGATGTACGCGGTGCGGAGGAGGCGTTTCGCCGCGCCATCAACGCCGACCCCAGCTACGCGCCGGCGCACTACAACCTGGCGCTGTTGCTGCGCAAACAGGGGCGCTACGACGAGGCGGACCGAGAGTTTTGGCTGGCCGTGGAGACCGGGGTGCGCGAGCGCGAGCTGGCCGTGGTGCAATCGGCCCTGGACTACGCGGCGCGGGGCGAAACTGCCCGCGCCAAGGCCACCTTTGCCGAGGGGCTGCGCCGCTTCCCCAACTCTGCCACCATCTGGCTCAACGCGGGTGTGTTCTTGGGCCAGCTTGGCGAGGGCAAAGAGGCCACGACCTGTCTCGAGCGCGCCGTTGCCCTCGACCCCAACAACGCCAAGGCCCACAGCAACCTGGCCACTGCCCTCTACCAGGCGGGCGATGTGGAGGGGGCCCGCCGGCACCTGGCCCGGGCAGTTGCCCTCGAACCGGACAACCAGGAGCTCCGAGCGCAGCTCGCAGCCCTGGGGGGCCCTCCCCCCTCCTGAGGACGCCTCGTCAGCGCGGCAACCGGGTAGAATGGGGCCATGGCCGAACTGCGCTGGCAGGACAGCGGCGAAACCCGGCACGTGGAGCTCGAGGAAGGCTCGTACCGGATCGGACGCTCCTCCGACAACGAGATCGTCCTGAAGGACTTTTCCGTCTCCCGCCGGCACGCCAGGGTGGAGCGGCGCGCGGATGGGTGGTGGGTCGTGGACGAGGGGTCTACCAACGGCCTCAAGCTCAACGGAGGGTACGTCAGCGAGGCTCTCCTGGGCGACGGCGACCGGCTGCAGATCGGTAACTTCGAGCTGCGGTTCTGCAGCACTCGCCTACCCCTGGAGACGGAGGTGGGTTCCTCCACCTTCCTGCGGCCGCTGGCCGAATTCCGCGCCGACTTCCGCCTGGAGCGGGGCGAGGTTCCCACCAAGGAAAGCTCCGCGGCCTCCAGCCGCCGCGAGCGGGTGCTCGAAGCACTGGCGCAGGTGGCGCGCACGCTCTTGGAGGTGGAGGAGCTGGAGCCGGTGCTGGAGAAGGTGATGGAGGCCATCTTTGCCCAGCTCCCGGCCGACCGCGCCTACGTGCTGCTGTTCACCCCGGAGGGGAAGGCGGAGCTGCGCATCGCCCGCTCGCGGGGCGGGGCGAACCTGGAAGAAGCGCCGGTCTCGCAGACCATCCTCGAACTGGTGGCCCGCCAGAAGGTGGCCGTCCTCACCTCCGACGCCCAGGTGGACGAGCGGTTTGCCGCGGGGCTTTCGGTTCGCCTGCACCAGATCCGCTCCGCCATGTGCGCGCCGCTGTGGCACCGCGACTCGGTGATTGGCGTGCTCTTCGTGGACACACCGCTGGCGACCGGGTGCTTCACCGCCGAGCACCTGGACATCCTCACCGCCCTGGCCAACTACTCGGCGGTGGCCATCGACCGTGCCCGCCTCAACGACTCCATCCGCGAGGAGCGCCGGGTGCGCGAGCGCCTCTGCCGGTACCACTCCCCGGCGGTGGTGGAGGTGATCGTCGACCGCAAGCGCGCCGGCGATACCGATCGCATCGAAACCCGCGAGGTATCGGTGCTGTTCGCCGACATCGTCGGCTTTACCAGCCGCTGCGAGAACATGCCCCCCACCGAGGTGGCCCGCTTCCTCGCCGAGTTCTTCTCCCTGGCCTCCGAATCGGTGTTCGAGTTCGGCGGCACCATCGACAAGTTCATCGGCGATGCGGTCATGGCCTTCTTTGGGGCACCCCTCACCCAGCCCGACCACGCCGAGCGGGCCGTGCGGGCCGCCCTGGGCATCCGCAGGCGGCTGGCCGCCTGGAACCGCAGTCGGCGGGAGCAAGGGCTGGACGAGGTGGAGGTGCGGGCAGCCATCAACTCCGGGGTCGTGGTGGTGGGCGAGATCGGTTCGGAGATGCGCGTGGACTACACGGTTCTCGGCAACCCCGTGAACGTGGCCGCCCGCCTGGAGGAGCTGGTGGCCAAGCCCGGGCAAATCGTGATTGGTGAACAGACCTACCGCGCGGTGGAAAACCTCTTCCCCGTGGAGCACCTGGGCGAGGTGCCGCTGCGCGGGCTGCAGGGTCGCCTCCACACCTACCGCATCCGCGCCGAGGAGCTCACCGAAGGGATCGTCTGAGTGCTGCCCGGCGCGGTCTTCGTCACCACTTCGCCCCACAAGCATCGCGAGGCGGAACGCATCCTCGGCTGCCCCCTCCAGCGGGTGGAGCTGGACATCCCCGAACGGCAGGGGCTGGACGTGCTGACCATTGCCCGGGAGAAGGCCGCGGCAGCCGTGAGGCAGCTCCAGGTGCCGGTGCTGGTGGAGGACACCAGCCTGGAGCTCGCTGCCCTCGGCGGGTTCCCCGGCCCGCTGGTGCGCTGGCTCATGGAGGCGGCCGGACCTGCCTCCTTGGCCCGCATCCTGAACGGTTTCTCCGACCGACGGGCCACCGCCCACTGCGTCGCCATCCTGCGCGACGGCGAACGGGAGTGGGTGGGGGAAGGGATCGTGCCGGGCGAAATTGCCGCCGAGCCTCGGGGTGTCTCCGGCTTTGGCTGGGATGTGGTGTTCGTCCCCTCCTGGGGCGGCGGCCGCACCTACGCGGAAATGTCCGCCGAAGAGAAGAATACCCGCTCCCACCGCGCCCTCGCCTTCCAGTCCCTGGGCCAGAAACTGCGCCAGGAGTGAGGGCAGCACCGGGGTGCACCGAGCTCCCCACCCCCGGGTGGGGAAGCTCCGCTTACCGCCCGGCGCTGCTGGCTGCCCGCGCCAGCAGGAATTCCCACAGCGCTGCCACCTGCTCCGCCAGCGCTCGCAGCCCCCCATCGTTGGTCACCACCGCATCGGCCAGGCGCCGACGCTCCTCGTCGCTGGCCTGCGCCTGGAGGGTCAAGTCGAACTGTGCCGGCGAAAAACCGGCCGCCAGCGCCCGCTGCCGCCGCACCTCCAGCGGCGCCGTCACCACCACCAACACATCGAAGTCGCGGTAGGCACCGGTCTCCACCAGGAGGGCAGCCTCCACCACCGCCACCTGGGGAGGGGTGTCGCTGCAGGCCAGGGAGGCGAACCAGGAGCGGATCTCCTCGCGCACCAGGGGGTGGATGCGCGCGTGGAGGGCGCGCCGTGCCGTGGGGTTGCCGAGGGCCTGCTGGGCGAGGGCCGCACGGTCCACCGAGCCGTCGGGGGCCAGCACCGCCTCGCCGAAGAGTTCGGCCACTGCCAAGGCTCCAGGTTGTCCCGCCTCGTACAGGCCGGCTACCACCTCGTCCGCATCGAGCCACGCCGCCCCCAGCGTCGCCAGCATCTCCCCCACCGTGCTCTTGCCGCTGGCGATTCCCCCGGTGAGGCCGACCCGCAGCACCCTACAGCCCCCGCCGCTGCTGCGCGGCGCGCACCGTGTTGTCCAGGAGCGCCGCAATGGTGAGCGGCCCAACCCCTCCCGGGACGGGGGTGAGGGCAGCTGCCACCTCCCGCACCGCGGTGAAATCCACGTCGCCCACCAGGGTGTAGCCCCGCTTTGCAAGCTGCGAGCGCCTCGCCTCGTCGCCGGGGTACAGGCGCTCCAAAAGCTCCGGGTCGCTCACCCGGTTCACGCCCACATCGATCACCACCGCGCCGGGCCGCACGCACGCTGCTGTGATCGTGGCGGGGCGGCCGATGGCTGCCACCAGCACGTCCGCCTCCCGGCACACCGCGTCGAGCTCCCGGGTGCGCGAGTGGCACACGGTGACCGTGGCGTGGCGCGCCAGGAGCAACGCTGCCATGGGCTTGCCCACGATCTCCGAGCGGCCCACCACCACGGCACGGGCACCCTCCAGCACCACCCCCGCCTCGTCCAGGAGGAACACGATCCCCGCCGGCGTGCAGGGGACGAAGCGCGGCCTGCCCTGGTGGAGCAACCCCACGTTGGCGGGGTGGAAACCGTCCACGTCCTTCTCGGGGGCGATGCGGTCCAGGAAGGCGCGGCTGTCCAGGTGCCGGGGGAGGGGGAGCTGGAGGAGGATGCCATCCACGTCGGGGTCGGCGTTCAAGGTGTGGATGAGGGTGTCGAGCTCCTCCGCCCCGATCTCGCCCGGCAGCACCCGGGTGGCGGAGCGGATCCCCACCTCCTGGCACGCCTTTGCCTTGGCCCCCACGTACACCTTCGAAGCCGGGTCGTCCCCCACCAGCACCACCTCCAGGCGCGGCGAGATGCCGCGCTGGGCAAGTTCGCGCACCTTCTCCGCCACCCGCCCGCGCAGTCGCGACGCCACCTCTCCTCCTTCAAGAATTCGCGCACTCACAGAACCTCCCCGAGCCGGCCCACGGTGAGGGCGGCAATGCCGAGGGAGAGGTTGCGGTGAACGAGCACCTCGAAGCCCACCCGCTCCATGGCTGCGGCCACCTGCTTCCCATCGGCAAAGTTCACCACCGAAGCGGGCAGGTACGCGTAGGCGTCGCCGTCGTCCGAGAGCAGTCGCCCCACAGGCGCCACCACCAACCGGCCCCACACCCTCGACACCCAGCGGACCGCTCGCCACGGCGGATCCTGGAACTCCAGGATGGCCAGCACGCCACCTGCCACCAGGACCCGGCGCAGCTCCGCCAGCCCCCCCTCGAAGTCGGCAAAGTTGCGCACCCCGAACGCCACCGTTACGGCCGCGAAGGAGGCGTCCCGGAAGGGCAAGGCAAGGGCGTCACCGCCGACCCACGCCACAGCCCGCCCCCGCTGGCTGGCCTTGCGCCGCGCCAGGGCCAGCATGTCGAGGCAAAAGTCGGTGCCCACGTGCCCACCTTGGGGGAGTGTCAGCACCACATCCCCCGTGCCCGTGGCGCAGTCCAGCACCCGCCCCGGCGGCGCGAGGGCCAGCGCCCCCACCAGCTCCCGCCGCCAGGCCACGTCCCGACGCAGCGACAGGAGCCGGTTCAGAAGATCGTACCGGCGCGCCACGCCGGCGAACATGGCGCGAATCGCCGCTGGTTGGCGGGCCAGTCGTTCCTGCACGACGGGGACGGTAGCACGGGGTCACCGCCCGCTCAACCGACGGGCGCCCTAAGGCCCTTGGTTGGCGAGGAGGGGGACCAGGTCGCCCTCCAGCACGGTGGCGGACGCCTCGAGGAGGGCGCGGGCCTCCTCCGCCACACCCCGGCACGCGTCGAGCGGTCTGACGTGGCCGTCTTCGTAGCTAAAGCACGCCCCGCCGTCGGGGATGCCGGCACCCCGGGCAGCAAAGATCACGCCCCGCCCCACGGCCGATCCGCCGGGAATCGCCACCACCGCGTTGCGAGCGGGCTCAAGCGCGCTCCCCAGAAAATTCGCCGGCCGGGGGAGTCCCAGCAGGTGCAGCAAGGTGGGCGCAATGTCCACATGCCCCCCCACCTCCCGCACCTCGCCGGTGAGCGAGGCACCGGGGAGGAGCACCAGCAACGGGACACGGCGCAGCTGCAATGGCAGCACTGGGTTCCACTCGCCGATGCCGAGGAGACGCAGCAAATTCGCGTCGAGGTTGAGGCCGGATTCGTGGTCGCCGTACACCGCCACCACCGTGTGGTCCAACAGTCCCGCTGCCTCCAGGGCCGTCACGAACCGCTGCAACTGCCCATCCAGGTAGTGCATGCTGTGGATGTAGTTGGCAAGGGGGGTACCGGCCAGGTCCCCCACCTCCAGCACCCGGTGCCGGGGGGGGAACTGGTCGAAGGGGTGGTGCAGCCCCAGGGTGATAAGGAAGGCGAAGAACGGCTGGGGGAGTGTGCCGAGGTGCGGCACCATGCGCTCCAGGAACACGCCGTCGGCAAGCCCCCACCCGATCATCTCGCCGCCCCCCAGCTCCTGGTCGAAGAGCGAGCGGCCAAAACCGTAGCGGGGGTGGAGGGTGGCCCGGTTCCAGAAACCCCGTTCGAAGGCGTGGGCAGAAAGGGTGGCGTAACCGTGCTCCCGGAGCACCGCCGGGAGGGCGTGGAAGCGGTTGCCAGCGCGCAGGAACGCCACCGCCCCCCGGGGCAACGGCAAGAGCGAGTTGAGGGCCACGAACTCGCCATCGGAGGAGCGCCCCTCGGCGGTCTGATCGAAGACCCGGGAAAAGTACAACCCGCGGGCCGCAATGGAATTCAAGAAGGGCGTGATCTCCACCCCGCCCAGGTGGGCCCCAATCACCCACTGCTGCAGTGACTCCGCCTGCACGAGGACAAGGTTGCAACCCCTCGCCGCCGCCCACCCCGGCCCCTCGGCTGGCGCGGCTGCGGCGCGCCGCCGGAAGAGCTCCTGCACCTGGGCGACCCGTTGCGGCGGGAGCTGCTCGTGGTGGAGCGTTCGCTCGAGGGCTCGCCCCACGTCCAAAAGGTGCAGATTCACCACCCCCCACTGCCCCAAAAGTTGCTGCTGCGAGAAGACCTGCCGTGCCGTTGCCGGCTCGCGCAAGGCGCGGCGCAGCGCCCCCACCGCCGGGAGCGTTGCCAGCCCCACGCCCAGGAGGGTCGCACCAACCACGAGGGAGCGACCCCAGCGGGGCGGCCGCGCCTCCCAACGGATCCGGGGTGCCACCAGCACGAGCAGCACGCCAGCGAGGACGGCCGGAGCAAGCCAGGCGTCGGTGCCGACGAACAAGGAGCGAACACTCCCCTCCGCTTGCCCGAGCTGGCGAGCCGCCGCCAGTGCCTCCACCGGTACCAGGTTGCCGAACCAGCGCAGGTAGAGGAGATCTCCCGCCGCCGTCACCGTGACCAGCGTCGCCACTGCCAGCGCCACCCACGTGCGCGCCCGCACCGGGACGAGCGCCACCGGCACAGCGAGCAGCGCCGAGGCCGAGGCAGCGAGCCACGGCACCCCGCTCCACAGCTGCCGCCCCACCAGCTCCGAGAAGGCGACGGTGACGAGCTGGACGGCTGCCCAGCTCCACGCCACCGGCACGAAGGCACGCCACCACCAGCCAGCCTCGGGCCAGCGACGGACCGCGAGCCGGCCCGCCACCGCGAGCGCCAGGGTCATCACGCCAAAGCCCACGCCGACTCAGGCGCAGCGCCACGTCACCCACACCGGAAGCCGCAGCCGCTCGCTCCCCACCGGCGGGCCGTACCACTTGACCAGCTCCCGCACCGGCTCCCACTCTAAGAGGTAGCGCCCCGCATCGGCAGGCGCCTGGACGCGCGCCACCACCTCCACCACCTCGCCGGGCAAAACCTCGTGGGGGTACGGGGTACGCAGGCCATCGCGCAGGAACATGTGCCCGTCCGGGGTCAACCAGTGGTACGACAGGTTGTCCCCCGCCTCGGTGCTCCACCTAGCCGTCCCCGCATTGCGCAGGCGCAGCACCACCTGCTGCTGCATGTTCGCCCACACCACCTTCGGGGTTTTTTGGGACACCACCTCCCAGGCCAGGGGTGTTTTCGGCTCGGCAGCTCCCGCTCCGGCAGGGCAGCAGCCAACCAGGAGGAGGGCAACCACAACCCAGTGGTGCATGGCGACGCCATCCTACCCCAACAGCCCCGCCACCGCCACCGGCCGCGTTCTCGGCCTCGGCAGCGTTCGAGCTGCGTGCTATGCTCACCGGCCATGGAACGCTTCACCCCGGCCCAGCTGGAAGAGGCGGCCTGCCGCGTGGCGGCCCGTCACGAGCCGGGTCGCGTGCGGGCAGCCCTCGTGGCGGGTTCCGGCATCAACCTGGCGGCACCAGGGTGGGAGAAGAGCGCCGAGATCCCCTACGTGGAGATCTTCCCCTTCCCGATCCTCTCCCTCCCCGGCCACACTCCCACCCTCTCGGTGTGGCGGCGGGGGCCCGAGGGGTTGTTAGTCTTCAACGGGCGCTTCCACCTGTACCAGGGCTACGCCGCCGCCGAGACCGCAGCCATCCCGCGCCTCGCTGGCCTGCTAGGCGCCCCCGTCTATCTGGCCACCAACGCCACCGGCGCCATCGATCCCGCCATCGCCCCAGGCAGCCTGGTGGTGGTGCGGGACCACCTCAACCTGCAGGGGACCAACCCCCTCATCGGGGAGTGGGGCCGCTGGCGCCCTCCCCTCTTTCCGGACATGAGCGAAGCTTACGATCGGACGCTGCGGGCAGCGGCCCTCCGCTACGCCCGCGCCGTGGGGTTTGCGGCGAACGAAGGGGTGTACGCGGGGGTGTTAGGGCCCTCCTTCGAAACCCCGGCGGAGATCGAAATGCTGCGGCGCGCCGGTGCTACCGTCGTTGGCATGTCCACGGTGCAGGAGGTGATTGCCGCCCGGCACCTCGGGATGCGGGTGCTGGTGCTCTCCCTGGCCACCAACCTGGCCGCGGGCGTGAGCGAAAGCCCCCTCACCCACGAAGAGGTCCTGGAGGTGGGCGCTCAAGCCAAGGGCAAGCTTTTGGACCTCGTGCAGCGCCTGCTGGACGAGTTGCGCAGTGAGGCTGGCCCGTGAAGGTCACAGCCTTTGAACTCGGGCCCTTCCTCGCCCGCACCCTGGTGGTGGAGGCGGAGGGCAGCGACAGCGCCATCCTCGTGGATCCTGGGTTCGAGGTGCAGGGGCTGCTCGAGGAGCTTGCGCGCCGCTGCCTGCGCGTGAAGGCCATCGTCCTTACCCACGCCCACATCGACCACGCTTACGGGGCTGCCGAGGCCAAGGCCGCCTTCCCGGCTGCCCCCCTGCTGCTGCACCGGGACGATCTGCCGCTCTTCCGCAACCTGGCCGCGCAGGCCACGGTGTTCGGTTTCCCGCCCCCCGAACCGGTGGCGGAGGACGGCTTTCTCGCCGACGGCGACACCGTAGCCGTGGGCGAGGAGCGCCTCCTGGTGCGCCACGCTCCCGGCCACTCGCCGGGGCACGTGGTGCTCATCTCCCACGACTCGCACCCCCCCTTGGCGCTGGTGGGCGACGTGCTCTTTGCTGGCTCCATCGGCCGCACCGACCTGTGGGGCGGGTCGCTAGAAACCCTGGAGCGGTCCATCCGCCAAGTGCTCTACACCCTGCCCGGGGCCACGCGTATCATCCCCGGGCACGGGGAAGACACCACCGTGGCCCAGGAAATGGCCACCAACCCCTTTGTTCCCGCCCGCTAGCGAGGAACCCGGGGGCAAGCGCTGCGTTGGAGAGGGGGAGGAGGGTGTCATGGCCCACTGGCTTGCACTGATCGGCGCTGCCATGGCCGGGGTTGTCCTGGCCGAAGAACCCGCTCGCGTGCTGACGCTGGAGCGCCCCAGCGCGGGCATCGCTGCGGTGGCCATCGAGGCGGGCGTGGGCGAGGTGGAGGTGCTGGCGAGTCAGGAGCCGGTCCTCTCGGTGCGGATCGAGGTCTCCGCCGACCCTTCGCTGCTGCGGAGCTCGCGCCGCCTCCGGGAGGAGCTGGAACAGGCCGAGCTGGTGGCTGAGGAGCGGGGGGGAACCCTCCACCTGTTGGTGCGGCCAAAGCAACGCAACCGCGGGTGGGGAGAGCAGTGGCTGGTGCGCCTGCCCGCCACCATGGCGCGCACCGTCGAGCTGGGCGTGGGCGATGTGCGCATCCTCGACGTGGCCGCCGACGTCACGGTGGAGGTGGGGGTGGGCAACGTGCGCATCGAGGGCCCCGAGGAGGCCTTCGGCCCCGTCTCGGCCTCGTGCGGAGTGGGGGACGTGTCGCTGCGCACGCCCGCAGGCCGGGAGCGGGGTTCCGGCTTCATCGGCCACGAGCTCACCTGGCGGGGCCCCGGTACTGCCAGTATCGAAGCCGAGGCGGGAGTGGGGGACGTGGTCATCCGGCTGCGCTGAGGGCGCGCTGGAGAGTTGTCAGCGAACGTCACGGCCCCAAGCGCCCACAACCCAGGGCTGCGCCACACAGGCAGCGGTTACGTCTGCAGCACGCCCCAGCGAAACGGCTTCTGCTCCCCCTCGTGGGCCGCGGCCTCCAGGCAGGCCGAGACCACCTCCCGGGTGTCGCGGGGATCCAGGATCCCGTCCACCCACAGCCGCGCCGCCGCGTAACGCGGGTCGAGGGTCGCGTCGTAGCGCGCCTTGATGTCGGCCAGGCGGCTCCGCTTCTCCTCCTCGCTCACGTCGGTGCGCTTGGAGAGCTGGATGGAGAGCAGCGTCTGGGCCGCCTGCTCGCCGCCCATGACGGCAATGGAGGCGGAAGGCCAGGCAAAGATGAAGCGCGGCCCGTAGGCCTTGCCGCACATGGCGTAGTTGCCGGCACCGTAGGAGTTGCCCACGAAGATGGTGATCTTGGGGACGGTGGAGTTGGCCACCACGTTCACCATCTTGGCGCCGTCCTTGATGATCCCTTCCCGCTCCGCCTTCGACCCCACCATGAAGCCGGTGACGTCCTGGAGGAACAGGAGCGGGATGCCCTTCTGGTTCATGAGCTCCACGAAGCGCGCCCCCTTGTCGGCCGAGTCGGAGTAGATGACACCGCCAATCTGCATCTCCCGCTCCTTGGGCTCGAGCCCGCGGCGGCGAGTGACGATGGCGCGCTGGTTGGCAACGATCCCCACCGACCACCCCTTGATGCGACCCGTCCCGCACACCAGCGTGCGTCCAGAGGTGGCCTTGTACTCCTCGAACTGTGACCCGTCCAGGAGGTGGGCGAGCAGGGCGTAGGTGTCGTAAGGCCGCGCCCGGTCGGGTGGCACGACCCCCAGGATCCCCGCCGGATCCACCGCCGGCGGTTGCTCCTCGCTGCGGTGGTAGGGGGCCAGGCGCGGGTGAGCCAGGCCAGCGATGCGGGCGCGCACCGAGGCCAGGCACGACGCATCGTCGCCGAAGCGGTCGTCCACCACCATGGAGATGTCCGACTGCACCTCGGCCCCGCCCAGGGCCTCGGTGTCGATCTGCTCGCCAATGGCTGCCTTCACCAGGTGCGGGCCAGCCAGGAAAATGGAGCCGGTCTTCTCCACGATCAACGCCTCGTCGGACATGATGGGCAGGTACGCACCCCCTGCCACACAGGGGCCCATGATGGCGGCAATCTGGTAGATCCCCTCCGCCGAGAGCCGCGCGTTGTTGTAAAAGGCGCGTCCGAAGTGCTCCTTGTCGGGGAAGATCTCGTCCTGGAGCGGGAGAAACACCCCGGCCGAGTCCACCAGGTAGATCACCGGCAGGCGGTTCTCCAGGGCGATCTCCTGGGCCCGCAACACCTTCTTGCAGGTGATGGGGAACCAGGCACCGGCCTTGACGGTGGCATCGTTGGCCACGATCACGCAGATCCGGCCCGAAACCATGCCGAGCCCCGTGACCACCCCGGCCGAGGGCGCCCCGCCCCACTCCTCGTACATCCCCCACCCGGCCCACAACCCCAGCTCCAGGAAGGGCTTGCCAGGATCCAGAAGCGCCTGGAGACGCTCGCGGACCAGCATCTTCCCCTGCGCCTTCTGGCGCGCGGCGGCCTTCTCACCGCCCCCCTCGCGAATCCGTGCCTCCTCGGCGGCGAGGCGCTCCATGACCATGCGCCAGTGGTCCCGGTTCGTCTCGAACGTTGCATCCACCTTTACCGCCCCTGCCAGCGACGTCATTCGCCCTCCTCCAGACCAGCGTGCCCCCGGTGCGGCGCTAACAGTAGCAGAACCAGCGCGCCACGAACCCCGCCCACGGTCCCGCCGCAGCAAGGTCCCGCAGCCACGGTGTGATGCCCCGCACCGACTGGCACCCCGAGCCTCGCGTACTTTGTGGGTATGACAGCCGTAGCGCGGTGCCTCCTCCGTCCCCGTCCGTTGCACTCAGGACGCGTCGCCAGAGCCGTTGGCGGTCTCCTGTTCGTCCTCTCGGCCGTGCCGGTGCCGGCAGCGCTGGCGCGGGAGGAGCCCATCCTCGTGGACCACCACTGCACCAATCTCGGGCGCATCCCCCGCACCTGGATCGAGCAGGCCAAGGCGGTGCTGCGGATCGGCTACGGCCACACCTCCCACGGCTCCCAGCTCGTGACCGGGCTCGAAGCCCTGCGCAGCGCAGGCTCCACCTACGATTTCGACGCGTCCAATTGGGGCCTGCACCCCGGCGTGTTCCTCAACGACCTGTGGGGCAACGCGGGCGGGGCCGACGATCTGGGTCACAACGGGGACCTGGCCTGGCGGGATGCCACGGTCACCATGCTCTCCCTGCCGGAGAACGACCGCAACGTGGTCATCTGGTCCTGGTGCGGGGGCGTGTCCGACAACACACCGGAGGGCATCCAGGCGTACCTGGATGCCATGAGCGCCCTGGAGGCGGCCTACCCCAACGTCACCTTCGTTTACATGACGGGGCATCTGGACGGTTCCGGAGACGCCGGCAACCTGCACCAGCGCAACCAGCAGATCCGCGCCTATTGCCTGGCCAACAACAAGGTGCTCTTTGACTTTGCCGACATCGAATCGTTCGACCCCGACGGGACCACCAACTTCCGCACGCTCCACGCCACCGACGGCTGCGACTACGACCGCGACGGGGACGGCAGCGCCGACGGCAACTGGGCGGTGGAGTGGCTGGCTGCCAACCCTGGCCACGAGCTGGCGCAGCAGGCGCAAGGCTGCGGCGACTGTGCCCACTCCGAGAGGCTGAACTGCGTCCTGAAAGGGCGGGCGCTATGGTGGCTGCTGGCACGCCTGGCCGGCTGGGACGGCCACGCCAGCCCCCCCGCCATCGGCGGCTGCCAGATCTTCCCCGCCGACAACATCTGGAACGTGCCGGTGGACACTCTCCCCGTCCACTCCCGCTCCGCCGACTACATTGCCACCATTGGCGCTACCGTCGGCCTGCACGCCGACTTTGGCTCGGGGACGTGGAACGGCGGCCCCATCGGTATCCCCTTCGTCACCGTGCCGGGCACGCAGCCTCCCGTGACGGTGACTTTCGATTACGCCGAGGAGAGCGACCCGTCTCCCTACCCCATCCCCCCCAACGCGCCCATCGAGGGTGGCCCCGCCTCCACCGGCGACCGTCACGTCCTGGTGCTGGACCGCGACCGCTGCCTCCTCTACGAGACCTGGGACTCCTGGCCCCAGGCGGACGGCTCCTGGCACGCAGGCTCGGGCGCACGGTTCGATCTGACCTCCCACGCCCTGCGCCCCGCAGGGTGGACCTCGGCGGATGCGGCCGGACTGCCTATCCTCCCCGGCCTGGTGCGCTACGAGGAAGTGGCGGGAGGGGTCATTCCCCACGCCTTGCGCTTCACCGCCGCTGCCACCCAGCGCGCCTACGTGTGGCCAGCCCGCCACTTTGCCTCCTCCTCCACCGACCCCACACGCCCCCCCATGGGCCAGCGCTTCCGCCTCAAGGCCGCCTTCGACGTGTCGCCCTACCCGCCCGAGGTGCAAGTGATCCTCAACGCCTTGAAGAAGTACGGCCTCATCCTCGCCGACAACGGCTCCAACTGGTACCTCAGCGGCGTCCCGGACGAGCGTTGGAACAACGACACCCTGGCGCAGCTCGCCGGTGTCAAGGGGAGCGACTTCGAGGCGGTGGACACCTCGACCCTGATGCTCCACCCGGACTCGGGGCAAGCCCGCACCCAGGCCCCCTGTGCCGTGGTCTTCCGGGATCGCACGGTGACCTCTCCCCTCGAGGTGACCTCTTGCGACTCGCTGGCCGCTGGCCCCAGCGTTGTCGTGGCCGCGGGCGGCGCCCTCACGCTGCGCGCTGCCCGCCTCGTCACCCTCCGCAACGGCCTCGTCGTCCACGCCACCGCCTCGCTCACCCTGGGTCTCGACCCCTCCCTCGCCACGCCGTGAGGGGGCGCCCCACCGGCCACCGGTACCGGTGGGGCGAATTCAGGAAATTTTTCTCCGCTTTTCCCCGTTGCCCCCTGTGCCGGGGCCGTGCGACCGGCGGGAGGGACGGAGCCGTGAAGATTACCGCCAGCGAGGAAGTGGGGATGCGGTGCATGGTGCAGCTGGCCTTGCACCCCACCGCGACCGTCTCCCTGAGCGAGCTGGCCGCTGCCGAGGGCCTGGCGGAACCGTTTGCCGCCAAGGTGCTGGGCCAGCTGCGTCGGGCCGGTCTCGTGGTGGCTGCACGCGGCCGCAGTGGCGGCTACCGGCTCGCCGAGCCCCCCGAGGCGATCACCGTGGCGCGCATCCTCGCTGCCGTGGGTCGCCGTCTCTTCGACGCTGGCTTCTGCCACCGGCGCAGCCACCGCGGGCAGGCGCCCTGCCTGCGCCTGTCCGAGTGCGCCCTGCGCCCGGTGTGGAGCCATCTCGACGCCCTGTTGGAAGACTTCTTTACCCGCACCACCCTGGCCGACCTGGCCACGGGGGAACGGGCCACACGGGACCGTCTAGCTGCCCGCTGGCCCCTCGCCCGCCACGACAGCGGGAGCGAGGGCCAGCGGCCAACCGTTTGATGAGGTGTGCCATGAGTGAAGAAAACCGACCGCTGTTCTCCTGCTCCGGAGTGCACGTGTTCATTGGCGAGAAGGAGATCGTCAAGGGGGTGGACCTGGCCATCCCCCACGGCGAAATCCACGCCATCATGGGCCCCAACGGCTCCGGCAAATCGACCTTGGTGGCTGCCCTCATGGGGCACCCGGCCTACACCCTGGAGGGGCGCGTCTTCCTGGAGGGCGAGGAGATCACTGCCCTTTCTCCCGACGAGAAGGCCCGCAAGGGGTTGTTCCTCGCCTTCCAGTACCCGGTGGCGGTGCCCGGGGTGACGGTGGCCTCCTTCCTGCGCGCGGCCGTCACCGCCCGGCGCGGGGAGGAGGTGAGCGTGCGGGAGTTCCGCAAGCAACTCCTCACGCGCATGGAGGAGCTGGAGATGGATGCCGCCTTCGCCAGCCGCTACCTCAACGATGGTTTCTCGGGCGGCGAGAAGAAGCGGCTGGAGGTGCTGCAACTGCGCATGCTCGAGCCGCGTTTTGCGCTCCTGGACGAGACCGATTCCGGGCTCGACATCGACGCCCTCAAGGTGGTGGCCAAGGGGATCAACGCCGCCGCTGCCAATGGCACTGGGATCCTCCTCGTCACCCACTACCAGCGCCTCTTGAACTACGTGAAACCCGACGTAGTGCACGTCTTCATCGACGGCCGCATTGCCCACTCGGGCGGAGCGGAGCTTGCCCTCACCCTCGAGGAGCGGGGCTACGACTGGCTCGAGCAGCAGGCGGCCATGGGAGGTGCATGATGGCCACCCCGCCGAGCCTCGCCAACCTCGGGCAGGACTACACCGAGCGCTACGGCTTCCACGATCCCGAGGAGTACTTCGTCAAGGCGCCCAAGGGCCTGTCCCACGAGGTGGTGGAGATGATCTCGCGCCTCAAGCAGGAGCCCGAGTGGATGCGCGCCTTCCGCCACAAGGCCTTGGACATCTTCCTCGCCAAGCCCATGCCCAGCTGGGGCAACACCGAGATGCTGGCGCGCATCGATTTCGAGGCGATCACCTACTACCTGCGCTCCACGGAAAAGTCGGGCACGAGCTGGGAGGAGGTCCCCGAGAACATCAAGCGCACCTTCGACCGCCTGGGCATCCCCGAGGCGGAGCGCAAGTTCTTGGCGGGCGTCACGGCGCAGTACGAGTCGGAGGTGGTCTACCACTCGGTCAAGGAAGAGCTGACCAAGCAGGGGGTGATCTTCCTAGACATGGACTCGGGCCTGCGCGAGCACGAGGAGATCGTCCGCCGCTACTTTGGTACCGTCATCCCCGCTGCCGACAACAAGTTTGCCGCCCTCAACAGCGCCGTGTGGTCGGGGGGCTCTTTCATCTACGTGCCGCCCCACACCCGAGTGGCGATCCCCCTGCAGGCCTACTTCCGCATCAACGCCCAGAACATGGGCCAGTTCGAACGTACCTTGATCATTGCCGACGAGGGTTCCAGCGTCCACTACATCGAGGGGTGCACGGCCCCCGTCTACTCCTCCAACTCCCTGCACTCGGCGGTGGTGGAGTTGATCGCCCTCAAGGACGCCCACATCCGCTACACCACCATCCAGAACTGGTCCACCAACGTGTTCAACCTCGTGACCAAGCGCGCGGTAGCCCACGAGGGCGCCACTGTGGAGTGGGTGGACGGGAACATCGGCTCCTGCCTGACCATGAAGTACCCGGCGGTGATCCTCAAGGGGGAGCGGGCCCACGGGGAGGTGCTCTCCATCGCCTTCGCCGGCCCCGGCCAGCACCAGGACGCGGGGGCCAAGATGATCCACCTGGCCCCCAACACCACCTCCCAGATCACCTCCAAGTCCATCTCCAAGGACGGGGGGCGCGCCAGCTACCGCGGTCTGGTGAAGATCCAGAAGGGCGCCCGCGGCTGCAAGACCACCGTGCAGTGCGACGCCCTCTTGATCGGCGACACGGCGCGCACCGACACCTACCCCACCATGGAGGTGGACGAGGAGGAGGTGCGCGTGGAGCACGAGGCGCGGGTTTCCAAGCTGGGCGACGAGCAGCTCTTCTACCTGCGCTCACGCGGCTTGAGCGAAGAGGCGGCGCGACTGATGATCGTCAACGGCTTCATCGAGCCGTTCGTCAAGGAGCTGCCCATGGAGTACGCCGTCGAGCTCAACCGGCTCATCGCCCTGGAGATGGAAGGGTCGGTGGGGTGATGCACCGGGCCGTTTGAGAAGGGGACACCATGAGCGCTGAAGCCATCCCGAGAGTACAACTCGACCACATTGCCCAGTTGTCGCAAGCAGCAGGGGAAGGCGAATTCCTGCGCCGGATGCGCGAGGAGGCCCGCGCGCTCCTCGACCCCCTCGTGCTGCCCGATCGGGCCCGCCACCTGTGGCGGTACACCAACCCGGCGCAGCTCCTGCCAGCCCACGACCCCACCGAACCGCTCCCGCTCCCGCTGCCCGGGGAGTGGCGCCAGGAGGACCCCGCTGCCGCTGCGGTCCTGGTGGCCGGCGGCGCCATCCGGCTTGTGGAGCTCTCGGAGGAGGCGCGCCGGGCCGGGGTGGTGGTGGAGGACCTGCACCGCTCCCAGGCGGCCGAACTCGTCGGTAGCACCGTTCCTGCCCGTCACGGCTTGTTCGAAGCCATCAACGCCGCCGCCTGGCGGGGCGGCGTGCTGGTACGGGTGCCCCGGGGCGTGGAGCTGGAAGAGCCCATCCGCCTGCGCCTGCTCGCCGGCCCCGGCGGGCGCGTGGCCGTGCCGCGCGTGCTCGTCCTCGCCGAGGCTGGCAGCTCCTTCGAGATCCTCGAGGGGCACCTGGGCGGGGAAAGCGGCGCCCAGGTGGTGGGGGTGAGCGAGCTCCTGGTGGAGGAAAACGCCCGCGTGCGCCACGCCCTCATCCAGCGCTGGGAGGAAGGGGTCAGCGGCCACCTCACCACCCGGGCCCGCGTCGCCAGCGGGGCACGCCTGCAGCTGGCCCTGGCCTCCTTCGGCGGCGCCCTGTACAAGGCCGACGTGGGCGCGGAGCTCGTGGGCGAAGGGGCGGAGGTGGCCACGTTTGGCGTGGCCATGGGCGGGGACCGGCAACGCTTCGACCACCACACCGAGCACCACCACCTGGCGGGGAAGACCAACTCGAACCTGGACTTCAAGGTAGCGCTGGCCGACACCGCCCGCTCCGCCTACACCGGCCTGATCCGCATTGCCGCCGACGCACCGGAGTGCGAGGCTTACCAGGAGAACCGCAACCTCTTGCTCTCGCGGGGGGCGCGTGCCGAGTCGATCCCCGAGCTGGAGATCGCCAACCAAAACGTGCGCTGCTCCCACGGGGCCACGGTGGCGCCCATCGATCCGGAGCAGCTCTTCTACCTGGCAAGCCGCGGCTTGCCAAGAAGTCAGGCGCTGCGCCTCATCGTTTACGGCTTCCTGGACCAGACACTGGCGCGCCTGCCCGAGTCCACCCGGCAGCGCCTGGAAGCGCTGGTGGCGGCACGCCTGCACGCGGAGTGACCATGCTCGCCCCCTCCCCCCAGGCATCGAGCTTCGACCCGAAGGTGCTGGCAGCCCACTTCCCCATCCTCTCACGCACGGTGCACGGGCGGCGCCTCGTCTACCTGGACAATGCCGCCACCACCCAGAAACCCGACACGGTGCTGGCTGCCCTGGCCCGCTACTACACCACCCTCAACGCCAACGTGCACCGCGGCGTGCATACCCTGGCCGAGGAGGCCACCGCCGCCTTCGAGTTCACGCGGCGCCGCGTCGCCCGCTTCGTGGGCGCCCCCGATCCCCGCGGCGTCATCATGACCCGCAACGCCACCGAGGCGTTGAACCTGGTGGCACGCTCCTGGGGGGAGCGGCTCTCGGTGGGCGACGAGGTGCTGCTCACCGAGATGGAGCACCACTCCAACCTGGTCCCCTGGATCATGCTCGCCCGCCAGCGGGGCGTTGCCCTCCGGCACGTCCCCATCGACGACAACGGCCGCCTCAACCTGCGCGTCTTCGCGCAGCTCCTCTCCCCGCGCACGCGCATCGTGGCCGTGACCGCCATGTCCAACGTCCTCGGTACCATCAACCCCGTCGCCGAGATGGCCGAGGCGGCGCGCCGCGTGGGGGCGGTGGTGGTGGTGGACGGCGCCCAGGCCGTGCCCCACCTCCAGGTGGACTTTGCCGCGCTGGGGTGTGATTTCCTCGCCTTCTCCGCGCACAAGATGTACGGCCCTACGGGCCTGGGCTTCCTGGTGGGGCGGCCGGAACTGCTGGAAATGATGCAGCCCCTCTACGGGGGTGGCGAGATGATCCGCGAGGTGCGCCTGGACTACGCTTCCTGGAACGACATCCCCTACAAGTTCGAGGCGGGCACCCCGAACATTGCTGACGCGGTGGCCTTTACCGCGGCGCTGGACCTCCTGGAGGAGCTGGGCATGGACGCGGTGCGCCGGCACGAGGTGGAGCTCACCGGCTACGCCCTCGAGCGCCTGGCTTCCCTGGGGGGACTCGAGATCCACGGCCCCAGGGACGCCAGCGAGCGCGGCGGGCTCGTGTCCTTTGCCGATCCCCAGATCCACCCCCACGACCTGGCGACGATCCTGGACACCCACGGGGTGGCGGTGCGCGCCGGCCACCACTGCGCCCAGCCCTTGATGCGCCGGCTCGGCGTCCCCGCCACGGCGCGGGCCTCGTTTGCCATCTACAACCACCGCGACGATGTGGACGCCCTCGTGGAGGGCCTGCGCCACGCCCGGGCGTACTTTGGCGTGGGGGGAGCAGCCTCGTGACCGTGGCAAGTGCTTCCGCGCCCCTGGCTGGAGGCACCCCTTGGCCTGGCCGCCTCACCTGCTGGCCCCTCTCACGCCTGTCCCGGCTGTTCGTTCCCCCTCGCCGCGGGGGGGAGGACTCTCGTGTCTGAGCATGGCGAAGTCAACCTGGACGAGCTGTACCGCGAGGTGGTCCTGGACCACCACCGCCACCCGCGCGGCCGCCACCCCCTGCCGCGGGTGGATGCCCGTGCCCATGGCTTCAACCCGGTGTGCGGCGACGAGGTGGAGCTGGCCGTCGCCCTGGACGGCGAGCGCATCGCTGGCGTGGAAATCCAGGGACACGGCTGCGCCATCTGTACTGCCTCCGGGTCGATGATGGCGGAACTCGTCCCCGGCCGCTCGGTGGGCGAGGCAGAGGCGCAGGTGGAGACGTTCCGCAGCGTCATGCACGGTGGCACCTGGCCCACCGGCAGCGACCCTGGCGACCTGGAGGCGCTGGAAGGCGTCAAGCACTTCCCGGTCCGGGTCAAGTGCGCCCTCCTGCCGTGGGTGACGCTGCGCGACGCCCTGCGCGCCTGGCGGCAGGGACACGCCCAGGCGGAAACCACCAGCGAAGAGGAGGGGGCGCCATGAGCACCCTCGACGCGGAAACTGTCAAGCGGGCCCTGGCCCCCATCACCGACCCCGAGATCGGCATCTCCATCGTCGAGCTGGGCCTGGTGCGGCGCATCGAGCTCTCCGAGGATCGCACCTCCGTCACCGTCACCATGACCCTCACCACCCCGTTTTGCCCCGAGGGCCCCCAGATTGTCGCGGCCGTGGAGCACACCCTGCGGACCCTCCCCGGTGTTGCGTCGGCCAGCGTCCTCATGGAGTGGGATCCCCCCTGGGACCCCAGAACCGACGCCTCCGACGAGGTCAAGGCCGAGCTCGGGATCTGGGAGTGACGGCGCGCCCTGGGCTTTTGAAGCGGCCGCAGGCCGCTGCGCCTTCCCGTCACCCTGAGCCCGCCCCTTTCTCCCCCGTCACCCTGAGCCCGCCGCAGGCGGGCGAAGGGTCTCGACAATGCTGGCACGGCTGCCGCACGATCGCCGGCGCTCCATCAATGACGGGATCCTTCGCCTGCTCCGCAGGCTCAGGATGACGAAAGGGGAAGCGCAGGCTCAGGATGACGAAAGGGGAAGCGCGGCCTCAGGATGACGAAAGGGGAGGCGCAGCCTCGGGATCCCTGCCGGCGCGAGCGCCACCGCCCCCCTCCGCCACCCCGCCCGTGCGCGAAACACGGGCGGGGAATCGGCGCAGCCCACCTACAATGCCGGTGTGAGCGGGGGGGCAGCGCGCGCGCGCCGGTGGCTAGTCGGGTCGCTGATCGTGGCCTTCTGGCTAACGATGACGGTGTGGCTCGTGCGGCGCGAGGTGCTGCCGGCCCACGGTCGGCTCCGGCCCGCTCAGGCGGTCACCGAGCCTCGGGAGCGCTGGTACGGCGTGTTCGCCGACGGCGGTCGCCTGGGCGTGGTGCACCTGGTGCAACGCCCGGAGGAGCGGGGGGGTACGGAAGGGACCACGCTGCACCTCACCGCTGCCCTCTCCCTCACCGTCGCGGGCTCGACCGAGCGCGTGCAGCTCGCCGGCTCCCTGTGGCGCCCGCTGGCTGCGGGCAAGGCGGAGCTTTCGGGTTCGCTGGTCTCGGGCGAGCACCGCCTGGAGCTGGCCGGCACGATCCGCGACGGGTTCCTGGAGGCGGTGGTCACCTCGGCGGGAGAGGAGATCCCGCTCTCGACCCGGGTGGACGAGGAACTCTTTGCTACCGGCGGGCTCTCCCCCCTGGGCAGCACCCTCCCCCCGCTGGCGCCGGGGGAGGAGGTGCTGCTCCCCGGCTTCGACCCCATGACGCTGCAGCCCACCCGAGTGCGGGTACGCCGGCCGAAGGGCGCGGAAGCACCGGGCGGCGGGCCGGCCGAGGCGGCGCAGGCGCTGCTCGTGACCAGCGGCGCCAGCACCATCACGGTGTGGACCGATACCGAGGGGGAGATCCTCGAGGCCACCACCCCCTTTGGGGTGCGGCTGCGCCGCCTCACGCGCCAGGAAGCCCTGGCCGGAGACCAGCCCTCCGCGCCACCGGAGCTCCTCGCCCGCAGCCTGGTGGTGCCCCAGGGCAAGCGACCAATGCGCGGCGCCCGCCGGCTGGTGGTGCACCTGTCGGGGATCGAGCAGGCGCTCCCCGAAGACGACACGCAGGCGCAGCTGCGCCCCGCCACCTACCGCGTGCAGCCGCAGCGGCCCCTGCCCGGGGGGACGCAGACGCTCCTGCCCACAGGGTTTCTCACACCCGAACCGCTGGTGCAGTCGGACCACCCCCGGGTGCGGGCTGCAGCCGCTGCTGCCGTGGCCGGGGCCACCGAGGTATGGGAGAAGGTGCAACGCCTCAACCGGTGGGTGCACGACCACGTGGCCAAGGAACCGGTGGTGAGCCTGCCTTCGGCGCTGGACGTGCTCTCCAGCCGCGAGGGGGACTGCAACGAGCACACCGTCCTCTTCACGGCCCTGGCGCGCGCCGCCGGGGTGCCGTGCCGGATGGCGGTGGGGCTGGTGTGGAGCGAGGAGCTGCAGGCGTTTGGCTACCACGCCTGGCCCGAGGTGTGGGTGGGACGGTGGGTGTGGGTGGACCCCACCCTCGGGCAGGAGGTGGCCGATGCCACCCACCTGAAGCTCGTGGAGGGCGGCATCGAACGGTGGGGTCAGGTACTGGCCTTCCTGGGCCAGCTGCAGGTGGAGGTGGTGGAGGTGGAATGATCCGCACCAACTCGCTCACCAAGGCGTTCGGCGCCAAGCTTGCCGTGGCCGAGCTGGACCTCGAAGTCCAGGCCGGTGAATTCTTCTGCTTCTTGGGTCCGAACGGGGCGGGGAAGACCACCACCATCAAGCTCCTCACCGGCCTGCTCCACCCCACCCGCGGGCGGGCGTTCATCGGCGGCTTCGACATCGTCCAGCAGCCCGTGGAGGCCAAGCGGCTGCTCGGCTACGTGCCCGACCAGCCGTTCCTCTACGAGCGGCTCACCGGCTTTGAGCTCATGCGCCTGGTGGCCGGCCTGTACGGGGTGGACGGCAAAGGCCTGGCGGAGCGCGTGGGCGACCTCCTCGCCGCCTTCGACGTGGCCGAGGTGGCGGACGAGCTGATCGCCGACCTCTCCCACGGGATGCGGCAGAAGCTGTGCTTTGCCGCCACTTTCCTGCACGAGCCGCAGGTGGTGGTGGTGGACGAGCCCTGGGTGGGCCTGGATCCGCGCAGCATCCGCACCGTCCGCACCTACCTCAAGGAGCGCACCCGGCAGGGGGTGACCGTGTTCATGTCCACCCACACCCTGCCCATCGTGGAGGAGGTGGCGGACCGAGTCGGGGTGATCCACCGGGGACGGCTCCTCGCCACCGGGACGGTGGCGGAAATCAAGCGCCTGGCCTCGCGGCCGGGTTCCCTGGAGGACGTGTTCCTGGAACTCACGGAGGACCGGGGGTGAGCCAGCTCGGTGCCCTCCTCATGGCCAAGCTCCACACCCTGCGCCACGCCGTTGCTGGCGTGCGCCGGGAGTCCAAACTCAAGGTGGCGTTTGTGTCGGTGTCGGTGGCGCTGCTGTGGTTGGCCGCCTTTGCTGTCTCCTTTGCCACCTTCCGCTTCCTCGACCGCTTCGGCAACGAGCTCCTGGGCACCCGCAACCTGTCGCTCTCCGAGGTGCTCGTCCCCCGGCTCCTGTCGGTCTTTGCCCTCGTGCTCCTCTTCATGCTGCTCTTCTCCAACGCGCTCCTCGCCTTCGCCACCTTCTACCGCTCCCGCGAGACGCAAGCCCTCGCGGCCTACCCCCTCTCCGGGCGCACCGTGTTCCTCTCGCGCTTCGTGGAGATCGTTTTCTTTGCCTCCTGGGCCTCGGCGTTCTTGGGCTCGCCGGTGCTCCTGGCCTACGGCCTGGTGCGCCACGCCCCCCTGGGCTTCTACCTGACCGCGCTGCTGGGTTACTTGCCCTTTGTCCTCATCCCCGCTGCAGGGGGGGCCGTGCTGGCCATGCTGGCGGCGCGGATCGTGCCGCGCCTGCCGCGCCCCGCCATCCTCCTCCTGGGCGCGGCGGTGCTCCTCGGCGCCTTCCTGCTCTTCCGAGCGCAGCTCAAGGCGGCGCAACGGGAGGCTGGCCTGGACGTGGGCCCGCTGGTGGAGCTGGCGGGGCGGGCGCAGAGCCCGCTCCTGCCCAGCCAGTGGTTTGCAGGGGCCGTGCTGGAGGCGGCCCAGGGCGAGCGGGCGGGGGCAACCTTCCACCTGCTGCTCTTGACCGCCAACGGGGTGTTTGCCGTGTGGCTTGCCGCCGAGATGGCAAGCGCCCTGCTGCTCCCCAGTATGGCCAGCTTCCCTGCCCCCCGGCGAGGGCGGCGACGCCGCGCTGGGGCACGTGCGCTGGAGTGGCTGCTGCGCCGGCTGCCCGCCCCCGTGCGGTCGCTGTCGGTGAAGGACATCACGGTGTTCCGGCGCGACCCGGCGCAGTGGTCGCAGTTCGCCATCTTCTTTGGCATCCTTGCCCTCTACGTGGCCAACATGCGCACCTCCTCGCCCAAGTTCGAGCAGGCCTTCTGGCAGACGTTCATCACCCTGGCAAATACCGTGGCCTCGCTCCTGGTGCTGGCCACCCTCACCACCCGCTTCATCTTCCCCCTGGTGAGCCTGGAAGGGCGGCGTTTCTGGCTCGTGGGCCTGGCCCCCCTGCCGCGCCGGCTGCTGGTCCTGCAGAAGTTTGCGCTCGCCTCGGCGATCTGCTGCCCCCTCACCGTGGCGCTCGTGGCGCTCTCCTCCTTCCGGCTCGCTCTCGCTCCAGCCCCCTTTGCCATTGCCGTGGGCACCGCCTTCGTCTCCAGCTTTGCCCTGTCGGGCCTCGCCGTGGGGCTGGGCAGCCTCTATCCCGACTTCACCGCGGAAGAACCGGCTCGAGTGGTCTCCGGCATGGGGGGAACACTCACCTTCATTGCCAGCCTCGTTTACGTGATCTTGGCGGCAGGGGCAGAAACCACGGCCCTGCACTGGCTGCGGCACCCGCACGGGCGTGCCTGGCCCCTCGCCGGGGCGCTCGCCTGCCTGGCCGTGGGGGCGGTGGTGACCACGGTGGTGCCGCTGCGCCTGGGTATCCGGCACCTGGAGCGGGCCGAGTTTTGAAGCGCCGCGCAGCCGATGCCCAGCCGGTGCGTTAGAATCCTCGCCATGTCGCAGGGTTGCGTGTTTTCCGTGGTGGTCCCCGTGTTCAACGAGCGAGGCAACTTGGAGCCGTTGATCGGGGAGCTGGAACCGGTGCTCCTGCAGCTGGGTGGGCCGTACGAGATCCTCCTGGTGGACGACGGGTCCACCGACGGTTCCGGCGAACTGTGCGACGAGCTAGCACGCCGGCACCCGGCGGTGCGCGCCTTGCACTTCGAGCGCAACTGTGGCCAGTCGGCGGCGCTGGACGCGGGCTTTCGCCACGCAGCCGGGACCGTGATCCTCATGCTGGACGCGGACCTGCAGTCCGACCCCGGCGACATCCCCCGGCTCCTGGAGGCCCTGGCGGACTGCGACGCGGCGGTGGGGATCCGCACCGACCGCCACGATACCGGGTGGAAGCGCTTCTCCTCCCGCTTCGCCAACGCCGTGCGTAACCGACTCACCCGCGAAGATATCGTGGACACCGGCTGCCCCTTGAAGGCGTTCCGAGCCGAGGCCATCCGCGCGGTGCGCATGTGGAACGGGGCCCACCGTTTCCTCCCCACGCTGCTGCGCCTGGAGGGGTACACCGTACGGCAGGTGCCGGTGGGGCACCGGCCCCGGGCGAGCGGAAAGTCCAAGTACGGCACGTGGGACCGGGCGTTCCGGGGCCTGCGTGATGCGCTGGGGGTGCGCTGGCTGCAGGATCGCCACCTGCACTGGAGGCTCAAGCCATGAACCTGCCCTCCACCTCGCTCATGGCCTTTGGATTCCTGGGCCAGGCGCTGTTCTCCGCCCGCTTCCTGGTGCAGTGGGTGGTCTCCGAGTCCAAGCGGGAGAGCGTCATCCCGGTGACCTTTTGGTACCTGTCCCTGGCCGGCGGGGTGACGCTGCTCCTGTACGCCATCCTTCGCCACGATCCGGTCTTCACCCTGGGACAGGCGGCCGGGCTGGTGGTGTACCTGCGCAACCTCATGCTCATCCGCCGCCAGCGCCGCCCGCGCGCTTGAACCTTGAACCAGCAGCGGCCGCCCGGTGGGGCGGCCGCCTGTCATTTCCCGTTCCCAGGGGAGCGCCGAGCCGTCACCGCTTGCCGTGGGCGGCCCGCATCGCCGCCACCAGCGGATCGCCGCGGTAGCCCAGGGCCTGCCAGTCGAGACGCCCCTTGGGCGAGTGGCAGTCCAGGCACCCCAGCGCCCCCCGTGCCGGCACCACCTCGTGGGAGATCCCCATGTAGCGCACGGTCTCCACCCACTCGTACGCGGCATCCTTCACGCCGTAGAACTCCTCCGCCCCCTTCTTCACTGCCGCGTCCAGCTGGCCGGAGGCGAAGAACTCCTCCACGGCAATGGGCAGCAGCCAGTTCTTCCCCACCAGCACCGGCATCTTGGCCAGGTGCCGCTTGAACGGGTAGATCTTGGCCCTGGGGTCGCTGCGGTCCCCCTGCGGCAGCATCATCCCCACGCGCCCGTCCCGGCCGCGGGTGACCGCCACACCGGGGAGCTGCGCGCGGGTGGTGCCGTTGTACCAGGCGTAGACCGGTACCACGTCCTTGGCCATGGTGATGGTGGCGCTCCACTTGTCCTGCTCCTGGTGGTAAGCGGGGGTGGACCAGTCGCGCACCATGTCGGTGGGGTCAGCCTTGGCGAAGGTGGGGATGTGGCAGCTCTGGCAGGCCACCCGCGCGGTGTGCAGATTGAGCGCCTCCACGGTGTGGGGGGCCGAACCGTGGCAAGCGGCGTCGTCACAGCCAAGGGGCCGATCGGGCATCTCGTCCCCAAAGAGGTCGGCCCCGCGCCCGCGCACCTTGTGGTCGCTGCCGCCGTGGCAGTCGAGGCAGTCCAGGCCGGCCCCGTCCTTGGCCAGATGCACGTCGAAGGTGCGGTCCCGCTCCGTCACCGCGTACTCCAGGTCGCCCCGCTTGAAGTTGGGGCCGCCCCCAGAGCCAGCGTGGCAGCGCAGGCAGGAGGTGGTGGTGGGGCGGCCGATCCGCTTGGCCACCGAGTCCAGACCTTCGGGGTTCTTCCACAGCACTGGCCGCCACTCCCACCCCCCATCGGTGCGCTGGTAGAGGTCGCGGTTGTACCCCGCCGCGTGGCACATCAGGCAGTCGATGTTGGCCAGCTGCTCCGGGGATTCACCAGGCTCCGGGAGTCGCCCCAACCCCGCGTGGCACTTGGAGCACCCCTTGGAGATTGCCTCGCCCCGCGAATTGTTGGTGAGACCAATCCAGGAGGGACCCACGGCAGTGCAAAAATCGTTGATAACATTGATCTTGCCAAACTCTTTCCCGCCGCCGTTGACGATCTTGGCGGTGGCCGAGCGCCACTGGTAGTGCTGCGAGTGGAAGAAGCTGCGCGCCTCCTCAGCGTGGCACTGCAGGCAGGTGGCGGTGCCCTCGTAGTGCTCGAAGTACTTCTGGTGGGTGTACTCCCGTGCCTGGCCGGGGAGGCTCGGCAGCAGGAGGGCAACGGCAACGGCAAAAAGGTGGAGTCTCGGCACCATGGCAGCAAACCTCCCGGGAAACGACACGGTGGGTGGGGTGGGCGCGCGCTGGTGCACCCACCCCGCACCGGTCTAGAACCTCGCGGACATGGAGAGCGTGAACATGCTGGCGCTCTCGTAGGTGGGGAAGCCAAGAATGGGGTTCTCGTCCAGTTTCTTGGGCGTACCCAGGTGCCACCCCGAGCCGGAGTAGTCGTAGCTGTAGTCGATGTAGCCCACCTTCACGAGGAAGCGCTTGGCCACCTTGTGGATGAGGTACGCCTCCACCACGTCGCCACGCGTCGAGGTCTTCGGCGCCACGATGTCGTCCTGGGCGGGGGTGAAGTTGAACCAGTAGCGGGAGCCGTGGTTGAGCTCGAGCCCCACCAGGGTGGTCTCGCCGGGGAAGGTGTAGCGCCCACCCACGTACCACATGGAGCCGGAATGCGAGGTGGGCGTGTCGAAGGGGTCGGAGAAGAGACCGCCGAAGGGGGTCGTGACGTTGTCCGGGTGGCTCTTCACGTAGTCCAGGTTGACGAACCAGTCCACCGGCCCGTCGTGGCGCTGGAGCAGGAGGCCGGCAATGTCCATGTCGCCCAGGTTCGCCGAGGGGGTGAAGCGCATCACCAGGGGGGCACCGATGGCCTGGCCGGTGACGGGGTTGTTGGGCAGCACGATGAGGCCGTTGAACCCGTCGGTGAGGTTGAAGGCGCGCGCCACCGTAGCCTGGAGGAGCATGTCATCGGTGGCGTAGATGTCCCAGTTGATGCCGGCAAAGTCCGCATCCTTGAGGCGATCGGCCGGCTGTTGCAGCACGTCCCCGTTGCCGAAGCCGCTCTCGTAGCCGCGGCCGTAGCACAGGCGCAGCGTGGAGTTTTCGTTCAAGTGGTAGCCGATGGTGATGCCATCGAACTGGAAGTCGATGATGGCCCCCATGGGGCTCCCGCCCCGCAGCTCCCCCTGGCGCAGGTGCATGGGCGGTCCACCGGCGGAGGGGCGCCGGCCGATGGACAGGTAGAGGCCGGTGCCAAAGAGGTTGGTCCAGTCGAAGTAGGCCCGTTCCACGCGCAGGATGTCGGAGTTGGGCACGCCCACCGTGTTTCCGTCGATGCTAAAGGAGTTGGCCTGGCCGTTGAACACCTGCACACCGGTGGAATCCCCCCACGTCTTGTACATGGCCAGCCGCCCGGTGAACTTCACGTTCTGCGCCACGTCCGCTTCCATGGACAGGCGCAGGCGGTTGGTGTACATGAGGGAGTTGTCCGCGTCGTAGCCGGCCACGGCCGTGGCGGGTAGCAGCATCCCGAAGAGCTGCTGCTGCGCCTGCGGCGGGAACATGGCCATGGCCGCCTTGAGCTGGTCGAAGGTGAGCGAGTTGGTGAAGTAGAGGTAATCGGCGTAGTGGGAGCGGATCAGCTCGTTGACAGCCCCCAGGTTGGCCGGGAAGTTGCCCGTGGCACCGTAGTAGAACATGGTGTTCACCAGCAAGTTCTGGAGCTTCATGCCGTCAAAGTGGGCCGGCACATCGGCGGCGATGGAGTGCGCCTCGAAACGGTAGTCGCCACCAAAGCGCACGCGGTCCTGAGCCGCCGACCGCTCCACCTTCTCGAGCCGCTTCTCCAGCTCCTTGATCTCCTTCTTCAGGACGGCGGCCTCGTCCTCGCCGCTCTGGGCCAGGGCAGCCACCGGCAACACGGCTGCCGCCAACACCGCCAGGATACGTTTCTTCATGGTCTCCTCCTCTCCAATCGAGTGTGCCCGCTAGCCGCAGGTCATGGGGTGTTCGGAGTCGGCCGCGTGCTCGATGGCAAACTCCTTGATCTTCTTCAGCATCTCCGGTGTGATCACCTCCAGCACCGGCCGGTTGTCGTGCTTTGGGTCCAGGACCGAGCGATGGGAGGGCTCCAGCTTCTCGGCAAAGAAACGCTCCCACTGCTCCACGATCAGGCTCATGGGCGTCACCTCGCCGTGGGGCGAGTTCGGCCCGTGGCACGACTTGCAGTACTCCTTGTAGAGCTCCCGGCCGTCGGCGGGCTTGTCGGCGGCCATCGCCACGCCCACCAGCACCAGGCAGCCCACAACTCCGATCCAGAGAAGTGATTTCATCGACGCCTCCTTGTGGTTGGTTGCACCCGTTCGCCCCCGCGTCGGCACTGCCGTGGCCAACGCTTCAGAAAATAACTATATTGTCAATTCGGCGATTCGTCAAGTAGTTCTTCCGGCGGACGACGCCTCGGTTCCAGGCCGGGAGGAAGCCAGCAGCCCCTTGACAGCGACCTCTTTGCTATACTTCCCCCGTCCACCGCTGCGAAGCGGGGGAGGCGGGACTGAAGGTTCCGCCACGGAGGAGGGAGCCATAGGAGAGGAACGCGATCGTGTACGCATCAACGAGATGATCCGTCTTTCCCCGGTGCGTCTCGTGGATGTCGACGGCACCCAGGTCGGCATCGTTCCCATCGAAGAAGCTCTGGCACTTGCCCGCACACGGGGTCTCGACCTCGTGGAGGTGGCGCCCACGGCCCGCCCCATTGTGTGCAAGGTGATGGATTGGGGCAAGTACCGGTACGAGCAGGAGAAGAAGGCCCGGGAAGCGCGCAAGAAGGAACACCAGATCGACGTGAAGGAGGTCAAGTTCCGGCCGGGCGTGGCGGATCACGACTTCAACACCAAGCTCAACATGGCGCGACGCTTCCTCGAACAGGGCAAGCACGTGAAGGTGACGATCATGTTCCGGCGCCGGGAAATGCGCCGGCCCGAGAACGGCTACGAAGTGTTGGAGCGGGTGAAGCGGGAGCTTGCTGATTTGATCCGCGTCGAACGCGAGCCCGGCGCCCTCGAGGGGCGCGACTTGACGATGGTGCTCGCACCGCAGCGCAAGAGCAGCTAGAACCCCTACCGCTGAAAGGATGTCCCATGGTGACCGTCCGCACGGCACCTCGTGTGCCCGCCTGCGCCGTGCACGACACGCTCGCACGGCATATCCTCGTGGATGGCTTCCACATCGTCCCGGACCTGGCCCGTTCCCACGGCTCGTGGCTGGTGGACGAGCGGGATGGCCGAGAGTACCTCGACCTGTTCTCCAACTTTGCCTCGCAGGCGCTGGGCTGGAATCACCCGGCTCTGGGCGACCCCGAGTTCCGCGAGCGGCTCCTGCTGGCGGCCCTGCACAAGCCGGCCAACTCCGATGTCTACACCAGCTTCTACGCGGAGTTTGTGGCCACCTTCGCCCAGCTTGCCGTTCCCGAGAGCCACGCCGGCCACCTGTTCTTCGTGGAGGGCGGCGCCCTGGCGGTGGAGAACGCCCTCAAGGCCGCCTTCGACTGGAAGGTCCGCCGTAACCGCGCCCAGGGCCAGAACCCCGCCTTGGGCACCAAGGTGCTGCACTTCCGGCAGGCGTTCCACGGACGGTCGGGCTACACCCTCTCCCTCACCAACACCTTCGACCCGCGCAAGACCGAGCTCTTCCCCACCTTCGACTGGCCCCGCATCTCCAACCCGAAGATCGTCTTCCCCCTGGCCGAGCACCTTTCCGAGGTGGAAGCGGCCGAAGGGCAGGCCCTGGCCGAGATTGCCCAGGCGGTGGAGCGCCACGGGGACGACATCGCCTGCCTGATCGTCGAGCCAATCCAGGCCGAGGGCGGCGATAACCACTTCCGCCCGGAGTTCCTGGCCGCCCTGCGCCGGGTCGCCGACGAGCACGATTTCTTGCTCATCTTCGACGAGGTGCAGACCGGCCTGGGCCTCACCGGCAGCATGTGGGCGTGGCAAGGGCTCGGGGTGGAGCCGGACCTCTTCTGTTTCGGCAAGAAGGTGCAGACCTGTGGCTTTGCCGCCAACCGCCGCATCGACCAGGTGCCGGACAACGTTTTCGTCGTCCCCTCGCGGATCAACTCCACCTGGGGCGGCAACCTCACCGACATGGTGCGGGCCACCCGCGTGCTGGAAGTCATTGCTGCCGAGAACCTGGTGGCCAACGCCCGCTCCCAGGGGGCGTACCTCCTGGGGGGGCTCGAGGAGCTGGCGCGGCAGTTCCCGAGCACCATCTCGCAGGTGCGCGGCCGGGGTTTGATGCTGGCCTTCGACTGCCCCAACCACGAGGCGCGCCACACCCTCCTGGTGGCGCTCAGGGAACGGGGGCTGCTGGTGCTCCCCTGCGGCCCGCGGGGCATCCGCCTGCGCCCGTTCCTGGACCTCACGCGCGCCGACGCCGACGAGGCGCTGCGCCGGCTCGCCGAAACGCTCCACCACCTCACCTGAGCGCCCTGCCCGGCCGGGCATGCGCTAGACTCAAGGGGAAGAAAGGAACTGCGCCATGGCCGAAACCCTGCCCCCCCTGCCGCCGGAGCCGCCGCCGGGAGTGCCACCCGGGGCGCCACCGCCCACGAGCGATCCGCTCCCCTGGGAGCAACCCGGCTACCCGTTCCTGGAAGCCCTCTTCGAGACCGCCAAGCTGGTGCTCACCCGGCCTTCCGAGGCGTTCGCCCGCATGTCGCTGACCGTCGACCTCGCGCGCCCGATCCTCTACGCCATCCTCTTCGGCTGGATCGGCATGGTTGCCTCCCAGATCTACAACCTGGCCCTGCGCGGCGTGCTCATGAACATGCTGCCGTTGCCAGGTGCGTGGCGAGGGTTTGCCATGCCCACCGCCTGGAGCGTGGCGACGATGGTGCTGGCACCCGTCTTCGTGCTCCTGGGCGTGTTCCTCTGGTCGGCGGTGGTCCACCTCTTCCTGGTCCTGGTGGGCGGGGCCAACTCGGGGTTTGGCGCCACCGTGCGGGTGATCTGCTACGCCAGCACGGTCCAGGTGCTCAACGTGATCCCCTTCTGCGGTGGCTTCCTGGCCATGCTGTGGGCGTTGGTCCTCGAGATCCTCGGCTTGGCCGTGGCCCACCGCACGAGCCAGGGGAAGAGCGCGTTGGCGGTGCTCCTGCCGCTGGCGCTGTGCTGCGCCTGCGGCTTGCTCCTTGCCGTTGCCTTCGGCGCGGCCATCGCCGCCGCCATCGCCAACCTGCGCTGAGGCTCCCCCATGGCGTGGCGCGCCGCCACCCGCGAAGAGCGTCAGCTGGCGTGGTTGTGGGCCGCCTCGGCCGCTGCGGCGGTGGCCCTGCGCCCCGTCTGGCTGCGTCTGGCCCCGCACCTTCCCCCCTGTGCCTTCCGCGCCCTCACCGGCTTCCCCTGCCCCACCTGCGGCAGCACCCACGCCGCCCTGGCCCTCCTCCACGGCCACCCCCTGGAGGCGCTGCGTGCAAATCCCCTGGCGACGGCAGCGGGCCTCCTGTTCCTGCTGGGTGGCCTGGCCGCACCGGTCTGGATGGAGGTGCGGCACACCGTCCCCCTCCTACCCACACCCCTCCCCCTCAGCGTGCGAGTCGCGGCCTTGGCCACGTTGGCACTGGGCTGGATCTGGGTCCTCGCGGTCTGGGGCTAAGGGGCCGGGGAAGTAGGCCGGGAGCCGGGCTTGCTCAGGGGAATCCCGGCGGCGCAGAGGGGGCAGCTCTCCTTCGGGTAAGTGGGCACCTCCACCCGCAGCAACGCCCGGTACGGCAACGGCGCAAAGGGGTTCTCGGCAGCAGACCGGTTGACCAGGGAGCACACCCCCACCACCGTGCCGCCCAGCTCCCTGGCCACGTCCATCACCTCGCGGGTGGAGCCGCCGGTGGTCACCACGTCCTCCACCACCAGCACGCGCGTCCCCGCCTCAATGGCAAACCCCCGCCGCAGCGCCATGCTGCCGTCGGCGGTGCGCTCCGTGAAGAAGAACGGCACACCCAGCGCCCGGGCCACCTCGTGGCCAATGATCACGCCGCCCAGAGCCGGCGCCATCACCAGCTGGGCCGAACACCCCTTGAGGAGCGCCGCCAGCTGCCGTCCCGCCGCCTCGGCACGCTCTGGCTCCGCCAGGTACAGGGCGCACTGCAGGTAGCGGGGCGAGTGCAGCCCGGACGAGAGCTGGAAATGCCCCTCCAGGAGCGCCCCCACAGCCTTCATGTCCTCCAGGGCAATGCCACCCATTACTCCTCCCGACGCAGGTTGTACGCCTCGATCTTCTTGTAGAGGTTGGAGCGCGGCGTGGAAATGGCCCGCGCCGTCGCCGCCACGTTCCAGCGGTGGCGCTGCAGCTGCCGCTCCAGGTACAGGCGCTCGGCCTTCTCCTGGAAGGCAGCCAGCGAGGGTGTGTCCAGCAGCTCCTCCAGGCTCGAGTCGGCGGCGCCTTGCGAGCGTTCAAAGAGCTCCACGTGGGTGATCTCGTCCTCCAGCTCCATGATCACCACCCGCTCCACCAGGTTCTTGAGCTCGCGCACGTTGCCCGGCCAGGGGTAGGCGGCCAGCTGGGCCAGGGCCTTGGGGCTCCAGCGCTTGCAGCGGCGGTTGTACTCCTGGCAGGCAAGGCGGGTGAAGTGCTCCACCAGGATGGGGATGTCCTCGGGGTGGGAGCGCAGTGGCGGCGTGCGGAGGACCACCACCGACAGGCGAAAGTAGAGATCCTCGCGGAAGCGCCCGGCCTGGCTTTCCGCCACCAGGTCTTTGTTGGTGGCAGCAATGACCCGCACGTCGACCCGGCGCACGCTGCCCGCCCCCACCGGCTCCCCCTCCCCGTCCTGGAGCACGCGCAGCACCTTGGCCTGGGTGCGCAGCGACATGTCTCCCACCTCGTCCAGGAAGATGGTGCCCCCGTCCGCCTGCACGAACTTCCCCACCTGTTTGCGCACGGCACCGGTGAAGGCACCCCGTTCGTGCCCGAACAGCTCCGACTCGATGAGCTCCTCGGGGATGGCGGCGCAGTTCACCCGCACGAAGGGTTGCCGGGCCCGCGGCGAGAGGTTGTGGATGCGCCGCGCCACCAGCTCCTTGCCAGTCCCCGACTCGCCGACGATCAGGGCGGTGGCCCGGGAGGGGGCGACCCGGGCAATGGCCTCGCGCAGCTGCCGCAGATCCTCCGACTCCCCCAAGAGGGGAGGCGGCTCCTCGCCGCCACCGGCCAGGCGGCGGTTCTCCTCCGCCAGGCGGCCCCGCTCCACCGCGTTGCGCACCGCGAGCAACAGCTCGGCCCGGCGCGGCGGCTTGTCCAGGTAGGCCACCGCCCCCGCCTCCAGACACTGCGCCGCCGTGAAGGTGTCCCCGTGGCCGGTGAGCACCACCACGGGCACGTCCACCCCCCGCTGCCTCAAGTTGTCCAAGAGCCCCAGGCCGTCCATCCCTGGCATCTTGAGGTCGAGCAGGATGGCGTGCGGCGCGTGGGTCTCGATGGCGTCCAGGTCGGCAAAAGCGTCCCCCGCCTCCACGACCGCCAAGCCGGCTCCCGCGAGGATGGCCTTCACCGCCATCCGGTTCGCCGGGTCGTCGTCCACCACCAGGACGCGTCCCCCCTCGGCCATGCCGGGAGTGTAGCGCAACCCGAGCACCCCTCGGCCAGCGATTAGGGCACCGTCACCACCACCTTGCCCACCGACCCCCGCCCCTGCAGGAGGGCGTGGGCACGCGGCAGTTCGGCAAAGGGGACGGTGGTCCCCACCACCGCTCGCAGCGTGCCACCCTGGATGGCCGCCAGGAGGCGGTCGAACCGCTCGTGCATCTCGGCAGCCAGGTGCGGCACCAGCGACAGGTTGAAGCCCGCCAGGGTGCGGCAGGGCGAAACCAACAGCGCTGGGATCACCACACCCATGCTGGCCAGCTCCCACACCGAGCGCAGCCACCGCACCCGCCGCGGCCCCACCGCCGCGGCAAAACCGAAGAGGATGTACCGCCCGTCCCCGCGCAGCGCCCGCCACCCGGTGCGGAACAGCCGGCCGCCCACCGAATCAAAGATCACGTCCACCCCGCCCTGCACCGCCGTGGCGTACTCCTCGTAGCCGTAGGTGGCGCTAGCACCCAGGCGCGCTGCCAGTTCCCGCTTGGCCGGCGTGGAGGCCACGGCCACCACCTGCGCCCCGGCCGCCGCCGCCATCTGCACCGCCATCGTGCCCACCCCCCCCGCCGCCGCCGTGATCACCACCCGCTCGCCGGGGCGCAGGCGACCCACGGTGCGCAGCCCGTGATCGGCGGTGATACCCGTGACCGCCAAGGCCGCTGCCGTGACGTAATCCACACCGGCAGGGAGGGGGCGCAGGTGGCTCACCGGCACCCGCACCGCCTCCGCATGGCCAGCAAAGATGGGCACCGCCGCCACCCGCGCGCCCACGAGCGACGGCTCCGCCTCTTCACCCACCGCCACCACGTCCCCCGCCACCTCCATGCCGGGGACGAAGGGCGGCCGGGGGACGCGCGGGTATACCCCCATGCGCGCCGCGCAGTCGGCAAAGTTCAAGCCAATGGCGCGCACCTGCACCACCGCCTCGCCGCGACCCGGCTGGGGATCCGGCAGCTCCTGGAGTTCGAGCACCTCGGGAGGACCGTAGCGGGGCGCCACCCATGCCTTCACCGTCCACCTCCCCCTAGCGGAGCCAAGGCCGCGGGGGCGGGAGCACCGGCCACTGCCCCCGCGCTGCGCCGCCCCCGCTCCACCGCGTCAGCCTCACCCTTCGTCCGCCCCCGCCGACGGGCGCACCAGACTCGGCAGCATGCTCCGCAGTTTTGCTTCGATCTCCTCGGCCACCTCGGGGTGCTCCTTGAGGAACTGGCGGGCGTTCTCCCGCCCCTGCCCAAGGCGGGTGTCGCCGTAGGACAGCCAGGTACCCGACTTGGAGAGCACCCGGTGTTCCAACCCCAGATCCAAGAGCTCGCCGGCCTTGGAGATCCCCTCGCCGTACAGGATGTCGAACTCGGCCACCCGGAACGGCGCGGCCACCTTGTTCTTTACCACCTTCACCTTAGTCCGGTTCCCCACCACCTCTTCGCCCGACTTGATGGGGCCAATGCGCCGGATATCCAGCCGCACAGAGGCGTAGAACTTGAGGGCGCGCCCGCCGGTGGTGGTTTCCGGGTTGCCAAACATGACCCCGATCTTCTCCCGGATCTGGTTGATGAAGATGACGCAGGTTTTGGACTTGGAAACGATGGCGGTGAGCTTGCGCATGGCCTGGGACATGAGCCGGGCCTGCAGCCCCACCGCCGCCTCGCCCATCTCCCCCTCCAGCTCGGCCCGCGGCACGAGCGCCGCCACCGAGTCCACCACGATCACATCCACGGAACCAGAACGGATGAGGGTCTCGGCAATCTCCAGCGCCTGCTCGCCGTTGTCGGGCTGCGCCACGAGCAGGTTGTCCACGTCCACACCCAGCTTGCCGCAGTACTCGGGGTCCAGGGCGTGCTCGGCGTCGATGAACGCAGCCAGGCCGCCGCTGCGCTGCGCCTGGGCCACCACCTGCAGCGCCAGCGTCGTCTTGCCGGACGACTCGGGGCCGAAGATCTCGATCACCCGCCCGCGCGGCACACCACCCACGCCCAGGGCCGCGTCCAGCCCCAGCGAACCGGTGGGGATCACGTTGACGTTCACCGCCTCCTGCTGACCGAGCCGCATGATGGCGCCCTTGCCGAACTGCCGCTCGATCTGCGTGACGGCGGTCTCCAGTGCCTTCAACTTCTCCTGATCGACCGGTGCCATGACAGTCCTCCACTCGTGAGGGGTCCAGGCGTGGACGGGTTGGCCTCGAAGCCCGCCAGCATGCTAGGGCCTGCCCCGCCCCAAGTCAAGAGCCAGTTGGGGAGTCGGCTACTTCCCGTCGGGGGTGAAGCGGTAGCCCACACCGCGCACCGAGTGGATATACACCGGCCGACGCGGGTCCTTCTCGAAGTAGCGCCGCAGCCGCACGATGAAGTTGTCGATGGTGCGCGACGAGGAACCGTAGCTGTACCCCCACACCCGCTCCAAGATCAGCTCCCGCGACACCACCTGCCCCTGCCGCTCCACCAGCAGCTTCATCAGCATGCACTCCTTCTCCGTGAGCTGCACCTCTCCCCTGGGCCCCCGCGCCTTGAAGGTGCGGAAGTTCACCTCGTTCTCCCCAAACCGGAACACCCCCCGCTCCGCCACCGGCGTCTGGTACCACTCCTGCCGCCGCAAAATCCCCCGGATGCGCAGCACCAGCTCCTCCAGGAGGAACGGCTTGGTCATGTAGTCGTCGCCGCCGTACCGCAACCCCGCCAGACGGTCCGCGTCGGTGGTGCGGGCCGTGAGGAACAGCACCGGCACCCGGTTGGAGGCTTCCCGCAGCCGCTCGCACACCTCGAACCCCGAAATCCCCGGCAGCATCACGTCCAGCACCACGAGATCGAACTCCTCGTTGGACAGGCGCTCCAGCGCCGTCTCCCCGTCCCCCACCACCACCGCGTCGTACCCCTCGAACTTGAGGTTGTGGCCCAACGCCTCGGCCAGGTGCTTCTCGTCCTCCACGATCAAGATCCTGCTCGCCATGGTTCACCTCGTTTCCCCATCCTACTCCGAAAGTTCGTCCTCCGAGACCACGCTCGCTCCCGGCAACACCATCCGAAAAACCGCCCCCAGCCCCCGCCCCCGGCTCCACGCCACGAGGCGCCCCCGGTGAGCCGCGACGATCTCCCGCGCCACGAAGAGCCCGATCCCCGTCCCCGGTGTCCGCCGCGTCACCTCGTCCGAGGAGCGGTAGAACGGCTCGAATATCGCCTCCAGCTCCTCGGGCGAAATGCCCACACCGGTGTCTTCCACTTCCAGGATCGCCTCGCCCCGCACCACCCGCAAACGCACCCACACCCGGGGGGGATTCCCCTGCGCGTACTTGAGGGCGTTTTCCAGGAGGTTCGAGATGACGATGGCGAGGGCCTCGGGATCAAAGGGCGCCTGGATGAACGGCTCGATGGCCGATTCCAGGACCACGCCGCGCACCTTGGCGTGGCGCTCGGCGGCTGCAAGCTCCTCCTCCACCAGCTGGCTCAAGTCGTTGGGCGCAAGCTGGAGGCGGTGTGCCCCACCGGCGAACCGCGTGACCTCCAGCACCTTGGTGACGAGGTCGGCGAGACGATCCGCGTCGGCGAGGGCGTTGGAGAGGAACTGCCGGCTGCCCGCAGCGTCCACGCGCCCCGACAGCACCGTCTCGATGGCGAGCCGGATACCGGCAATGGGCGTCTTGAGCTCGTGGGTGATGCCCGAGACGAAGTTCTGGTGCTGCAGCTCCCGCATCCCCTCCCGCCGCAACACGCTCCACAGCACCCCCACCGCTACGCCAATGGCAGCAAAGAAGAACACCGCCCCCCCCACCACCGCCACCACGCGCTGCCGGTATGCCGCCCGAACCTGCTGCCACCCTTCCTCTTCCCCCACCACGGCCCACCCCGAAAGGGGTTCCGGGAGCGCCGCTTGCCCCGGCGCTCCCCCCCCGTCGGTGGCGCGCACGAGCCGGTACGCTGGATGGGTGGACGCCAACCAGCGCGACAGGGCAGCCACATCGAGCTGCGCCACCGCACTGCGCTGCCGCGACAAGGGCCAGACCAGCGCCAACACCGAACCGGAGCGCTGCCACTCGAAGCCGCTGGCACGCTGCGGGACCACTTCGAGGACGGGGAACTCCTCGGTGGCGGCGGGGATCACCCCGTACGGCACCGTCACCAGGCGCTGCACCGCCTTCTCCAAGTGCTGCGCCACCTCCAGGGCCACGTTTGCTGCCGCGGCCCGGGCCAGCTCCCGTTCCAGCTCCAGCACCTTCCGGTTCTCCCGCAGCGAGTTCACCACCCACCAGGTGAACTGGAAGTTGAGCAGCACCACCACCACGGCAAAGAGGACGAGCTGACCGAGTCGGAGCCGGGGGCCGCGGGCCATCGCGTGAGTATAGCCCGCAACAGCCGGGGGACCCGCGCACCACGCGGCGTTGCGCCGCGGTCCGTTTGACAGCGGCGCCTCCGCTCCCCAGAATCGCGGCGGGATGGCGAGTCGGCGGTTGCTCCTGCGCGGTGGCACGGTGGTACCCATGAGCGAGCGGGGCCTCTGCTTCGAGGGGGACGTGCTCGTCGAGGCGGGCCGCATCGCCCAGGTGGGTCGGGTCGTGGCGGAGGGCGAGTACGAGACGCTGGACGCCCATGGCGCCCTGGTGCTCCCCGGCTTCGTGCAGGTGCACGTCCACGTGGTGCAGAGCCTCGCCCGCCACCGGGCGGAACGGTTGCCGTTGCTCCGCTGGCTGCAAGCACACATCTGGCCGTACGAGGCGGCCCTCACGGCGGAGGAGGTGGCCGCCGCGGCACGCCTGGGGATCGCGGAGTTGCTCTGCTCGGGCACCACGGCGGCCCTGGACATGGGCACCACCCGCCACCAGGACGCCATCTTCCAGACTGCCCAGGAGCTGGGGATTCGCCTCACCTCCGGGCTGTGCCTCATGGACTCAGGGGAGGGGGTGCCCCAGGGGCTCGCCACCACCACCGAGGACGCCCTGGCCAGTGCCGAAAGCTCCGGGCAAAGGTGGCACGGCGCCTGCGGGGGGCGGTTGCGCTACGCCGTCTCCCCGCGCTTCGCCCTCTCCTGTTCTGAGCGGCTCCTGGGCGAGAGCGCTCGGCTGGCCCACAGGCACGGCTGGATCCTCCAGACCCACGCCAGCGAAAACCGCGAGGAGACCGAGGCGGTGCGCCGCGCCACCGGGCGTGGCAACGTGGAGTTCCTGGACTCCGTGGGGATTTCCGGGCCCAGCACCGTCCTCGCCCACTGCATCCACCTGGATGCCCAGGAGGTGACCCTCCTAGCCCAGCGCGGCACCGGCGTCGCCCACTGTCCGGGCGCCAACTTGAAGCTGGCCTCCGGCATTGCGGACGTGCCGCTGCTCCTCGCCCGAGGCGTGCGCGTGGGGCTGGGTGCCGACGGCCCACCCTGCAACAACCGGCTCTCCATCTTCCACGAGATGGCCCTCGCCGGCACGCTGCACAACCTCCGCCACGGTGCCGGTGCGGTGGACCCCTGGACCGTGCTGGAGATGGCCACCTGGCGCGGCGCCGAGGTGGCGGGTCTGGCCCAGGTGGGCCGCCTGCTCCCGGGGTGGCGGGCCGATCTCGTGGTCTTGAGCCTCGACGCCTGGGCGCTGCAGCCGTTCACCGATCCGGCAACCGTGGTAGTGTACGGTGGCGGGGTGGAAAGCGTGCGCCACGTCGTCGTGGACGGCGAACCGGTGGTTCGCGAGGGGGAACTGGTGACAGCGCATGCCAGCGAGATTCGCCGCGACGCCCGGGCGGCCGCCACGGCTCTCGCCGCTCGGTTGGGGTGGGAATGATCTTCAGGCCAAGAGCACGCATCGACTTGCTCGACCAATACCTGGCAAAGAGGGACTACGCCTCGGCGCACGAAGCCATTGCCGAAGAGCTCAAGAAGCACCCGGAGAACTTCAACCTGCTCCTGCGCCAGGCGGAGATCCTCGGTCTGGCTGGCGACCGCGAGCGCGCCATCGAGCTGTACCGCAAGCTGGCCCAGTATTTTGCCGATCATGGCTTTCACGCCCGCGCCATTGCCGTGACCAACAAGATCCTCCGGCTGGACCCCAACCGCACGGAGGTGACCAAGGAGCTGGCCGCCCTCATCGCCCGCCAGCAGGAGGCGGAGAAGGCAGAGCGGGAACGCCTCCAGCGGGCGATGCCGAGCCCACCCCCGACCACTCGCCCCCCACGCACCCCCCCTCCACCCGCCGCCCCGCCGCAACCGGTGTCACCCGCAACGCCGCCCGCGCCAGCCGCACCGGCACCCGTGGAGCTGCCGGCTCCAGCGACAGCGGTGCTCGTGCCGGAAGCAAGCCCCCAGCAGCTCCAGCGCGAGCGCGAAGCCTCCGCGTTCTTCTCCGCCTTCCCCCTCGAGGCGCTGGAGGAGCTGCTGAGCTCCACCAGCGTGCGCAGCTTCTCACCGGGCGAGATCATCGTGCGCGAGGGGGATCCGGGGGTTTCCCTCTTCCTCATCGAGGCGGGAACGGTGGAGGTTCGGACCAACGACCCCGCCGGTCGGGAAGTGGTTCTCGCCCAGCTGGGACCCGGGGAGTTCTTCGGGGAAGTGGCCGTGCTCACCGGCCGCCCCCGCACGGCCACCATCGTGGCCTGCGAAGCGGTGACGCTCATCGAGATCCTCGCCGAGGATCTGGAGCGCATCGTCGCGGCCCACCCTCGCGTCCGTACGGTGTTGGAGGAGTTCTACCAGCGCCGCGCCCGCGCCACGGTGGAAACAATGGTGCAACGGCTGCGCAAAGGTCATGAATGAGATCCACTGCCCGCTGGTGCGTGCCTTCCACCGCCTCGCCCGGCGCGCACCGCAGGCGCCTGCCCTCCTGGGGCCCGACGGCACCGTAGTCGCCCGGCGGGGGGAGCTAGCCGCGGCGGCGGCCGCCCTAGCCGGCACACTAGCGGAGCACATCCAACCGGGGGCCACGGTGGCGCTGTCGCTGCCCAACGCCGGGGGGCTGGTCCCCGCGTTCCTGGCCCTGCGAGAGCTGGGGGCGCGGGTGGCGCTGGTGGATGCGGCGGCGCCCATGCACGAGTTGGCCCGCTGCGCGGCCACGGTGGGTGCCCAGACCATCCTCGCCTCGCAGGAGCGGCTCGCCCAGCTGGGCGTGGTGTGGTCCGACGGCCTCCTCGCCCTGGCGGTGGGCCCCCCCCTGGAGGCAGTGGTGCTGCCGCCCGGCACCGCAGTGCTCAAGCTCACCTCCGGCTCCACGGGACAGCCGCGGGCGGTGGCGGTGACGGCCCGGCAGCTCGTGGCCGACACGGTGAAGATCATGCACACCATGGGGGTGCGGCCCCAGGACGTGACGATGGCGGCCATCCCCATGACCCACTCCTACGGCCTGGGGTCGTGCCTCGTCCCCGCCCTCCTGGCCGGCACGCCGCTGGCCCTCCCCAGCTCAGCGCTCCCCGGTGCGCTCGCCCACACCCTCGCCGCCGCTCGCGTGGCCCACTTCCCCGCCGTGCCTGCCATGATCCGTGCCGTCGCCACCCTCGCCACGCCCGAGACCACCGCCTCCCTGCGGGTCTGCCTGGCTGCCGGTGCGCCCCTCCTGCCAGCGGACGCCGAGGCGTTCCACCGCGCCACCGGCCACCCGGTCCACGTCTTCTACGGCTCCTCCGAGTGTGGCGGTATTACCTACGACCGGCGCGAGGAACCGCGGCCCAGCGCCGGTTGCGTGGGCACGGCCATGGAGGGGGTGGTGGTGGAGGTGGTGGACGAGGCGGGGCACCCGCAACCCCCGGGAACCGAGGGGCGCGTGCTGGTCCGCTCGCGCTCGGTGGCGGCGGGCACGGTGCCGCCCTCCGACCCCGCCATCCTCTCCCCGGGTCGCTTCCTCACTGGCGATCGGGGGGTGCTGGACGAGGCGGGCCAGCTCACCCTGAGCGGCCGGGTGGCGGACCTCCTCAACGTGGCCGGCAAGAAGGTCCACCCCGACGAGGTGCGACGGGTGCTGGAGGCCCTGCCGGGGGTGACGGCAGCTGCCGTCCTGGGCCTGCCCGATCCCCACCGTGGGGAGCTGGTTGCCGCCGTGGTGGCGGTGGAGCCGGGCGCTGGCCTCACCGTCCGGGCCGTCCTGTCGGCGTGTCGCCAGCGTCTGTCGCCCCACAAGGTGCCGCGCCGCATCGTCTTCGTCCGCGAGCTCCCCGTCTCGGAGCGGGGCAAGGTGCGCCGGGACGAGCTCCTTCGCCTCCTCAACCATGGCTCCCCCAGCGAAGCCTTTCCCTGACGCGGGAAACTTCCGTGACGGTGCTACTCTCGTGCTGTGAACCGGGAGCGCGAGGGCGGCGCCCACGGGGGACGGTACCTGGTGGTGGCAACGGGGGAGCACCTGTGCGCCATGGCCGTGGAGCAGGTCCGCAGCGTCGTCCCAGCCCTCACCGTGGTTCCCTGCCCCGCCACCGACCCCAACCTGCTGGGCTTGGCCGAGTACGGGGGCGAGCCGTTGCCTGTGTTGGACCTGGCAGCCCTGGTGGGAGCCCCAGCGGGGGCCGTGGCGGAGTTTCCCGTGACCGTGGTGGTCCGCACGCGCGGCGAAGGCGGGTCCGTGGGGCTCGCCGCCGATGCGGCGGTGGGGGTTGTGGAGGTGCCACCGCACCTCACGGCAACGGGCAGCGGTCTCGTGCAGGCCCGGGGGACGTGGCAGGGAACTGTGCTCCACGTCCTCGAGCTGGCGGCCCTGGGGGGGGAAAGGAGGCAGTGACCATGAGCGTGTCGGCACCAACCGGGCGGGATGGAGCGGGAGTGGGGCTTGCCGTAACGGTGGCACTGGCGCTGGTCGCCGGCGCGAACCTGGTGTTCGCGGTGGCCCGTGGCGCCCCGGCCTGGGTCTTCGACGCCTTCCTCCTGGCAGCCTCGGTGTTGCTCGTGGTCTACGTGGTTGGCGCGTACCTGCCCCAGCGGCGCAGCCGCCAGGCGCAAGAGGCAGAACAGCGGGAGACCGAGTTGCTCGGCGAGGCGCTGCTGACTGCCCTGGAGAGCATCCGCCGCGGCAACCTCACCCACCTGGCGGATGCCACGGCTCCCATGCCCGCCGAACTCCGCTCCGCCTTCGAGGCGGCGGTCACCTCCCTCACCTCCCTCGTGCAGCAGATCCAGAACAGCTCCACAGAAACCGCCGCCGCCAGCGACGTGGTCCACACCACCGCCGCCGACCTGGCCTCCGGATCGGCGGAACAGGCGGCCGCCGTGGTGGAGATCACCGCCACCATGGAACAACTCGCGCGCACAGCGGCGCAGATTGCCCGCAACGCTGCCACCCAGGCCGAGCTGGCGGCCAAGGCCGAGGAGAGCGGCACCGCCGGAGCCGACGCTGTCACCGAGGCCCTGGCCGGCGTGGAGGCGGTGCAGCAGCGGATTGCCGACGTGGCCTCGCGCGCCGACGATGTGGGCAGTCGCGCCAAGGAGATCTACCGCATCCTGGACCTCATCACCGAGATCGCCCACGAGACCCACATCCTCTCCTTGAACGCTGCCATCGAAGCCTCCACGGGCGGCGAAGCCGGCAAGCGCTTCACGGTGGTGGCCGAGGAGGTGCGGCGACTGGCGCAACGCTCCCGGGAATCGGTGGAGTCGGTGCGCTCCCTCCTGGACGACTTTGCCGCCTCCATTCGGGCTGCCGTGGTGGCTACCGAAGAGGCCGGGAAGGAGGCGGTGCGGGTGTTGGAACGCTCGCGCCGGGCTGCCGCCGCCATTGCCGAACTCCGCGGCGCCCTCTCCGACACCGCCCGCGCGGCGCGGGAGATTTCCCTGGCCACCGAGGAGCAGCGCACCGCTTCCGACCAGGTGGTGCTCACCCTGCGCGAGGTGAGCGAGGTGATCCACAAGATGGCGGACAGCCTCAAGAGCTTCCGGGGCGCCGCGGAAAAGGTGGACACCCTGGCCCTCTCCATCCAGCTCCTCACCCAGTCGTTCCGCCTCGACTCCCCCCGCTCCCTCAAGAACCTGGTGGAACGCTGGGCAGCGGAGCTGTCGGCCCACACCGGCCACTGGGAAGCGGTGGAGGGGTGGCTGGTCGCCGCGGTGCGTGAGGCCCCCTCGGTGGAGCTCGCGTACCTGACCGACCGCAACGGCACCATGCTCGCCTTTGCGCTGGGCGGCGACGCCAAGGGGGACGCCCAGGTCCCCGCCAACGTGACCGTGGGCGCCAACTTTTCCGACCGTCCATGGTTCCAGAGCACCATGCGGGACGGCTGCGCCATCCTCACCCCGCTCTACCAGTCGATGCTCACCGGTGAGCCGTGCTTTACCGTGGCGGCACCGGTGCGCGACCGCACCGGCGCCATTGCTGCGGTCTTGGGCCTCGATGTGAACCTGCGCAGCTGGACCAAGATCTAGGGGGTCGCGTGACGGCGTTGAACGGCGAGTTTGCCGATCTCTTGCCGTTGTTCGTCGGCGAGGCTCGGGAGCGGCTCGAGCGACTCGCAACCCTCTCGACCCGCCTCCCCCACGAGCCACAGCTCGCCCAGGAGCTGCGCCGAGAGCTGCACACCCTCAAAGGGGCGAGCCGCATGCTCTCGCTCTCGGCCATCGCCACCCTCTGCCACGCGGCGGAAGCGGTGCTCCAGGGCGACGCACCCCCGCCACCTCCCCTCCTCACCCGGGTGGTGGACCGCCTGGCGGGGATGGTGGAGACGGTGGCGGCGGGGGAGGAACCCAGCGACGACACCGCCCTCCTGGAGGCGCTGCGCTCCAGTGAACCGGAAGCCGGGACGGCCACCCCCACCCCCGCCCCGCCTGCCACCCCCACAGTGGCAGCGACGGCAGCACCCACCCTGCCGGCAGCTAGCCACAGCAGTAACGTGCTCGACGAACTGGCCGATGGAGCCGTGGCGTTGCGCATCCAGGCGCGGGGCCTCGCCCGCTTTGCGTCCCGTCTCGACGAGCTCGCCTCCCTGGCCGAGCAGGGGGTGGGAGAGGCGGGGCCGGCCCAGGTCCTGGCCGTCCTCATCGCCTCGCTGCGCCGCGAGGCGCTCGCCCTGGAACGCAGCCAGCGGCGCCTGGCCTGGGCCACCGAGTCGCAACTGGAGGCCCTGCTCTCCCTGCAGATGCAGCCGCTGCGACCGTTCCTCCTCACCCTCGCCCGCCACGCGCGGGAGCTGGCGCGCGAACTGGGCAAGGACGTGGAGGTGCAGCTGGCTGGGGAGGACACCTCGCTGGACCGCCGCATCGTCCACGATTTGGAAGAGGCGATGCTCCACCTGGTCCGCAACGCCATCGACCACGGGATCGAGACGCCCGAGCGGCGACGCGCGGCGGGGAAACGCCCCACCGGCACCCTGCGCATTGCCGCCGCACCCGCCGGCGCCCGCGTGCGCCTGTCCATCCAGGACGACGGCGCCGGCGTCGACCCCGAGGCGGTGACCGCGGCCGCCGTGGCGCGCGGGATCGTGCCGCCGGGCAATCATCCAGCCCCCGAAGAGGTCCTCAACCTGCTCCTGCGCCCCGGCTTCTCGACGCGCCGCACCGTCTCCACGGTGTCGGGGCGCGGCATTGGCCTCGACGTGGTGGCCAGCGTCGCCAGCCGTCTGGGCGGGGAGCTGTCCCTTGCCTGGCACGCCGGCCAGGGCACCACCGTGACCCTGGAAGTGCCGGCGGCGCGGCGTGGCCAGCGCATCCTCGTGGCGCGGGTCGGGCCCATACGCTGCGGCATCCCCGCTGCTGCGGTGCAGCGGGTGGAGCCTTTGCACGCGAGCCAGGTGCAGCAACGCGACGGGCAGAGCTTCGTCCTGAGCGAGGGGTGTCTCACGCCTTTCCTGCCTCTCGCGGCCACCCTGGGGATCGAACCAGCGCCGCGGCAGATGCTCCTGCGCGGCCACGTGGGCGGTGAGGCGGTGGCGGTGGCGGTGGACACCGTGGAGGGGGAGGAGGAAGTGCTGGTGCAAGGCGCCACAAACCTCGAGCGGGAACCGCCGCTCTTGGAAGGTCTCGCCCTCCTCGCCTCGGGGGAACCGGTGGCGGTGCTCTCGCCCCTCGCCCTGGTGTCCGGGAGCGGCGTGCGGGCCCGGCGCATCGCCATGCCGCCACCGGCACGGCGGCGGCTGCGCGTGTTGCTGGTGGAGGATTCCTTCGTCACGCGAGAGATGGAGCGCCGGCTCCTGGAGGATGCGGGCTTCGAAGTGGTGGGGGCCGCCAGCGCCCCCGAAGCCCTGGAGCTCGTGGCCGCGAGCAGTTTCGACTGCGTGGTCACGGACATCGAGATGCCGGAGATGGACGGCCTCGACTTCACCCGGAAGCTGCGCGCCGACCCGCAGTTTGCCGCCCTGCCAGTGGTGGTGGTTTCGACTCGCAGCCGCCGCGAGGACCGGCTCGCGGCGCTGCAGGCTGGGGCCGACGCCTACTTCGTGAAACAGGGGCTGGACGCTCTGGAGCTGGTGGCGGTGGTGCGGAGGCTGAGCGGGCGATGAGGCGCGAGGGGCAAATCCGTGTCGTGATCGTGGACGATTCGCCCACGGTCCGCTCCCTCGTGCGCCGCCTCCTGCAGCGCGACCCCGCCTGCCAGGTGGTGGGCGAGGCGGGCGACGGGGCGCGGGGGGTGGAGCTGGTGACCACGCTGCACTCGGATGTGATCGTCATGGACCTGGACATGCCCGTACTTGACGGTCACGCCGCCATCCAGCAGATTGCCCAACGCCACCCCACCCCGGTGCTCGTCCTCACCGCCCACCCTCCCGCTGACCAGGCCGCCTCCGCCTTCGAGGCGACCCGCTGCGGGGCCGTGGAGGTCCTCGCCAAACCCTCGGAACCGGAAGGGTGGCGCCAGCTCTAGTACACCCTCGCGAGCATGATCCGCGCGCTGGCCGAGGCGCGTCGAGTGCCGCCCGCCAAAGCAGCCGCGGGCCGGGCAGCGAAAAAGCCAGTGGTGCCGCCGCTCTCCCGGCAGGTGCGCTTCATTGCCGTGGCCGCCTCCACCGGAGGACCGGAGGCCACGTTGCAGCTCCTCCAGCCGTTGCCCAAGCCGTTGCCAGCCGCCCTCCTGCTCGTGCAGCACATTGCGGCCGGCTTCGAGGAGAGCCTGGCCAGCTGGCTGGCCGGCAAGCTCGGGACCGACGTGGCCGTGGCGCGGGACGGCGAGCCGGCCGCTCCCGGGCGCATCCGGCTCGCCCCGCCCGGCGCCCACCTCCTCCTCACGGCCGACAAAACAATGCACGTCGACCGCGACACCCCCCCCCGCGCTGGCCACCGTCCCTCGGCGGACGAGCTGTTCCTCTCCTGTGCCCGCACGTTCCCCACGGTCACGGCGGGGGTGGTGCTCACCGGCATGGGATCCGACGGCGCGCTAGGATTGGCCGAGTTGCGCCGGTGTGGAGGGTTGACCATGGCGCAGGATCAGGAATCCTCGGTGGTCTTCGGCATGCCCCGGGCAGCTCTGGAAAGCGGTGCTGTGGAACTGTCGCTCCCCCCTGCCGAACTGGGGGAGCTCCTGGCACGCTACCTCGAAAGGAGCACTTCGTGAAACCGGTCCGGATCCTCGTGGTGGAGGACAGCACGGTGGCGAGGGCGCTCCTGGCCCGAACCCTGAGCCGGGCGGGGTTCGAGGTGATCGAGGCCACGGACGGTGCCGACGGGGCCCTCAAGGCCCTCGCCGACCCTCCCGACGCGGTGGTCACCGACCTCGAAATGCCCATCATGGACGGCTACCAGCTCCTCCGCCTCCTCAAGAACGATCCCGCGACGGCCCACGTGCCGGTGGTCATCCTCACGAGCCACAGCGACGCCCCCTCCCGCTTCTGGGGGTACCGCACCGGCGCCGACCGCTACCTCACCAAGGACCAGGCCCAGGACGAGATCGTGGACCTGGTCAGAAGCCTCACCGACGGGGGGACGCTGCCCCCCGCGCCCCGATCCTCCGCCACCCTGGGGACCACCGAGATCCTCGGCCGAGTGGCCCGTCACCTAGACGCCACCCTCCTCCGCACCACCTTTGTCAACACCTTGCTGGAGCGGGGGATTGCTGCCACCGAGTTCCCCGAGACCCTGCGCACGGTGCTGGCCACCCTGAGCGAAGTGGTGGACGCCCACCTCCTGGGCATTGGCGTGACGGAACCGCAACTCGTGACTCTGCACTGCCTCGCCCCCCACCCCGTGGCGGAACCGACCATCCAGGCGTTTGCGGGGCGGCTCCTGGAGCGGTTGCCCGCCATGCCCGGCGCGTCCGTGGAGGTGGTGGTGCACGGCGAGCGAGAGGGCAGCGAGGTGCTTGGCCTGGACGACCTCTGCACGCTGGAGTTGGCACTGCACGATGCCGCGGGCCAGTTGGCCATCCTCCCCCGCCGCCGGCAGGAGTTTGCCGAGACCTCGCAGCCCCTCATCCAGGCCTCCATTCGCCACCTGGGGCTGGTGCTGGACAACTCGCGCCTGGCGCAACGGCTGCGGGAGCTCTCCATGCTGGACGGGCTGACGCGTCTGCTCAACCACCGGGCCATCCACGAGCGCCTGGTGGAGGAGATCACCCGGGCGCACCGCTACGACACGAGGCTTTCCGTGGTGATTTGCGACCTGGACCACTTCAAGAACGTCAACGACACCTATGGCCACCTGACCGGCGATGCGGTGCTGCAGGCGGCCGCCCGGGCCATGCGCTCGGCGCTGCGGGCCGCCGACTCCCTCGGCCGCTTTGGCGGCGAGGAGTTCCTGGCGGTCCTGCCGGAAACCGACCTGGAGGCAGCGCGTGCCGCTGCCGAGCGCCTGCGCGTGGCGGTGGCCAACGAAGAAGTGCTCCTCCCCACGGGCGAAGCGGTGCGGATCACCGCCTCCCTGGGGGTGGCCACCCTCATCGAAGTGGGCAGCGACGCCCGCGCCGATACCCTAATTACCCTCGCCGACAGTCGCCTCTACCAGGCCAAGGAGGCCGGACGCAACTGCGTCAAACCATGATCCCCGGCGACCGTGTCCTGGCCCGTCTGGCGCACCTAGTGGAAGAGGCTAGCGGCAACGCCGTCGGCCCCGCCCAGGCACCCCTCCTCGCCGAGGCGGGCCGGCGCCGGGCCGCGGCGGGCGGGTTTGCCGACCTGGCCGCCTACGTCCAAGCTTTGGAGGGCTGGGCTTTGGCCGACGAGTGGCGCCAGCTCCTGCCCCTCGTCACCGTGAAGGAGTCGTACTTCTTCCGCACCCCGGAGCACTTCCGGGCCGTGGCCGAGGTGGTGGTGCCGCAGCTGCTGGTGGCGCGAGCCGGCACCCGCCGTCTGCGTCTGTGGTCTGCGGGTTGCGCCCGGGGGGAGGAGCCGGCAACCCTGGCCATCGTGCTCGCCGAGGTGCGGGAGCTGGCCGGGTGGGACTGGCGCATCCTCGCCACCGACGTGGACGAGGAGGCCCTGGCGGTAGCGCAGAGCGGCGTCTACGGCGCCCGGGCCGTGGCCGCCGTTCCCGAGCCGCTGCGCCATCGCTACTTCCGCGAGCGCGGAGGCAAGTTCCACCTGAGCGCTCACCTCCAAGAACGGCTCGACTATCGGGCCCTCAACCTGGTCCACGCCCCCTTCGACCTGCCCGAGCAACCCTTCGACGTTGTCTTCCTCCGCAACGTGCTCATCTACTTCCGCCCCGAAGCGCAGCAGCGGCTGGTGCAGGCCATCGTGCCCACCGTGGCGCCAGACGGGTTCCTCTTCCTCGGCCCCTGCGAGACCCTCTGGCAGCTCACCGACCAGCTGGCACCCGTAGACCTGGGGGACTGCTTCTGCTACCGCCACCCTGCCCCAGCGCCACCACCAGCACCCACCGTCCCACCCCCCCCGTTGGCCTGCCCTGCGCGCCCTACCCCCCCGGCAGCCCCTTCCACCCCTCCCCACCAGGTGGAAGCTGGCCCGACCAGACCCCTGCCGCTGCCCGGCGCCGAGGCGGTGGCCACCGCGGTCCAGGCCCTCGCCGAGGGTCGCCAGGAAGCGGCGCGATCGGCCGTGGCAGCCGCCCTCCTCGCCACCCCTACTGAGCCAGCCGCCCACGCCCTGGAAGGGCTCCTCGCCGACAGCTGCGGCGACCTGCCGGCTGCCCTGGCCGGCTACCGGGCAGCACTGTTCCTAGACGCGCAGCTCTTCCAGGTCCGCCTGCTCCTCGCCGACTGCCTCGCCCGTCAAGGGGCTCGGGAGCGGGCCCGCCTCGAGTACCGCGTCGTACTGCGCACCGTGGACTCGGGGCGAGGGCGGGAGTTGCCCTTCACCGAGGCGCTCTCCCTCCCCTCCGCTCGGGCGGCGCGGGAGCGCGCCGCTACAGCGCTGCGGTCGCAATTCCCCCCGCCAAGCTAGAATCTTTGCTCGATGCCACCCGCAGTCATCGGTCGCTACCGCATCGTGAGGACCCTGGGCGTGGGGGGGATGGGCGAGGTGTACCAGGGGTGGGACGAGGAGCTGCAGCGGCCGGTGGCCATCAAGGGGCTGCTCTCCGGGACCCCTTCGCCGGAGCAGCAGGCGCGTCTGCGCCGCGAGGCCCGCGCCGTGGCTGCCCTCTCACACCCCAACGTGGCCCACGTCTACGAGATTGTCCAGGATGGCGGTCGGGAATGGATCGTCATGGAGTTCATCGACGGTCAGCCCCTCTCCAAGATCGTCAAGGGCGGCCCCCTCGCCCCCAGCGAGGTGGCGCGCATCGGCGCCGCCGTGGCCGACGCCCTGGAGGCCGCTCACCAGCACGGTCTCATCCACCGCGACGTGAAGACGGAAAACGTCATGATCACGCCGGATGGCCACGTCAAGGTCCTGGACTTTGGACTCGCCAAGTGGACATAGCCACGCGAGGCCCAGGCGAACCTCACCGCCGAGGGGCTGGTGGTGGGCACCACCAGGGCCATGTCGCCGGAACAGGCGCTGGGCCAGGCCATCGATGCGCGCAGCGATATTTTTTCCCTGGGCTCGCTGCTCTACGAGCTGGCCAGCGGACGGCCGGCCTTCGACGGCGGCACGCCCGCAGAGATCATGCACCGGGTGGCGGGGTGTCGGGCCGTGCCGGTGTGGCAGGTCAACCCGCGGCTGCCCCTGGCCCTCGTGCGGGTCATCGAGCGGTGCATGGCTCGCCGACCCGCCGATCGCTACCAGACCGCCGCGGAGGTGGCCAGCGCCCTGCGCAGCCCCGAGCTGGCAGGTGGGACAGCGGTGGCCACCCGTGCCCTGGCCGCCACGGCCCTCTACTGGCGCACCCGGGAACACTGGCTCGCCGCCGCTGGGGCGGTGCTGGCACTGGCTGCTCTGGTGGCCAGCGCGGTTTACTTTGGCTGGCTCTCCAGCCCCGCCCCGCGTGTGGTCGCCGTGCTCCCCGCCACCACCGACACGTCGGCCGAAGGGGCCGCACTGGCCGCCACCGCCGTCACCCACGCCATCGCCGAGCATCTCGCCCGCTTGGAGGGTATCGTCACCATCTCCGGCCGCGAAGTCCGGGCCATCGCCACGGAGGATCGGCGTCCCACCGACATCGCCCGGGAACTGGGGGCCAACGAGCTGGTGGAGGCATCGCTCACCCCCGGCGAGGGTGGTCGGCTGTGGCGCGTCACCCTCTCGCGGGTGGAGGGGACGAGCGGCAAGATGCTGTGGAGTCGTACGGTGGAGACGGCGGCCGACGACCTCTTCGTGCTGCAGGATCGGGTTACCACCACCCTCGAGGATGGCTACCGAGGGTTCTCCACCGCCCGCTCCGCTCCCCCGCGCGAAGCGAGCCCCGCCGCACTCCGTGCCTTCCTGGAAGCGACCACCCGGCTGGAGGGGGGCCGGTCGAGCCCCGGCCACCGCGAGGAGATCTCCCGGCTGCGTTCCGCCATTGCCACCTCGCCGCGCTACCTGGATCCAGTGGTGAACCTGGCGGCAATCCACCGCTACCTCTACGCCACCACCCACGACGCCGCCCACCGGGACGAGATGGACCGCCTCCTGGCGCGAGCTTTAGAGCTGGCCCCGGAGGACCCCCAGGTCCAGCTCGTGCAGGTTGCTGCGCTGGTGGCCAAGGGCGAGTCCGAGGCCGCTGCCGAGCGGGCCCGGGAGTTGACCCGGCAGCGCCCGGGCGATCCCTCGGCCTGGGCGGAACTGGGCAAGACCCTCGCCGCCCTTGGTCGGTACGACGAGGCGGAGCGCGCCCTCCGCCGCGCCTACGCCCTGCGCCCCGCCTGGCAGACGCTCTACTTCCTCGCCGACGTGCGGCGCGCACGTGGCGACTACCCGGCTGCCCGGGAAACCCTCGCCCCTATCCTCGCCGCGGCCCCGGCCAACACCTCCGCCCTCGCCAAGCTCGCAGAAGTGGAGATGTACGCCGGCGACTTCGCCAGGTCCGAGGCGCTCTACCGGGAGGTGGTGGCCCAGCGGGAGACCAAGAGCGACCTGGTGAACCTGGGCAACGCCGTGTTCTTCCAGGGCCGCTACCAGGAAGCCGCGGAGCTGTACCAGCGGGCCACCACCCTCGCCACCAGCGATCCCCTGCCCATGGCCAACCTAGCCGACGCACTGCTGGTGCAGGGGCGACAGCAGGAGGCCGCGCAGGCCTACCGGCGCGCCCTCGCCCTGTGCACCGAACAGCTGGATGCGGGCCGCCGCACGCGCACCCTGCTCGACCTGCGAGCCCGCTGCCTGGCCCATCTGGGCCTCGGCGAACAGGCCGTCCTCGCCGTGCAGGAGGCGATCCGCGAGTTCCCGGACAACCCCGAAACCGTGTTCGTGGCTGCCCTCGTGGCCGCCATCAACGGTGACGATACCTCCTGCCTGGCCTGGACCCGACGGGCCATCCAGCTCCACGCGCCACGAGCCTGGTTCGCCACCCCCGACTTCCACCGCCTCCAGGCCAACCCCGCCTTCCGTGAGCTGGTCGCCTCGGCGCGCTGATCGCCCCGTCAGGGTCCAATCGGGATGTCGTCGTTGTCGCCCTCTGGATCGGCCTGGGCCAGCAGGTTCCCGGCTCGGTCGAAGCAGAAGACGGCGTACTTGAACTTGCCCTTCTCCTTGACGTTCTGCGCGGTGACGATGTCGCCCAGGTGCGAGTTGCTCGTGGAGGGCGCCACGCCCTGAGCATAGAACATCGGCTTGTTCTTGTACTTGGAGCCAGCGTTGCGCTCCCACTCGATGGTCACCGCGTCCACCTCCGGGGGCAGTCCCGGGAAGGTCCAGCGGATGTTCTCGGGCCCCGCCACCCAGTAGCACTTGACGGGGTCCGGGTCACAGGTGATGCGCCTGTTCTTGACGTCCACCGTGACCTTGACCGTGGCGTACCGTTGCTTTTCCACCGTTGCCTCCTCTCTACTCCTGGCCGCCCCTGGGGACGGAAGGCGGGCGGCCACGCCGCCTCCCTAACCCCGGTGCCGTGCCGAAGTCTCGCACTGCTCCTGCCGTGGCTCCTCTGTTTCAATACTACCACCAAGAGCAGAGCAGTCAACGGGTCGAGGGGCGGCTACGCGGCGCCCAGGCGCGGGTGGCGGCGGGCAGCCAGGGCCACGAGCTGGGAGAGAAACTCCGCAAAGCTCCCCCCCTCCAGCGAGGCGGCGAGGGCCGTGCTCGTGTCGGTGGAGAGGTCGCAGTTGGGGTTGACGTCCAGCACGTAGAAAACACCGTCCTTGAGGCGCACGTCGATGCGCGCGTAATCGCGACAGCCCACCGCCGCATAGGCGGCCACGGCCACCGCCTCCAGTTGCTGCCGTTCGGCTGGCGAGAGCGGCGCAGGGAGGAGGAGCTCGATCGCCGCGAAAACCCTGGAGGAAGGGGTGAACTTGGCGTCGTAGCTGCACAGGCGGTCCCGGACGTCGGCCAGGGCCCGGAAGTCCATCTCGGCAGGGGGCAGAACGGCCAGCTTCCCGTTGCCCCACACCGAGACGTGGAACTCCCGACCGTCGATGAACTCCTCCACCAGCGCCGGCTGGCCCAGCTGGGTGAGCACGTGAGCCACCCGCTCGGAAAGCTCCTCGCCGTCGAGCACCACCGACTCGCGCCCCACCCCGCGGCTGGCGTGCTCGTGGGCCGGCTTCACAATGGCCGGGAAACGCTGCCACCCGTTGCCGTGCGCGCTGCGGAAAAGCCGCCACGGCGGCGTCGGCACGCCCGCTCCTTCCAGCAGTCGCTTCACCCGTTCCTTCTGCCACGACAGCGCGAGCACCGGCGGTGGCGAACCCGTGTAGGTGAACTGCAGCGTCTCCAACCCCCGCGCCACCTCGGCCTCGCTGTGGGGCAGCCCCGGCAGGCCGTCACACCAGTTGAAGACTACGCAGGCGTCGGGATCTACCCCGGCAAGAGAGGCGGCAAGCTCTCTCGTCTCCACGGCGCGGAGCGTGACGGGGTTTCCTGCCGCAGCCAAGGCGGCGGCTAACCGCTCCACCTCGGCCACCACTTCCTCTCGTTCGAGGGGGAGCCAGTCCGGATCCAGGTTGTAGAGGAGCAGCACGGGCACTGCAGCGGTTCCGCTGCTATGCCCCATCTCCTCGCCTCCGCCGGCGCATCACGCCTCTAGTGAAACCTATCGATGCCACGCTGTCAAGCCCCCCGCCCAGCATGCTTGCCAGCCCGCTGGCGATGGACGGGGGGCGTCGGCCGGGAGGGACCCGCCTGGGGGGCGAGCCGTCGCGCAGCTCTTAGCCGAAGCTCACGCTGCGGCTCAGGCGTTCCTCAAGCTCCTCCACGGTGGCGGGAGGCTCCCCCTCCAGGTAGGGAATGACGATGTGGCGCAGCCGGGCGGTGTCCTCGTGGACGCGGAGTTCGATCTCGTCGGGAACGGTCACCCCCCGTTGCCGCAGGAACCCTCTCGGGTTGCCCTCGAACACCACCTTGAGATCGCGGTCGTTGAGGATCTCCAGGAGAATCTCGTTGAACTTACGCTCCGAAACCATCGCACCCTCCGCGGCACAAAGGCCGTGATGGCTATCCTACCGTTGCCGCAGCCCTGCTGGCCAGTGCTCCCGGAACACCGCCCTACTTCCCCACCAGGAGCAGCGACAGCGCTGGAACGTAGGTAATGAGCAGCACCGCCAGGAGCAGGAGGGCCACGAACGGCAGCGACGCCCGGTACAGCTCCAGCACCGGTTTGCCGAAGCGATAGCTGGCGATGAAGAGGTTCATGCCCACCGGCGGCGTGGAGTAGCCGATCTGCATGTTGGCCAGGAAGATCATGCCCAGGTGCAGGGGATCGATGCCGTACCCCGCCGCAAGCGGCAGCACCAGCGGCACGACGATGACCACTGCCGAGAAAATGTCCAGGATCATGCCCAACACCAGGAGGAAGAGGTTGAGCACCACGAGAAACGTGAACTTGGAAGTCACGTGCGTCGTGACGAAGGCAAAGAGCTTTTCCGGCACCTGGGCGTCGATCAGGTAGTTGGTGGAGGCCAGGGAGGCGCCAAGGATGACCAGGATTCCACCCACCAGCACCGCCGATTCCCGCATCACGGCTGGCAACTGGCGCCACGTCACCTCCCGGTGCACGCCCACCTCCACGACGGTCACGTACAGCGCCGTCACCGCCGCCACCTCGGAAACGGCAAACAGCCCCGAGTAGACCCCGCCCAGCACTAGCACCGGCAGCGGCAGCTCCCAGGCGGCAGCGGCAAGCGCGGCGCCTGCCTCGCGGAAGGAGAACGTGGCCGGCCGCTGGATCCGGCGGCCTCGATGCACACACCACACCCCGAGCAGCAGCACCATGGCGATCCCCGGCAGCACCCCGGCCAGGAACAGCCGATCCACGTTGGTGCCGGCCACGACCCCGTACAGGATCAGGGGCAGGGAAGGGGGGAAGAGCAACCCCAGGCTCCCCCCAGTGGTCAGGAGCCCGAGGGTGAACCGCTCCTCGTAACCCGCTTGTTGCAGTGCTGGGTAGAGGAGCGCGCCGATGGCCACGATGGTCACGCCTGAAGCTCCCGTGAACGCCGTGAACAGGGCGCAGGTGACCAGGGTGACCAGGGCGAGCCCGCCGGGGAGCCAGGAGAGCAGGGCGTTGGAGAGGCGCACGAGCCGTTTCGGCGCCCCGCTCTCGCTCAAGAGGTAGCCGGCAAAGGTAAAGAGAGGGATGGCCAGGAGCACGGGCATATCGGCAATGCGGAAGAACTCCCCCACCACCACCATGGGATCCACGCCGCCGCGTGCAAAACCGAGCAGGGCAGAGGCAGCAATGATGGCAAACAGGGGCGCCCCCGCCAGCGCCAGCACCAGCAGCAGGAGCCCGGTGAGGATCAACCCGGCCTCCGCGCCAGCTCGCGCGCGTGCCGCCACGCCATCGCCAGGTAGCGCCAGGCTACCACCCCGAACGCCACCGGGAGCACCGCCTCGGCCACCCAGGCGGGCATGCCGGAAAACGCTGCGGCGCCCGCCGTGCGGTCGGCGAGCACCAGGCGCGTGGCGTGGCGCGCCAGGACCGCAGCCACGGCAGCGGTGAAGAGGTCGGTGACGACGCGGACCCCGGCCCGGGCGCGGGGTGGCAGGAGGCGTGGCAGCGTGTCAATGGCAATGTGCCGGTCCTCGCGGCTGGCCAGCGCCGCCCCGGCCATCCCCAGCCACAGCACCGCCAGGCGCAGCAGCGGGTCAGCCCACACCAAGCCCCCGCCCAGCACGTTACGGAGGAGGATCTGGGTGACGGCCAGCACGATCATCCCGGCCAACACCCCCACCAGCACCGCCTCCTCGAGGCGCCGCACCAGCGAGAACACCTTTCCGTTGGAAGAGGACGGCAGGCTCATGGGGGTGCGGCTGTGGCCGCGGCTCGAAAGGTGGCAATAGCTTGCTGCAGCTCCGCGTACAGGGTCGCGGAGAACGCGCCCTGGGCGGCGAGGGTGGCGGTCGCCTTGGCAGCCACCACCTCCCACTGCTTCGCCGCCTCCGGCGTCACCGTCACCGCTTCCAGGCCCTGTTCCAACAGTGCTCGCCTGGCCGCCTCGTTGTCCGCGCGGGTGCGGCGGTCCAGCTCCCGCATCACCCCTGCCAACACCTCGTGCACCACGGCCCGGTCCTCGGCGGCCAGCCGCTCGAAGGCGGTGCGGTCCAGAACCAGGGTGCCGTACACGTAGATGAGCGGGGAGTCGGTCAGGTACTTGGTCTTGGTGAACCACTGCAGGGCCACCGCACCCACCGGTGTCGAGGCCACCGTGTCGATGAGGCCAGTTTGCAGACCGGTGAGGACATCGGCCATGGGCAGCGCCACGGGGCTCACGCCAGCGGCGGCAAAGATGGCTTGGCCCACCACATCGCCCTCGGGCACCCACGGCCTGCGGCCGGCGAGATCGGCAAAGCTGCGCACGGGCCTGGTGGAGAGCAGGTAGGCGAACCCCCCCTCCACCAGGCCGAACGATACGAAACCCCGCTCAAAAAGCCCCGCCAGCAGTCGCTCGTCCAGCTGCGCACGGACCGCGTCCACCTCGGCGTAGGAGTGAAACAGGAACGGCATGCTGTAGATCTGCGCGTCGGGCCAGACCGCCGCGAGCCCACCGGCGGTGAGGGCACCACCCTGGAGCTGCCCGATCCGGATCTTGCGCAGCACCGACTGGTCGTTCCCCATCGTACCGCCGGGGAAGAAGCGGAAACTCACCCGCCCGCCGCTGCGGCGCGCCACCTCGGCGGCGCCGCGGCGCACCCCCTCCATCCAGACACTCCCCTCCGGGGCCAGGGTCGCCACCTTGAACACCTCGGCGCGAGCCGGCAAATCCGCCAGCGCGGCCAACACCCCTGCCACTGCAACCATCCTCGCGCCCACCATGCCTCACTCTCCAAAGTACTCGTCGGCACTTGCCAGCAGTTGCCGGGCCTGCTGCTGCGCCAGGGTGTTGACCAGGGTCAGACCTGGCGCCACGGGCGAGGCAGTCAGCACCTCCCGGCAGAGCCGGTCGTGCTCCTCGCGGTCGAAGACGAGGCGAGCGTAGTGGCGCGCGTAGAGCACCTTGGCCATCAGATTGCGGCCACCGGAGAGGGCGATGGCCCGCTGGAAGTGGGCCTTGCCATCCTCGGGGCGGCCGCCCAGGGCCGGGGGGAGAAGGGTATCCAGCACACCCAGGTAGAGGTGGGCGCTGCCGCCGTCCCACCGCTCGTCCAGCGCCACCACCCGCTCCATCATTGCCCGCACCCGGGCGGTATCGGCCACCGCGCGGAAGTCGGAGCTGTTCGCCTGGATCCACCCCGCCCAGGCGGCAGCAGCGGCGTGGAGCGACGGCACGTCCCTCCGCCGCAGCTGCGCCAGCACAGCCCGAAATTCGTCGAAGGGAAGAGCCTCCGCCCCGCAAAAGTGGCGGTTGGCGCGGCAGAGTGCACGCAGACCGTAGCTGCGCGCCGTAGCTGCCAGGAGCTGGGCCCGCTCCGGTTCCGTCACGAAGGCAGAGGCGTAGGCGGAGTAAAGCTCTGCCCCGGCTCGCAGCAACTCCTCCGACTCCGGCGCCCCCTGGATGAGACCGTCCACCAGGAGCAGGTACGCCGGCGCCCCCTGGCGGACGGTTTCCGGGTCCGGCTGGTCGAGAATTGCCGCCACCAGGTTGGCCGCCAGGCCGCGCGTGACCTGCGACGCCACGCTGGCACAGCCGCTGCTCGCGGCACCCACCAGCAGCAGCACCGCTCCCTCGAACAGCCAGGATCGGGACTCGAACGCCATGGCTCCACACGCCGCGCCCCACGCCGCCAGCGACTACTCGCGCACCCCCGCCGGCTTTGCTGGTGCGGTTCGTTCATTCTAACAATCGTCCGAGACCCCGCTGCACCCCAGTGGCGCCCGAGCGCCGCCTGTGCCATCCTAGTTGCGGAGAGCCGGCGTCGTGGTGCTTCAGACCCGGTCTCCGGGGAGCTGCCATGCCTGGGTTGTGGCACGCGGTCGCGAGACTTTCCTCCCTTCTGCTCGTGGTGGCGGCGGGTGCCTGCATTCCCACCCACACCATCCAACCCGGCCCTGCTTCGCCGCCCGCTCGGGAGGCGTGCTTCAAGCTGCGCAACGTGGACAGCTTCACGCCCCTCCACGGGCGCTACGTGTACGTGCGCGTGCGCAGCGACGAGCACTACCTCCTGACGCTGGACAGCATCTACCCACATCTGAAAACTGCCTCCGGCATCGCCATTGAGGGGGGGTGGGGGACGATCTGCTCGGACACCGGTGCAGTGCTCGTCTTCGCGGACTACGACCGCCCCGTGCGCTGCCGCATCATCAAGGTGGAAGCGGTGGAGAGCAAAGATGCCGCCCAGCGGCTGGTGGAGGAGCGCACCACCCCTCGCCCCAAGGGGTAGGGGCGAGGGGCCGGGGTGGCGTGGGGAAGGGAGGGTGCATGAGAGCGTTGTCGTGCCTCCTCGTGGTGTGGACGATTGCCAGTGCAGCGGCTGCCCTGGCCGGGGACGTGCAGGTGCTGTGCGAGCCGGGCCTCCAGGTCTTCCTGGACGGTGTCCCGGTGGGGGTGTCGAACGCCCGTGAGGATGGCCTCTTCCTGCGCCGGGTGGCGGAGGGACACCACACCATCCGCGTGGAACGGGAGGGGTACGTGGCGCGGAGCTACGAGGTGGAGGTGGGCGCGGGCCCCACTGAGGTGCGGGTGGAGCCGCTGGAGCCAGCGCCGCCCCTCCTCCCCCAGGCACCAGCAACTCCCCAGGAGGTGGCCCCATCGCTCGCCACCCTCGTGGTCACCTCCGCCCCCCAGAACTGCACCGTCACCGTGGGCGAGCGAGTGGAGCGCAAGGCCGCCCCCACCCTGCGCCTGGCCGAGCTTGCCCCCGGCCAGTACCGGATCGTTTTCTCCAAGGACGGCTACGCGAACGTCGAAGGCACCGTGAGGCTCGAGGCGGGGAGCGAACACACCGTGCACGCCGACCTCATCGCCGGCACGGTGACGGTGGTGCAAGAAGGGTGGGGCTCGCTGCGGATCGTTTCCAGGCCGGAGTTCTGCACCGTCTGGTTCCTCGGCAAACGGCGGGAGAAGATCCACTCCATCTTCAACCTGACGCGCATCCCGGCCGGGGATCACCGGCTCGTGGTGGCGTGCAAGGGGCGGCAGGTGGCCACCGACATCCGCATCCGCAACCGCCAGCGGACCGTGGTGCGGGTGGACCTGTTGAGCGGACAGCCGCTCGCCGTCACCTACGAGCCGGAGTGAGCGTCGGCGGGCGCCGGGCGATGGCAGGCTCGCCCCGGTGCCGAAGCGGCAGGCGCAGGGACGTGGTCACCGAGCTGGAGAAGACCTCAAACGCGGCGGGTCGGGCGGCAGGGCAGGCGCTGCCCCGCGCGGTGCGCTGCCCCGCGGCGGTCGCTGGGCTCCTGATCGCCCTCGTGAGCGCCCCACCCCTCGCCGGACTGCCCCCCCCAGCCACCCACCGCCGCGCAGCCGAGGCGCTCCTCTCCGGCCAGCCCCTGGGCGTGCCGCAGACCACCCTGCTCCCCATCACGCCAGCGCAGATCCTCGCCCTCTCGCCGGAGATGCGGGCGTTCCTGGCCACCCACGTGGACCCGCGCGGGAGCGGCAAGTTGAAGCTCCACAACCTGGTGGCGGCCCTCTTTGCCAGCGGCACCTTCGGCCTCGACTACGACGACACGACCCGCAGCGCAGCGGAAACATTCCAGCTGCGCCGGGGCAACTGCCTCTCCTTCGCCGGCATGTTCCTGGCCATGGCCCGGGCGGTGGGGCTCGACGCCCGCTTCCAGGAGGTGGAGGTACCGCCCGACTGGACCCTGGCCAACGACACCTTCGTCCTGAACCGCCACGTGGATGTGGTCGTGGACCTGGGCCTCGAGGGCACGCGGGTGGTGGACTTCAACACTGCTGACTTTCGCTCCTCCTACCCCATGCGGCGCATCTCCGACGCGCGAGCCATGGCCCACTTTGGCAACAACCTGGGTGTGGAACGCCTGCAGGCGGGCGACATGGCTGGCGCTTGGGCGTACTTCCGGGCAGCTCTCCTGGAGAACGACTGGACCTTCGCGCCGGCGTGGACCAACCTGGGCACGGTGTACCAGCGCATCGGTGACCTGAAGCGTGCCGAGCTGGCCTACCTGCAGGCGCTAGAGGTGGCGCGTGGGGATCCGGTGGCGATGAGCAACCTCGCGAGCCTCTACGAACGGACCGGGGACCACCAGCGCGCCGCGGCGCTGCGCGCCAAGGTGGCGGCCCACCGCCTGCGCAACCCGTACTACCGCTACCACCTGGCGCGCCAGGCCCTCGCTGCCGGCAAGCTGGACGAGGCCATTGCCCACTTGAAGTTTGCCACCCGCATCCGCCCCAGCGAGGACCGCTTCTGCTTCCTGCTCGGCGTCGCCTACCAGCGGCGCGGCAACGAGCGGGAAGCCCGCAGGTGGTTCGCGCAGGCCCAGCGGGTTGCCGCCGCCTACCCCGCCCTCGAAGTTCCCTACCCCGGGACGCTGGAGCCGGTGCGGGAGCACCCCCAGCAGCAGGACGAGGGGGACGAACCCCCACCCAGCTCACCGTGAGTGAGGCAGCAAGAAACGGGAGGCGGTCCCGCGTGGGACCGCCTCCTGCTGTTTTTGCTCGTGGCGAGATTAGAAGCTGAACTGGATGCTGGAGAACAGGTAGCGGCCGTAGACGTCGTACGCGCCCCAGAAGCCAGGGCCGTAGTCCAGGTTGTCGATGCCCGAGCCGAAGGGCGGCTCCTTGTCCAGGATGTTGTTGCAGCCCAGCGTGAACTGGATGTTCTCGGTGAGGTCGTAGTTGAAGGCCAGATCGAAGTAGTGGGCTGGATCGATCTCATACGAACCGTTGACCTTCCAGAAGTCGGCGGAGTCGGGATCAGAGAGGCCGGGATCGCTGCTGCGAGACTCGTGCTTCATCCGGTCGATGTACCGCCAGCCAAGGGTGAACACCGCGGGGCCCGTCTCCCAGGAGATGCGCGACAGGTGCCGCCACTTGGGGGTGAGGCCGTAGGCCACGCCGTAGAAGTTGTTGCACAGGTCCCCGAAGTACCCCACGCAGTCGTAGGCGTACAGTCCGGTGTCGGTCATGTTGGCCATCAGGTAGGTGCCGGTGAGGTTGAAGGAGAGGATGCTCTTGCCCAGCGGCTGGACGTAGGAGAGGTTGAGGTCGATACCTTCCGACTCCAGCTTGCCGATGTTCTGGTTGGTCACCTCGGTGTAGGCCTCCCCCTGCACGATCCACAGCGACCCGAAGCGGTCGCGGTGAATGAGGTTGCACAGCACCGGGTTACCGGTCTCCAGGCACGAAGCAATGACGTCGTCGGCGCGCAGCGAGCCTACCGTGTCCTCCACCTGGATGTCGTAGTAGTCGAGGGCAGCGGTGAAGGTGGAGCCTTCGGGGGTGAAGACGAGACCGAAGCTCACCGTGTCCGCCACCTCGGGGTCGAGGTTGGGGTTGCCGCCACCCAGGGTGTTGTACTGACCAGCCGGGCTCTCGTCGATGTGCCCGTACTGGGAAGGGGTGACCCCGGTGCGCTGGCACTGCTCCATGGTGGCCTGCGGGTGCTCACCGGCGCAGGGGTCGGTGCTGCCGCCCAGGCCGTAGCTCTGCGGCGAGAAGAGCTCGATCACGTTGGGGGAGCGGGTGGCGCGGTTGAAGCCAGCGCGCACCTTCACACCACCGCCCGGCGCCCAGGAGGCCTGGGCCTTATAGGTGGGCCAGCCGCCGCTGGTGGTGTAATCGGACCAGCGGTAGCCCAGTTCCATGGACAGATCCTTGGCGAACCGCGCGCCCTGGATAATGGGGATGAGCGCCTCGGTGTAGAACTCCTTCACCTCGTACGCGCCGTCCACCGGCATAGCGGTCCCGCCCTGGCCTGAAGCAATGCCATCCTGATAGGCCTGGTCGGGGCGGAAGAACATTTCAAAGCGGCCGTAGTCGGCCCCGAACGCCAGCTGGATCCCCTCGGAGGCACCGGGCAACTTCACGCCGTACTCACCCAAGTCGCCATTGAGCGTGCCGGTGAGCATCTTGGTGGTGGTCCCACCCTCGGACAGGAGGTCGATGGTCAGCCAGTCGATCGCTTCCTGCGTTACCCCGCCCACCCGGAAGATGTTCCAGGGCACGCACCCCACAGCGCGGGCTGCCTCGTCGCGGCAGTGCCAGGTGCTAGGGTCGTTGGGATCGCCGTCCACGATGAGGGCGTTTTGGATGTTCAAGGAGTTGAAGTCGTTCTCGTAGGCCTCGGGGGCGCTCACCTGGGCGTAGAGACCCGAAACGTCCCAGTGCCACCCGCGGCTCAGGTCACCCTTGGCACCGGCCACTATGCGCCACTGGTTGTGGGTGAGATGGTCCACACGACCACCCGACTCCACGCTGCGCCGGCCGATGATGACGGTGGCGATGTCGTGCGGGCCCCACCCGGCGTTGAGGAGGAGCTGCCGCTGCTGGGGGGACAGCATCGGGTTGTCCACGTTGAGCTCGAAGGTGGACCCGAAGAAGTCGCCCGAGGGGGCGATCTGCGCATCCGTCTTGTCGTGCATGAAGCCGACTTCCATGTAGCCCTGCACGTTGGGGGCAAACTCGTAGGTCAAGAAACCACCTGCCACCCAGCGCGTGTCGGGCCGCTGCAGGTAGTTGTACGGGGCATAGTTCCACACGTAGCCGGCGCGATCCTTCCAGGTGTTGCCGGGACCGCTGGTGTCGAGGGTGAAGCTGCCGTAGCGGGAGCCGTTGGGGCGGTAAATGTCGAAGCGACCAGTGTCCGAGGTGGAGGAGCCGCTGCACACCGGCCCGTCGTCGCCGCCGTATGCCACCGAGCAGTTGGTGTAGTCGCGCCTGGCCTTCAGGAGGGCCGAGACATCGCGGTAGTCCAGGTACAGCACCGCGTGCCCCTTGCCGTCAGCGAACTTGCCGCCCAGCGCTAAGTCCACGTTGAACTGGTTGCCGTCCCAGGTGCTCCCGCGCGGTGTGTCGAAGCCCTGCGCGGCCTGGATCTGGCGCGCCACGTCGTTGTCGTTGGTGTGCTGGTAGCCGGCAAAGTGGATGCCCCCCTTGATGCCCTCGAAATCGCGGTCCATGATGAAGTTGACCACGCCACCCACGGCGTCCGCGCCGTAGGTGGAAGAGGCGCCGCCAGTGAGCACGTCCACCCGCTTCACGAGGGAGGCCGGGATGAAGTTCAAGTCAGCGCCGGGGGAACCCGGGTCGCCCGCCGTCACCCGGCGGCCGTCAACCAGCACCAGGGTGCGGACCTCGCCCAGGTTGCGCAGGTTCACCGTTGCCGTGCCGCTGGCGCCGTTGGCAACGATGGAGTTTTGCGAGGCGAAGACCTGCGGCAGCGCCACCAGCAGGTCCTCCATCCGGGTCGAGCCGCGGTAGGTCAGCTCCTCGATGTCCAGGGTCGACACCGGGCTCATGGCCTCCAGGGTGGGACGAGGGATGAGGGTCCCTGTCACCTCCACCTCTTCCGCGAACTTTTGTTCGACCGGCTGTTCCGCCTGTTGTTGGGCGGGTGGCGTCTCCTGCGCCAGCGCCGCCGAGGCGAAGCAGATCAGCCCGACGCCGGCCGCGAGGAGCAGTACCACGAGCCCGAGGTTCTTTGCCGTGGTCCCTTGCATATCGAGTTCCTCCTCTCCTCCCAAAGCTGGTAACGGCTCCCGAGCGTTCCCACAGGCCCACCCTGCAGGAATGCCAGAGCCTCGTTCCTGTGCGGCTACCGTTCCTTCGAATGCCCCTGCATCGCGCTCAAGTCCGGAGTTACACTAACACCACCCCTGAAACGCTGTCAACTCGCCCTCTCGCGGCAGGTGCAGCACTGGCGAGGGCAGCGACAACCACCACCGCCCTGGCAGGGAACAGCTCAGCGGGGTTCAGGAATCTTCAGGCTCGCCAGCATGTCGCGGGCGCTGGGGGCTTCGGGGTGGTCAGGCGCTAGCTTCAGGAACGCCTCCAGGTGGGTGCGCGCCTCGGCAATGGCACCTTCGTTGATCAAGGCAATGGCCAGGTAGTAGTGGGCGAGGGGTTGGTTGGGGTCGATCTCCAGCGCCCGCAGGAAGCGTTCCTTTGCCTCCCCCATCCGCCCTGCGTCGTAGGCGTCGAAGCCCAGCTTCAGCAAGCCGTCCCGAGCCACCTTCGGTTCCACGGCCGCCAGCCCCACCAAAGCATCGGCCAGGCGAGCTGTGTCGCCCAGGGCGAGGCAGGCGTTGTAGCGCAGTCGAAGCGCCTTCCCGTTCTTGGGGTCGCCCTTCAGCACCGCTTCAGCCGCGTCCGCGGCTTCTGCGGCCTTCCCCAATTCGAGGGCCACCGTCGCCAGGCCCACCTGCGACTCCGGGAGGGAGGGATCCAGGTTGAGGGCCTGCTGGAACTTGGCCATGGCCGCTTCCTTGTTGCCAGCCTTCAAGAGCGCCACCGCCTCGTTGTGGATCCTCTTGGCCTCTTCGGTGCGGCGCCCGATCGCCTCCAGGTCGCGCAGCGCCTGGGCTGCCTTTTCCTGGTTTCCAAGGTTCGTGTACGCCTGCCAGCGGGCCGTCAACACCGCCTCGTCCGTGGCCCCCAAGGCAATCGCCTTGTCGGCTGAAGCGGCGGCCTGCTCGAAAACCCCCAACTCCACCTGCACCACCGCCAGTGCCGCCCACGCCTGCTGGAGGTTTGGGTCGTACGACACCGCTTCCTTGAGCTTGGCCTCGGCAGCCTGGTACGCCTTGGCCTTGAGGGCGCGGATCCCCTCGTTGTAGGCCTCCACGGCTGGCGGTGAGGAGCTCACCGGCTTGGTTCCAGCAGCAAAGTCCACGGTGGCCGGTTGCAGCGTCCACTCGGCGTCCTGGGTGCCCTCCAGGTTCCACACCTGACGCACCTCCAACGGCTGGTAGCCCGCCTTTTCGAAGCGGTACACGTAGGTGACGTTGACGCGCGAGTAGTCCACGACGAACATGCCGCGCCGGTCGGTTTCCTTCGTGATCGTGAAGTTGGGTATGTCCGGCGAGGTGATGGTGACCGTGACGCCCGGGATCGGCTCCCCCTTCCCGTCCACGATCTGCCCCCGCAACCGGGCCTTGCGCTCCGCTGCGGCCGCCGTGGCCAAAAGACACGCCACCACCACAACCAGCGCCGTTGTGAGCTTACTCGAAACCATCGCGCCACCCTCCATACCGCTGGCTCGCCGCGCACCCCTTCCTCGCCCACCCAACCGCGCCCCCGGCGGCGCCCAGTATACCCTCGAGCTCCGCGCCCTTCAGGGGTAAACACCGGCCGCAACGCTGCGGCAACGCTCAGGCGAGGCGGTCCAAGATGGCGTTGAACGTCGCACTCGGCCGCATGGCGGCTTTGGCCTTGGCGTCGTCCGGCAGGTAGTACCCGCCGATATCCACCGGCTTCCCCTGGGCAGCCAGGAGCTCCTGGGCGATTTTTGCTTCGTTCTCCGCTAGCTCGCGAGCGATCGGCGCAAACCGCGCAGCGAGCCTCGCATCCTCCGTCTGCGCCGCCAGCGCCTGCGCCCAGTACAGCGTCAGGTAGAAGGTGGAGCCGCGGTTGTCCAGCTCGTTCACCTTCCGCGACGGCAGCTTGCCGTTCTCCAGGTACTTGCCAATGGCCTG
>JACADV010000094.1 GCA_013388425.1 Thermoanaerobaculaceae bacterium | reverse complement strand
CGCCTGCACCCCCTGCACCCCCGAGTAATCGAACTCGCACGCCTGGCCGATGCGAATCGGGCCGGCCCCGAGCACGCACACGGTGCGCACGTCGCGGCGTCTCGGCACTAGGGCTGCCCCCCCACCGTGGCCGGGAAGCCCAAGGAACGGCAACGGAGCGAACGGGGAGCAATCATCCGCACCCAGCGGCCCCCTCGGTTCCGCTACCTCCTCCCCGGCAGCGCTCCACGAAAGCCGCCAGGATGCCGAGGGCGTCGTGGGGGCCGGGGGCCGCTTCGGGGTGGAACTGGATCCCCTCGGCGGCAAGGGCGGGGGCGTCGATCCCCTCCACCGAGCCGTCGGTGAGGTTCGTCATCGTCACCCGCACCCCAGCGGGCAACGACCCAGCGTCCACGGCGTAGTTGTGGTTCTGGGAGGTGATCCACACCGTCCCGTGCCGCTCGTCCCGCACGGGGTGGTTGGCGCCGTGGTGCCCGAAGGGTAGCTTGTAGGTGCGCGCCCCCAGTGCCAGGGCGAGCAGCTGGTGGCCAAGGCAGATGCCCAACAGCGGCAAGCGGCCCAGCAAGGCGCGGATGGTGCTCGCCACTCCCGCCACGGCAGCGGGATCGCCGGGACCGTTGGAAACCACCACCCCCGCCGGCTCGAGCTCCAGGATGGCAGTGGCCGGCGTGCCCGCCGGCACCACCGTCACCTGGGCCCCCTCGCCCACCAGGCGGCGCAGGATCGACTGCTTCACCCCGCAGTCCACCACCACGATCCGGGGTTGCACACCGCCGCTGCACCCCCCTTCCGGAGGGTGCCAGCACGGCTCGCGCCACGGCCCTTCGGTCCAGTCGCCACGGCACCTGCCGGCCACTTCCGGGGTGAGGTCGCACCCATCCGTGCCGCAAGCTGCCGCCGCCCGGCTGGCAAGGGAGGCCGTGCAGGCCGCTCCGCCACAGGCCAGCACGCCGGGTACCGCCCCCCAGCGACGCAGGTGCAGCACCACGGCCCGCGTGTCGAACCCCCACGCCACTGGTACACCCTGCTTGGCGCACAGCTCCAGGAGCGTCCCCGCTGCCCGCCAGCTGGACGGGGCGAGCGTCAGGTCCGCCGTGACCAACCCCCGCACCCACACCCTGCCCGACTCCGCGTCGTGGGGGTTGGTCCCCACCACGCCCACGTGGGGGGTGGTCAGCACCAGGATCTGACCGTGGTAGGAAGGGTCCGTGACCATCTCCTGGTAGCCGAACGTGGCCGTGTTGAACACCACCTCCCCCTCGGCCACCCCCGCGGGCCCGGCCGAAAACCCCTCGAACACCGTGCCGTCCCGCAGCACGAGACGGGCGGGCGAGAGCTCCCGCAGGTGCGAAGGTCGGGGCGCGCTGTCCATTGGCGCGCGAGGATAGCGAATCGGTCCCGTCCCGACAATTCCCCGCCATCCCCCGGGCCCGGCTGCGGGACCTTGTCCCCCCGCGGCCAGCAGCGTAAGCTCGCAGGTGCTGCGAGGTGCGTCATGCTGACTCCCCGGACCTTGACCCCCCAGGCCCTGGCCATCCGCAACGAGATGCGCGAGCTGGTGGCCGCTGTCCCACGTCAACTGCTCCTCGACATGGACGCCGAGAAGGCCTCGTTCCCTAAGGAGTTCCTCGCCGACGTGGGACGGCGAAACCTGCTCGGCCTGCGGTTCGACCCCCGCTGGGGCGGCCGCGGACTACCCTGGACGGTGGAGATGGTGGCCCTGGAGGAGCTGGGGGTGCTGGGGACCTCGCTCCCCTGCCTGTGGTCGTTGATCTCCATCGTGGGCGAGGCTATCCACGAGTTTGGCACCGAGGAGCAGAAGCAACGCTTCCTCGTGCCCATGCTACGCGGGGAGCTGACGGTTGCCGAGGCCCTCACCGAACCCCGCGGCGGTTCGGATTTCTTTGCCGCCACCACGGTGGCACGCCGGCACGGCGACGACTTCTTGCTCACCGGGCAGAAACGCTTCGTGGTGGGGGCGGAAGGCGCCGACGTGCTGTTGGTCTACGGTCGCCTCGAGGGGGCTGCCGACCCCAAGCGAGCCATGACCGCCTTCCTGGTGGAGCGCGGGCCCGGGGTGGAGGTGCACCACGTGTACGGCCTCATGGGGACACGCGGGGGGGGTACCGGTCGCCTCGTCTTCAAGGATGCGCGCGTGCCGCTGGCCAACGTGCTCGGCGGGGAGGAGGGGCTCGGACGCGGCACCGAGGTGTTCCACCGCATGATGGTGCCGGAGCGGCTCACCTCTGCCGGAGGGGCCGTGGGGATGGGGCGGGCCGCCATTGAGATTGCCGCCCGTTACGCCGACCGGCGCCACGCCTTTGGCGAGAAGATCCGCCGCTTCGAAGGGGTGAGCTTCAAGATCTCCGAGAGTGTCACCCTCCTGGATGCAGCTCGGGCCCTCAACCACGGTGCCGCCCGGGCAGCCGACGTGGGGGAGGAGGCGAACACGGTGCGGCGTCTCGTTTCCGAGGCGAAGAAGTTCGCCACCGAAGCCGCCTGGCGGGTGGTCAATCACGCCATGCAGATCCTGGGCGGCATCGGGTACACCAACATCTACCCCGTGGAACGGTTGCTGCGGGACACCCGCCTCATCACCATCTGGACCGGCACCAACGAGATCATGGACCTGGTTATCCAGCACGAGTACTACCGCGAACTGCTGGGCCGTCCCGCCACCGGCCGCGACGTGGAGGCCGACGCGGCGGGAGCCCACTTGGCAGGCGAGAAGGTGTTCGGGGACGAGTAAGGGACGGCGCGGCCACTGCCCCAAGCCGGGTGGCTTGCTCCGCCGCTATCGCCGCCAGCGGTAGTCGAAGAACCACATGCGCTCGTCGTGGCGCGTACGCACCTCAACCTCGGCGGAGGTTCCCACGAACCCCCAGCGGATGGTGAGGGGCAGGATCGGCAGTTGCTCCAGGGTCCGGCGCTGGGCCTCCTGCAGCAGGTGCGACCGCCGCTCCACCACCAGCTCCCGCTCCGCTCCGTCGAGCAGGCGATCTATTTCTTCGTCGGCAAAGCCGGTGTAGTTCTCCATCCCCACACCCCGAGCCGGGTCGGGGGAGTGGATCATGGTGTTGAAGAAGTCGGACGCATCGCCGGTGTTGCAGGCCCAGCCGGTCAGGTACAGGTCCGCCTCCCCCGACCGCACCACCTGCGACGCCTCGGCGTACCCCGTCAGGATCGGCGTGATGCGAATCCCCACCTGCGCCAGATCCTTCACCACGCCCTCCACGGCGCCGGACTGCAAGGAGCGGTAGACCATCTTGGCCGCGAACCCCTTGCCATAGCCAGCCGCTGCCAGCAGTCGCCGGGCCTCCGTGGGGTCGAAGGGAAGCGGGCGAATGGTGGGGTCGAAGCCAAACACCACCGGGTGCACGTACTGCGACGCCACGGTCCCGTTGCCGCGGTAGTACCTCCCCACCCACCCCGGCCGATCGAGAGCCAGGAGCATGGCGCGGCGGACGGCAGGGCTGGCCAGGGCGCCCCCCGCCTCGCCCGAGCGGGCGTTGGGGATCACCACCAGGAGCTGGACCCCCAGTCGCGGCTGGGGGACGAGGCGCAGCCGCTGCTGCTTCTCGATCTCCACCACCATCTCGTCCGGCGGCCGGCGCACCACATCCGCAGCCCCGCTCAGAAACTGCCTGGCCGCTGCAGACTCGTCCGCTGCAAAGCAAAGCCGCACGCTGCGGACACTGGCCCACCCCCGCCAGCTCTTCCACGCGCCGAGCAGGAGGTCGCCGTTGTCGAACACCTGCACCAGCCGATACGGACCCGTCCCCACCGGCTGGGTGATCTCGGCAAGGCTGGCCGCTTCGCTGGGAACGATGAGAAACAACACCAGGCGATTGAGCAGATCCGGCGCCGCGTTGGTCGTCTCCACGAGCACCACATCCGCTGCTTCGGCCCGCACGGAGCGGATTCCGGCAATAACGTGCTGGATGCGCGAGCGGGGGTGCCGGCGCGCGCGGTCGAAGGTGGCCACCACGTCCTCCGCATCGAAGGCAGTGCCGTCCGAAAACCGCACCCCCCGGCGCAGGTAGAAGCGCCAGTGCGTGGCGTCCAGCTGTTCCCACTGCGTGGCGAGACACGGCTCCAGGCGCATCTCCGGAGAAAAGCGCACGAGGCTGTCGAAGATGTTGAGCTGCACCGACCAGGTGGCCGAGTGGTTGTGGAGCTGGGGGTCCAGGGTGGCGATCCGCTCGTCGAAGGCCACCACCAGGGGACGGTTAGTGGAGAAGGAGCAGGCAGCGGCCAGGAGCCCCACCGCAGCCCCCACGGCAGCCCCCTTGAGCCATCCTCGCTTGGCGTTTTCCCGTCCCATCCTGCTTCCGCGCTCCGCTCGCAAGCAAACTATACGCCGTTGCTGCACCGTTCACCCACCCCGCTCGGCAAGAAAGGCCGCCACCGCAAGCTCTGCTGCCTCTCGGAAGGCGCGCGACACACCCCCAACCCCCAGCTTCACCCCGCCAAAGACGCGCGAGACGATCACGGCTCCTTCGAGATCGTACTTGCGGAGCACCTCCAGGAGAACCTGGCCGGGGTGACCCACCTCCCCATCGTCCCGGGCCGATTCCTGCACCCCCCCACGCTCGTCGCGCAGCCGGCAGGCCCAGCAGTGGTGGTTGGCGCGGCGGTGCTCGCGCCGGCACGTCTTTACCAGCTCGTGCATCTCGTCCAGCGCCGCCACGGGGGTCAGCATCGCGTGGAAGCGCGACCGCTCCACCACGTGCTTCGCCGTCACCACTCGGTCGACCCGCATGGCCATCACGCCGATGGTAGCCGCGGGTGTGCCTCGAGGGAAGGGCCCGCCACCTGCGCTACCATCCCGCCGCCATGACGGCTCCCCGCCTGCACGTGGCCCTCGTCCACCCGGAGATCCCCTGGAACACCGGCAACGTGGCCCGCACGTGCCTTGCGACCGGAGCCACCCTGCACCTCGTGCGGCCGTTGGGCTTCTCCCTCGCCAGCAAGGAAGTGCGGCGCGCCGGCCTGGACTACTGGGAAACCCTGGCCCCCCAGGTGTGGCGCAGCTGGACCAGCTTCGAGGGGGCGGCGGCAGATCTTGGCGAGCTCTTCCTCTTTTCCGCCGAGGCTCCTCGGACGCTCTGGGAGGTTGCCTTCCCGGCGCCCGCGGTGCTGGTGTTCGGCAGCGAGAGCCGGGGGCTGCCGGTGGAGCTGCGCCGGCGGTACGCGCCCCGGCTGGTGTGCATCCCCATGCGCCCAGGCACCGTGCGCTCCCTCAACCTCTCCACCACTGTCGCCGTGGCGCTCTACGAGGTGCTCCGCCAGTGGCGGTGCGAGTCAAAACCTCGCTCCGCCCCTGCCTCCGAATAGCCACCCTCGAACCGCAAGCTAGCGGGCCCAGCGGAACGCGGCGCACCAGAGCCAGCCATCGTGCCGGATCACCACCTCCAGCCCCTCGCTGACCCCAAGGTGCTCCCACTGCACCACCAACGGCAGCACGGGCAGCCCCTCGAGCGCCCGCCGTTGCGCGTGCTGCAGCAGCCGCAGACGCTGCTCCCGGTCGGCCTCCAGCTCCGCTGACTCGATGAGTCCATCCGCCACCGGGTCGGAAAACCCGTGGAAGTTCTCCCCACCGAACCCCCGCGCCGGGTCGGGGGTGTGGATGGTGCTGTTCAGAAAGTCGGACGCATCGCCCGACATGCAGCTCCGGGAATAGATCATGAGCGGCAGGCCACCGGCCGCGGCCCGCGCTTGCAGCGCTGGGAACGAGATGCCCCTGGGGTGCACGCGAATCCCGATCGCGCCGAGGTTTTCCACGAGCTGACCCACGACCTCCTGGGCAATGTGCCCATGGCCCAACTCCACGTCGAACCCCTGGCCAAACCCGGCCTCCACCAGCAACCGGCGAGCCTGCACCGGATCGTACGGCACTGGACGGAGGGCGGGGTCGTAGCCAAACACCACCGGGTGCACGTACTGGGTCGCGACCGTGGCGTTGCCGCTGTAGACCACGTTGGCCATGCGCTCGCGGTCGATGGCCGCGAGCATGGCGCGACGCACCCGCACGTCAGAGAGGGCTGCCCGCGCCGCACCCACTGCTGCCCCGGGCATGATCGCCAGCAGCCGCACCCCCATGATGGGCTGCACCACCAGCCGCTTGCCGGGGCTCCGTCCCACCTCCCCCACGAGCCGATCGGGGAGCGCCACCGCCACATCTACCTGACCCGTGGTGAAGCTCCTCGTGCGCTCGCTCTCATCATCGATGCCCACGAACTCCACCAGGCGGATGGCGGGGCGCTCGTGCCACGTCGCGGTCCGCACGCCTCTCACGCCACCGTGCTTGTCCCGCCCCGCGAAGCGGTACGGGCCGGTGCCGATGGGCTCCCGGATCTCGGGCACCGTTTCCTCGCTCTTCGGCACGAGAAATAAGAAGCACAGGCGATGCACGAGCGTTGGCGAGGCAGCGGCACTCTTCACGAGCACCGAGTCCTCGCCCTCCGCCCGTACCTCTTCGATCCCCACCAGGTAGTGGCGGAGTCGCCCGGAGGGGTGCCCCACCGCCCGGCGGAAACTGGCGGCCACGTCCTCGGCAGTGAAGGGCGTCCCGTCGTGGAATCGGACGCCGCGACGCAGGTGGAACCGCACCGTCCGCGCGTCCACCTGCTCCCAGGAGGTTGCCAGCGCCGGCTGCAGCTCCATGGTCGGGGAGAAGCGCACCAGCGCGTCGTAGAAGTTGGAGAGCAACGACCAGGCCATCAGCTCGTCGTGGGCGTGCGGATCAAGGGTGCCGATGCTGCTCCGCAGGGCGATCACGACGCGTCCGCCGCGGCTGCCACAGGCGCTGCCCCCCACCCCCAGCAGGGTCGAAAGCAGTACCGGGACCACCCAGCCGCTGCGAAAGCTCTGGACGAGGCTCACTACAACCAGTCTAGCCGCCGAGTCAACGCCCCCGGCGGATCCTCACTCCCCGATCACCTTGACGAGCACCCGCTTGGGGCGCCGCCCGTCGAACTCGCCGTAAAAGATCTGTTCCCAGGGCCCGAAATCCAGCTTGGCGTCGGTCACCGCCACCACCACTTCCCGGCCCATGATCTGGCGCTTGTGGTGTGCGTCCCCATTGTCCTCGCCGGTGCGGTTGTGGTGGTAGCGGCTGGGGGAGGGGTAGAACGGTGCCAGCCCCTCCAGCCAGCGCTTGTAGTCCTCGTGCAGGCCTGGCTCGTCGTCGTTGATGAAGACACTGGCGGTGATGTGCATGGCGTTGACCAGACACAGCCCCTCCCGCACGCCAGATTCGCGTACCACCTGTTCCACTTCCCTGGTGATGTTGACGAAGTCCATGCGCCTGGGAACGTTCATGGTCAGGTACCGCGTCAGGGCCTTCATCGACACCTCCCCGGCTGGAGGATACACTGGCAGCGCGGGACCGCCGCGGAGGCAGCTCATGGACATCACCGTGAACCATTCCCCCACAGCGCAGCAGCTCGAAGAGCTGGGAGTCCGACAGTGGCCAGTGTGGACCAAGGAGGTCTCCACCTTCGACTGGACCTACGAGGAAGCAGAAACGTGCTACTTCCTGGCGGGAGACGTGGTGGTGCGGACCGCGGATGGCCGGGAGGTGCGGATCGGAACCGGCGATCTCGTGACCTTCCCGAAGGGGCTGTCGTGCCAGTGGGAGGTCCGCTCCCCGGTCCGCAAGCACTACCGCTTTGGCGAACCTTGAGCTTCCACCCTCCCTGCTGCCCCAGCCGTGCCGCCCACCAGGAGGTCCCAGGGCTCAGGCGAGGCGGGCCGCGGCAGCTTGCAGATCGGCTACGTGGTGGAGCCTCTCCCAGGTGAACTCGGGCTCGCTGCGCCCGAAGTGGCCGTAGGCAGCGGTGGCGCGAAAGATCGGCCGGAGCAGATCCAGCTCCTTGATGATGCCAGCCGGTGTCAGCGGGAACACTTCGCGCACCAGCGCGGTGAGGCGCTCGTCGGACAGCTTGCCGCTGCCGAAGGTATCCACCATCACTGACACCGGATCCGCCACGCCAATGGCGTACGCGAGCTGCACCAGTGCCTCGGTGGCCAGCCCGGCTGCCACGATGTTCTTGGCAATGTGGCGCGCCATGTAGGTGGCAGAGCGATCCACCTTCGTCGGATCCTTGCCGGAAAACGCGCCGCCCCCGTGGGGAGCCCAGCCGCCGTAGGTGTCCACGATGATCTTGCGGCCGGTCATGCCGGTGTCGGACTGGGGGCCGCCAATCACGAACTTGCCGGTGGGGTTGACGTGGAACACCGTGGGCCGCTCGCGGTCCAGAAGCTCCTTGGGCAGCACGGCGCGGCCCACCTTCTCTACGATCTCCTGGCGCGCCGCCTCGGTGATGCGGGTGCCCGTCTCGTCCAGGATGTCCTCGGTGTGTTGCGCCGAGATCACCACGGTGTCGATGCGGTACGGCGTGCCGTCCCGGTACTCCACGGTGACCTGCGACTTGCCGTCGGGCCCCAGGTACGGCAAGAGGCCCGAGCGCCGCACCTCCGCCAGGCGCTTGGTGAGGGCGTGGGCCAGCACGATGGGCATGGGCATGAGCTCGGGGGTCTGGTCGCAGGCGTAGCCCACCATCAACCCCTGATCCCCCGCTCCTCCGGCGTCCACCCCTTGGGCAATGTCTGGGGACTGGCGGCCAATGGCGTTGAGGATGCCGCAGGTTTCGTAGTTGAAGCCGTACTTGGCATCGGTGTAGCCAATGTCCCGCACCAAGGCGCGCACCAGTTCCTGCACGTCCACCCAGGCATCGGTGGTGATCTCACCCCCAACGATCACCAGACCCACCGTAATGAAGCTCTCGCAGGCAACGCGGCCCCGCCCTGGCGTCCCCCGTTCCAGATCGAACTGCAGCACCCGGTCCAAGACCGCGTCGGAAATCTGGTCGCACACCTTGTCGGGATGCCCCTCGGTCACCGACTCCGACGTGAAGACGTGTACACCCCTCGAATTCATCCCTACCTCCACCGGCCCACACAGCCGGAGTGCAACAGGGGTGGTTTATCGCACACTCGCGCCCCTTCCCACAAGGGTCCGGCCCGTGCGGCTACCCCATCGCCTGCCGTGTCGTCGCCGAAGCTTCGCGCAGCTGCAGCAGCTCCCGGGCCCGCTGCCGCAGTCGCCCCACCTCCAGGGCCCGCAGCCCAGCCACGCGCTCCGTGGTGCCGCGCACCGCCCGCGCCCGGAACGCCAAGGTGGTCAGCACCCTCGCCACGATGCGCCGCTCCCTGCGGGGCACCCACCACGAGCCGAAGGCTCGCTTCCAGTACGACGAGACCAAAGGCACCACCCACTCGGGGAGCACCCCCAGGGCCACCTCTTGCCCCAGTTCGGCGCGGATCTGCCGCCCCTCCATGGCCAGTACGCCCCCCACCACGAGCCCAAGGAGGCAAAGCGGGAGCACCACCCCGAGCCAGGCCAGCAGCCCCCTCGCCCCACCCGACCAGCCCACCCTCAGACCCTCGACCACCCCGCCAACAGCCGCCACGACAATGCCACCCAGGGGAGCCAGTGCCACCAGTAGCCGATTCCAGGGCCGCCTGG
>JACADV010000089.1 GCA_013388425.1 Thermoanaerobaculaceae bacterium | reverse complement strand
CTCATACTGCCAGCCGGAGCGGCGGATGGCACGGTGAACTTCCGCCAGGCGGGCCCCGGCCACCGGGCAGCCTGGTAACGCGGGAGGACGGGCCGTAAGATCACAGTGTCTGCATGACCCCACCGCCTCCGAGGGACGGGGTGCCTCGTTGCGGCGGGCGAGCCGCAGCACCGCATCCTCGCGCAGCAGCGCTCGGACCCGATCGGGGTGGGGCACCTCCCGCAGCCGCACGCCGACGGTGGCCAGATGCCCGTAGAAGACGCCGGCTTCCAGGGGGCGCAACCGCACCGCCACGCCGGGAAACGCGCCGGCCAACTGCTGTTCCAGGTCGGTCCGCGAGGCGTCGCGGGTGGGGGCCAGGTCGAAGGCCAGCACCGATGGAAGCACGGCAGGACGCGATGGCTGGCGACCGGAGAGGCGGGCAACGCCCTGTCCGGCCAGCTCTTCCACGCCCCCTTCGCCGTAGGCCGAGGCCGGTCGGATGGTGGTGGCGTGCAGTTCCTCCGGCCCAAAGGGGGCCACGGCGCGCAGGAAGAAGGCAGCCCCCACCAGGGAGGGGTCCAAGAGCCGCACCCAGCGGGCCTCGGGAGGGGGCGGTGCGTCGAACACCACGATGCTCTCGTCCGGGGCCAGGCCGCCGTCGGTGAGGTCCACCAGGGTCACCGCCGGGTTGGCCCGCAGCCAGTCCAGGAGCCGAGCAGTTACGGGCACGGGCGGCTGCCGCGTGGCCACCACCACGCGGCTCCCCTCCAGCTCCCCCAGATCCCCCAGCGGCGCCACCAGCGAGGCTTCTCCGGCCACCTCGGCAATGAGGTGCTCGTCGCTGGAGCCAGTGTGGAAGAAGCTGCGCCGCAAAGCGGGGGCACAGCCCGCCAGGTGCTCCAGCAGCTCCCGCCCTACCAGCGACGTGGGGTCAAGGACCGTCAGCACGGGTCGGCGGGGGCTCGCCATGGGTGCCCTCCAATGGGGCGGTCGCCGGTGAGAGCTGGGTGCAGCGTCGGCGCCCCACTACCTCCACCGGTCCGGACAGCAGGTACGCTGCGCACAGCACGGCCATGGTCGGGACGGGAGACACGGCAATCACAGCGATGGCGACGGCCAGCACGAAGAAGGCGGTGGCGGGCCAGCGCCGGCGCAGGTTGAAGTCCTTGTAGGAGCGGTAGGGGATCTTCGAGACCATGAGCAGCGATACGAGGAGTACGAAGGCGCAGGCGGTGTAATTCACCAGCGGGTTGCCCAGGGGGAGGGCGGGTTGCACCAGCACCAGCACCGACAGGGCGCCAGCACCCGCAGGGATGGGCAGGCCTGTGAAGTGCTCGCGATCGCTCGTGGCCACGGTGACGTTGAAACGTGCCAGACGCACCGAACCCGCCACCAGGAAGAGGAACGCCACCGCCCACCCCCCCCGCCCCAGGTTCCACAGCCCCCACTGGTAGATGAGGATGGCGGGGGCGATGCCGAAGGAGATGACGTCGGCCAGGGAGTCGTACTCCTTGCCAAACTCCGACGTGGCTCGGGTGAGACGGGCGATCCTCCCGTCGAGCCCGTCCAGCACGCCAGCGAGGATGAGCAGCCAGGCGGCGAGGGTGAGCCGACCGTGGATGGCGTGGACCACGGCGGCAAAGCCGCACAGCATGTTGCCGACGGTGAACAGGGAGGGGATGAGGTAGATGCCCCACTGCAGCGACTCCCGCGCGGACCGGCGCGGCTGCCTGCTGCGACGGCGCATCAGCTCTCCCCCCCTTGAGCCAGGCGAGCCACCACGGTGAGGCCTGCGCGCGTGCGCTCCCCCGCGGCCACGAGGACGTGGGCCGAGGGCGGCAGAAAGAGGTCCACCCGCGAGCCAAACTTGATCATGCCGACCCGCTGGCCCCGCGTCACCCCTTGGCCAGGCTCCAGGTCGCACACCACCCGCCGGGCCAGCGCGCCGGCGATTTGCTTGTACGCTACCGTCACCCCCTCACCCTCCAGAACCACGAAGCTGTGCTCGTTGAGCTCGGAGGCCTTGTCGCGGAAGGCGGGGAACTTGCGTCCCGCCACCAGCCGCACCTCCCGCACCGTGCCGGAGATGGGGGCGCGGTTCACGTGCACGTCGGCGGGGGACATGAAGATGGAGAGCTGGGTGGCGAGCCCCAGGGGAGCCACCGCCGCCGGGGCGGGAGCCACGCTCAGCACTCGGCCGTCGGCCGGGGACAGGATGGCATCGGGCGGGGCGTGGCTGGTGCGCAGTGGGTCGCGGAAGAAGGCGAGGCAGGCGAGGGCCACCAGGAGCAAGAGGCCGGCCGCCAGCTGGTAGCCAAAGAGGAAGAGGAGCGCCGCCGAGAGCCCGGGGACGAGGATGAAGGGGTACCCTTCTGGAGCGACGGGGAGCATCGCCTCACACGTGGAAGGAGCGGAGCAGCGCCTCCATCTGATCTTTCAGGCGCAGCTTCTCCTTCTTGAGGCGTTTCTCTTCCTGCTCCTCCTCGGCAGTCAGCCAGCCCTTGCGCGCCAGCTCGCCCAGGCGGCGGTCTCTGGCCCGATGTTCCTCCAAGAGCCGGCGGTACTCGGGATCCTGCTGGGCAAGCTCTTCGCGGCGCCTCTGGACTGAACTCATGTGCACCTCCCGGGGAAAGCCGCGGACACCCGCATCACGACTAATGCTACCACAGGGGCGTCAAGCCCCGCTGCCAGCACGGGTACGGGCCAGTACAATCGCGGCTGTGGAGGAGCTGCGCTTCGCCTGCGATGCCATGCTGGGTCGCCTCGCCCGCTGGCTGCGGCTGGCCGGCTTCGACACCCGCTTCGACCCGGCGGCCACGGACCAGGAGTTGGCCGCCGCGTGCCGTGCCGAAGGGCGGTGGCTGCTCACCCGCGACCG
>JACADV010000096.1 GCA_013388425.1 Thermoanaerobaculaceae bacterium | reverse complement strand
GTCCCGGGAGGCTGCGCCCCCTTCTTCCCCGGTGCTCCGGCCTACGCCCAGGAGATGCTGCAGTGGGCGCGCCGCGGCACGGGCTGCGAGGGCGAGCCTGCCTGTTTCCTGCCCCAGCACGCCCTCCACGCAGGGGCCTTTGCCGCCGCCACCCTGCTCACCGCCGGTCTAGCCGGCCTGGCCTTTGCCACGGTGCTGTTCGGCTGGATGGGCGCGTACGCGGCGGGCCTGGCTGGCGCCACCGGGCAACCGGCGCTGGCGGTGCTGCTGGCCTGGCACCCCTGGGCGGTGGTCCGGGTGGCTGCCTACGTGGCGCTGGGTGTGGCCCTGGCCGAGCCGCTGGCGCGCCGGGGCTTGCCACGCCTCCCCGGCCGTGGGCGCTGGCTTGCCGCTGGCCTCGCCGGCCTGCTCCTGGACGTACTCTTGAAGGCGACTCTCGCCCAGCTGTGGCGCCGCGCGGTGCTCCTGCCCCTCCTCCAGTAAACAGCCGCCGGTGCGGAGCGATGCTACGCTGGAGCAGAGCGGGGAACCGATGCTACCGAAGAAACCGCTGCCCACCCTCGCCACCGTGGCTCGCCCCTCCGCCTGCCAGACCGTGCGGGGCGGACTCACCGACGAGGAGGTGGCCATCGCCCAGCGTCTGCGCGCCCTGCGCCAGGAGGAACGCGCCCTGCGGCAGGCTCTGGCGACGGCGGATGCGCTGCAGCGGGGCGAGCTGGAGGCACAGCTCGCCGAGCTGCGCGCCCGGGGCCGCCACCTTACCCGCCAGCGCGAGGAGGCCCGCCACCGTCGCATGGTGCTGCTGGGCCACGAGCCACCCTGAGCCCCAGCCACCGCCCACTTGGCGACGAGCTTACTACTTTCGGCGCAGGCCAAAGCCCCGGCGGGAGACCGCCGGGGCTTTCGTTCCTGCTCGCGAGGGGTTACTGGGCCTTCGAGAAGGTGTGGCAGGTGGAGCAGTCGTAGTGCTTTTCCGTGACGTGTTCCTCGTGGATCTTGGTGAAGCTTGCCGTCTTGGCGCCGTGGCAGGAGGAGCACAACGGCTTGCCGTTGCGGGTGGCGAGGGGGGTGTACCCCAGAGCAGCAAAGTCCATGCGCGTGCCGCCGTGGCAAGCGCTGCACTGGAGCGCCTGTTTTGCCGGAGCCACCTCGTGGTACAGCCCCATCCACCGCTCGGTCTCGGCAAACTCGAAGCCGTTGTCAGGCCAGCCCACAGCAGCCACCCCTTGCCGCACAGCCGCCGTCACATCGCCCGTCTGGAAGAAGGTGCTCATCTTGAGCGGCAGCAGCCGCCGCGTCACCGGGTCGATGGGTTGGCGCGCCGTGTGTCGTTTGAGGGCGACGATCTGGGCAGACGGGTCGGTGATGGAGCCGAGGGGCTTCGACATGACGATCCGCCCCGAGCTATCCGGAACTGCCTCGCTCCCGAACTCGTAGAACTGCGACGTGCCGTTGAAGAACCGGTACTCCGGCTGCACGTGCGAGGCCAGGAGCATGTGCGGTTCATAAAGACGGGTCGCGGCCACCACCTCCGCACTGGCCGAGTAATCACGGTGCAAATCGGTCGGGGCCACCTTGGCAAACTCGGGGATGTGGCAGACGGTGCACGAAACCCGGGCGGTGTGCGAGTTGAGCTTTGAATCCTTGTGCGGCGAGCGCGAGTGGCAGTTGGTGCACCGCACCGGGTCAGCGAGATCGCGCTCCCGCAAGTCGGTCCCGCGACCGGCAATGTGGTGCGCGGCAGCGGTGTGGCAGGAGAGGCAGGACAGCCCCGCACCTCCCGCCGCACGCGGCGCCATATGCACATCGAAGGAGGCGGACGGGGTGCGGTGGGCTTCCTCCAGGTCGCCGCGCTTGTAGTTGTTGCCGCCACCAGCTTTGGTGTGGCAGTTGAGGCAGGTTGCCGAGTCAGGCTTGGTAATGTCCACCGCTGCCTGCTGCAGGCTCACGGACATTGCCGCCGTATCGGGCACGAACCGCCACGCCCCGTCCACCTGCGCCACCGTCCGCCGGTAGTTCTTCGAGTGGCAGAGCAGGCAATCGATGTTCTCCAGTTGCGCCTGGGTGGGCTCAGGGGCGGGTTTGGCCCCCAGCCCGGCGTGGCAGCGCGCGCAGCCACCGTCCACCTGCTGCCCGTCCAGGTTGACGAGCTTCCCCAACCAGTTGATGTCCGGGTAGATGCAGAAGTCATTGATACCACCGAGTTTTCCTGCCAAGGAAGAGGACAGGCCCACAGCCTCCGAGGCGTTGCCCTGCCACTGGTAATGCACGGAGGCGTGCATCGCCATCGCTTCGGAGAGGTGGCAGGTGAGGCACGTCTTGGTTCCCTCGTAGACGGCAAAGCGCCCCGCGTGTGAGCCGGAGACGGGCACCTGGTCGAGGATGGTGACGGTGGTGGAAGCGGAACGAGTCTCGCTTCCACGAGTGTAGCTGGCACTGACGAGCACGGTCTCATCGGCGGCGACCTCCCCGGCCGTGAGCACACCGCCGGAAATGGTGGCGTGCGGCGAGTTCACCGACCACACGGCGAGCGCGGTAACGTCCTGGGTGGAGCCGTCCGTGAAGGTGGCTCGGGCGGTGTAGGTGGCCGTATGGCCCTCGGCCACGGTAGCTGGCCCCAAGACGGCCAGCGCCGAGAGCCCCCCACCGCCGCCATCGCAGGTGGCCGGGGCATGGTCCACGGCTCGCTCGCTCCACCTCTCCCCCGCCGTCGCCCGCACCCGGCAGGGAACCGGGCGAGGGTCTCTCACTTCCAGGCGCCACCGCCCATCGGAGCCAGCCGACGTCCGGCCCAGCGTCACCAGGGAGGTGGCGTTGGCCACCGTGACCTGCGTGCCGGGCGGGGCGGTGCCCTCCACCTGGAGTTGGGCCTTCTCCGCCTCCCACTCAGCTTTGGTGAGCGCAAAGGGGACTCGCGGTCGAACCCTTCCCGTCACTGTCCCCGCTGCCGTGCCCATGTCGGTGCCGATCCCCGCCTCCCCGCTCCCCGCAGCAAAACCGGCATCGGAGGTCGGAGCGCTGCCTCCCCACCCGGCCAGCGTCACGAGCACCAAGGCTGCCACTGTGAGTTGTTTTCCAGCCATCGGGCGACCTCCCTTCTGGTGACCCCCAAGCCACCAACACGAATATGACAGCCGCTTGACACAAGCGCGGTGAGAGGGCTCACAGAAATGACCAATTGGTGATATCAACTACTTGGTTATTTGGTGCACCCAAAACGCGGGGGACTGCACCAAACCGCCTCACCCCAACGCCGGCCCGGCCTGGTCAGCGCGTGGCGAGCTTGTGCCGCACCAGGTTCTCCACCCCGCCGGCAATGACGAGCGACTGGGGCACCGAGCCCAGGGCCGGGAAGGCAAAGGTCTCGCCGCGGTAGGTGAGGGTGGAGGTGGTGAACTCGATGGCCACCTCGTCCCCGGGAATCACCGTACGCTCCCCGGCCGCCACCGCCGCGGCGAAATGCTCCCGCAGCCGGCGCACGAACGCCGGCACTTCCAGGCAGAGGAAGCCGTTGTTGAAGGCGTTCCGCAGGTAGGTCTGGGAGAAGGAAGCGGCAATGACGCAGGGGATCCCCTTGGCCTGGAGGGCCGTCACCGCCTGTTCGCGCGAGGATCCCGTGCCAAAGTTGAACCCCCCCACCACCACGTCCCCGCCCCGGGCGCGCTCGGCAAAGGTGGGGTCGTAGTTCGCCATCACCACCCGCGCCATCTCCTCCCGCGGCAGCTCCCGGTAGGTGTAGTCCTTGCCGTAAATCCTGTCGGTGTTCAGGTTGTCCTGCGGGAGGAAGAGCACGCGCCCCACCAACCGCACGGGGAAACCGGGGAGGATCTCCACGCGCTCCGCCACCCCCCCTGCCGGCACCAGCTCCGTCCAGCGGCGGCGAAGCGCCACCTTGGGCCAGCTCTCGGGGGCGCAGATGTAGCCAGCGGCTGCCGAAGCGGCCACCACGGCGGGACTCGCGAGGTACGTCTGCGCCTCCCGCGACCCCATGCGGCCCTTGAAGTTGCGGTTGGTGGCGGAGATCCCCACCTCGCCGGGCTCCAGCAAACCGGCGCCCAGGCCGATGCAGGCGCCGCACCCCGGGGGTAGGGCCACCGCCCCGGCGTCCAGCAAGGTCTGCCACACACCGGAAGCTCGGGCCGCCTCCTCCACCTCCCGCGACGCGGCGGCCAGGTACAGGGTGACCCCCGGCGCCACCTTCCGCCCGGCGAGCACGGCAGCAGCTTGCTCCAGATCCTCGGTGCGGCCGTTGACGCAGGAGAGGAGGTACGCCTTGTGCACCCGCACCCGTCGCGCAGCAATGGTGGCCAGGGGCTCGGTGACGAACACCGTGTCCGGCCCGGATACGTGGGGGGTTACCTCGCCGAGATCCAGCTCGATGCGAGCCGCGTAGCCAGCGTCCGGATCGGGGGTGGGGGGCGCCGCTTCCCAGCCCTGGAGCTCTGCCTCGGTGAACCGCTCGATGCCACGCTGGGCAAGGATGGCCCGGCGCTTGCGCAGGTAGCCAATGGTCACCGCGTCGCAGGGGAACCAGGCCGCCAGGGCACCCCACTCGGTGGACATGTTGGCAATGGACATGCGGGCGTCCATGGACAGGTGGGCGAGACCCGGTCCTGAAAACTCCAGGGCCGCGTTGAGAACCTCCCCCTGGCTGTAAAGCCCGCACAGCGCAATGATCACGTCCTTGCCGGTGACGCCGGGGCGCAGCGCCCCCTCCAGCACCACCTGCACCGTGCGCGGGATCGACCACCAGAACTCGCCGCACGCCCAAATGGCGGCCGCGTCGGTGCGCACCACCGGCGTGCCGAGGGCGCCCAGGGCGCCGTACATGTTCGAGTGGGAGTCGGAAGCCACCACCAGCGAGCCCGGGGTGACGTACCCCTGCTCGCACAGGAGCTGGTGGCCGATCCCCGCCCCCGCCGGGTAGAAGTCGATCCCCTGCTCCCGGGCAAAGGCCTCGATTTTTTGGTACTTCGCAAGGTTCTCTTGCGAGGTGTTCTGGATGTCGTGGTCGAGAGCGAACACTGGCTGGTGCGGGTCGTGCACCCTCCCCAGCCCCAGGGCCCGGAACTTGGACAGCACCGCCGAGGTGTTGTCGTGGGTCATCACGTGCTTTGGCCGCAGCGACAGGAAATCCCCCGCCTGCACGGGGCGGTTCGGGCCCTCCACCATGTGGGCTTGCGCAATCTTCTCCACGATCGTCTGTCCCATCTCCTGCCTCCCGCCTCTGCCATCCGGGGCCGTTGCCGCTACCGAGCGGCGCGCAGAAGCTGCATCACCTCCGTGATGGAGGAGAGCTCGTCCAGGTGCCACACGGCGTCTTTCACTGCCCGAGCCGTGTCGGGGGCAATGACGTCTGCGGCGAGGGCATCGAACTTGGCCTCCACCTCAGCGTCGGTGAGGGGGTTGCGCGGGTCGCCCTTGGGGTAGTCCAGCTGCTTCTCGAAGCTGCGGCCGTCTTGGGTGGTGATCTTGACGATGACGCGCTGGAGTGCCGGGAAAAGCTTCTCGATCTCCTCGTCGGCCACCACCTTCACCTTGGGAAGCTGCGCCCGCAGCCGCGGATCGCGGATCTTGGCGTCGCTGAAGGAAAGCGGTGTCACGTTGCGGTCGACGATGGCCGCGGCAATGCAGTAGGGGAGCGAGTGGTCCGCCGTTTCCTTGCTCCAGGGGTCGTACTTGGAGGGATCGGCGAGGATGTCGGCGGCCCGGTGGAGGGATCGGACGTGCACCTCCACGATCTGCTCGGGTTGCAAGTGCTGCTCCGTGACGATGGCGAGCACCGCGGAGATGGGCGCGTGGGTGAGGGCCTCGGTGGGGAACGCCTTCATGCCGCACTGGGTAATGCGGAAACTCTCCCCCAGCCCTTCCGTGAGCACCTCCAGCCGCCACTCCGGACCGAGACAGTGCACCAGGCCCTCCTTGCCATCGATGACGTGCTGCGGCCCGGTGTACCCCTTTTCGGCGAGGAGCGCGGCGAACACACCGGCCTGGGTGGCCATGGGGTCCACGGTGTTCTTCATCATGGTGAGCTTGCCGGCCGTGACGGCGCCCAGGGTGGCGTGGTGCGAGCCGGCGATGCCAATGGCGTGCTGGATCTGCAGGGCGGAGAGGTGGAGGAGGCGACCGGCCACGATGGGGGACACGAAGGCGGTGAGGGTGGCGTGGTGCCAGCCACGCTCGCGGATCCCCGGGAACGCCGCCTCGCACAGTCGTTGCTCGAACTCGTGCCCGAGCACGATGCCCACGATCAGTTCCCGACCGTCTCCACCTGCTCGCTCGCCACAGGCGATGGCGGCGGGGATGATGTCCGACGGGTGCGAGGGGTCCTGCTTCCAGTAGATGTCGTTGTAATCCAAGACACGGACCATGAGGGCGTTGGCGAGAGCTGCTGAAACCACGTCCAGGCGCGCACCGCTGCCGATCACGGTCGCCGGCCCGGCAGCCGCAACCTCGGCAAGCACCTGGAGGGCTACCTGCACGTCGCGTTGGCGGAAACCGCCCAGGGCGCACCCCAAGGAATCCAGGAGGTAGCGCTTGGCCTCGTGGACGGCTGCCGGCGCGAGGTCCTCGAAGCGCAGGCCAGCGGCCCACTGGGCCATCCGTTCCGTGACGTAGCTGGGACTCGTGGTCATGCTCGTTCCCTCCCACACTCCAACGGCTGCTTTCCCCTGCCGCCTACCGCTTCTTGAACGGCTCAAACGCCATGAAGTCGGCGTGGTGCACGATCCACGCCTCGGTGGTGCGCTGCACGCGATCCCCCTCGTCGGCGTGCGCGGCAATGATGTGGCAGATGGCATCCGGGACGCCGCACTCCATGGCCAGCGCCACGCCCGTGAAGGGGTGCCGCAGCAGGCGCCCGCGACTCGAGGCCACGGTGGTGCCGTCCACCGTTTCGTACTCCAGGAGCTTGCCCACATCGGCAAGGATGGCCCCAGCGATGACCGTGTCCAGGTCCAGAGGCAGCGCATCGCCGAAGAACTCCTGCATCGCCTCGGCGGCCCGTCGAGCAATGTGGACCACGCATCGCTTGTGGGCCATGAAGCTCACCGGGCAGCCGGGAACCAGCAAGGTGAAGGGGATGCGCTCCAGATCCTCGGCGCTGAGCGGTGAGCGCTCCAGCGCCAGCTCCCAGGTGCGGCGGACCTTGGCCCGCAGCTCGGGGTTGGCAATCCACTCCAGTTCGGGCCAGAGGGTTTGGATAGCGTCGCGCACGCCCACCTCCCGGGGGCGGAACGGTAGCACAGGAGGTGCCGGCGTTCACCCCCGCACCTGGCGGGAGGTAGGGCGGTGTGCCACAATAGAACGGTATCCGGGAGCGGAGGCGAGTGTGGCCTACGTCCTCTTCGTGAACGGCAGCGGTTTTGAGTCCTCCTCCTCGCCCTACGAGGTGGTGGCTGGTGTCATCGTCGAGGACCGCGACCTGTGGAACTTTGTCCAGGCCGTACTGGACGCCAAGATCAAGCACCTCAGCACCTCCGCCCTGGGCCTCCGCCTTACCGCCCGGCGGCTCTTGAAGCGCAAGGTGTTCCGCCTGGCGCGCCAGCTCCCGCCGCTGCCCCTGGAAGAGCGGCACGCGCTGGCCCGGGCGTGCCTGGAGGCGGGTGAGAGGGCAGGCAAGCGGGAGATGACGGCCCTCGCCCAGAGCAAGCTCGCCTACGTGGGGGAAGTGCTGGAGGTGTGCGCCCGGTTCCGCTGCCGCTTCGTCGCTAGCATCGTGCCAAACCGCGTGGTGCGCCCGGCCCCTGGCTACCTGAGGAAGGATTACGCCTACCTCTTCGAGCGGTTCTCCTTCTTTCTCGAGGACCAAAAACCCCTGGAGAGCGGCTTCGTGCTCTGCACTGCCCGCGACACCTCTACCCGCGCCCTGCTGAGCGACCAAATGCAGCGCTACTTCAAGAACACGGTGCGGGGGCGCCAGCGCGCCAGCCTCATCCTCCCCGACCCCCTGACCGTGGACGGCGACCTGGCCGTCCTGGGTGAGGTGGCAGGCCTGGTGGCCTACATCACCGCCTGGGGTTTCCGGACCCGGGAACTCACCGAGCCGGCCCGCCACGAACTGTTGGACTTCAAGGAGCAGGTCCGGGCGTTGCGCTACCGGGCCGTGCGCGAGATTGGCGACAACACCAACTTCGTCATCTGGGGCTTTACCGTGGTTTCCGACCTGCGCACCCGGGAGGAGCGCGAGCAGGGGTGAGAAGAAAAGGCACGGCAGCACGAACGCGCCACCCTGCCTCCACCTCCAGTGTGACCCTGCCCGCAGGCCCCGTCAACCCCCCCTTTCAGCAACTCCGCCCAGTTTGCCAGCGTCACCAGCGCGGGGAGTGGTGCCACCCCGGTTTTGCCGGCAGCGGGGCTGCCCCTCAGCGGGGGCGAGCCGCACCCCCCAGCCCCCGCCCGGTCACCAGGTACGTGGCGAAGCTGCCGAGCCAGTGGCCACCCTCGTAGGACTGGTTGGTGACCGCCGCCAGGCCGGCCTCGCGGTGGGCTTTGGCGGCGGCCAGCAGCGAGCCGAGGCGGGGATCGCCCGCAGGCAACCCCGAGGCGATCCCCTCCAACATCCAGGCCCGCGACAGGTTGAGTCCGTCCAGGTGCACGAGCTTGCCGTCGCTCCGGTCGGTCACCACTGCGGGACGGAGCCAGTCAGCGGAACCGTCCAAGGGCAGCTGGGGGAGGAAGAGGGAGAGCCACACGGCGTAGCGTGACGGGGGGACGAAACGCCGGACCAGATCGGCCTCGGCCAGGCACGGGGAGAGGAAGTCCTGGCCTGAGGGCTCAAAGGCCAAGGGACAGTTGCGATCCCGATCGTAGTAGGCGGCCGTGCGGGCCTCTACCAGGGCGAACATCTCCGCGTCCCCGGCGGTCCGGGCCCAGTCGGCCACCAGCCCCAGGGCAAAGGCGGTCTGCTCGTGCTCGCCGGTGCGGACCGGGTGGGACAGTTTGGGCAGCCACTCTTTGAGCCGCCGGGCGGCGAGACGTTCCAGCGGCTCCAGGGTCACCCCCCACCGCCGCGCCTGGGGGTCGTCCCACTCCTTGAGCTCGGCCGCCAGCTGCAGGAGCCAGGCGAGCCCGTACGGCCGCTCGAAGGTGGTGCGGCCCTCCCCCTCCAGGTAGCGCACCTCGGCGGCAACCCGTTCCGGGGTGAACGACACGGCCAAAGCCTCCCGCGCCTGGGCGGCAAAGGGTGCCTTGGGAAACTGCCTGGCGAGGCGGACCAGGAGCCAGTGGCCGTGGACGGCAGAGTGCCAGTCGAAACAGCCGAAAAAGACCGGTGTGAGCTCGCGGGGCGGCTTGACGTCCTGGTCGGAGGTGAGCACGTGGGCGATCTTGTTGGGATATTCGCGATGGAGACAGGCCAGGGCCAGTTCGGCAAAGCGGCCAGCGGCCGCTGCATCCAGCTCCTGACCCACCGCCGCCGACGCCACGAGCACCAGCAGGGCCGAACCACGCAGCACCGTCATGTTCATGGCTGCATGCTAGCGCCGGCTCGCACCGCTGTCCACGGCGCGCAAGGCACACCCCACCCCGCAGGAACCCTCACAGGAAGCGCAGGTGGGAAGCCAGGAGCAGGTGCACCGCCGCCGCAGCGGCACCCGCTGCCAGATCGTCCGCGACGATCCCCAAGCCACCGCGCAGGCGCTCGAGCCGGGAGATGGGCCACGGCTTTGCCACATCGAAGGCGCGAAAGAGCAGGAAGGAGACGGCGGCCCCCCCCACCCCCAACGGTGCGGGGGCCACCAGCGCCACCCCCGTGAGCGCCAGCCACTGCCCGGCCACCTCGTCCAGCACCACCGGTCCCGGATCCACCACCCCTCGGCGCTCGGCCTCGCGCCCACAGGCAGCCACCGAAAGTGGCAGCAGTCCGGCCAGCACCAGCAACGCCACCGGCAGCGCCACTGCCCTCGCCACCGTTTCCAGGAGGAGAAACAGGGTGGCGGCGAGCAGCGAGCCCACGGTAGTCCCCGGCGCTGGCAGCACCTCGCCAAGGCCGCCCACCGTTGCCAGCAGGAAGGCCGCTCGCTCCCTCACGCCCCCTCCCGCAGGACCGAGAGCAGCCGCCGCGGCAAACCGCCAAAATCCCCCGAGGACATGCACACCACCACGTCGCCAGGCCGCAGCTCTCCCCCGAGCACCGCCACCGCATCCTCCCCCTCCTCCAGGGCGCGGGCTCGGATGCCGCGTCGCTCCAGCCCAGCCACGATGGCGGTTCTGTCCAGCACCTGCTCCACCGGGAGACGGGCGCGGTGGTACACGGGGGCCAAGAGAACCACGTCAGCGCGCGAGAGCGCCTCCTCGTAGGGCAGAGCAAACTCGGCGCGGGCGGCAGAGAGGGAACGGGGTTCGAAGGCCACCACCAGTCGCCGGCCGGCAAACCGCGCGCGGGCCCCCTCCAGGGTGAGGGCCACCGCCGTGGGGTGGTGGGCAAAGTCGTCCACCACCGCGACACCCGCGGCTTCGCCCACCAGTTCCAGGCGGCGCCGCACACCGGGGAAGGTGGCCGCGCTGGTCACGATGGCACTGGGGGGTGCTCCCGCCAGCAGGGCACAGGTGGTCGCCGCCAAGAGGTTGTCCAGGTTGTGACGCCCCACGAGGGGTGTGGTGAGCTCGAAGCGATCCCCCTGCCACGCCACCACCGCCCGCAGCCGGCCGTCCTCCGTGTCCCAGCGCAGGCAGCGCAGATCCGCCGTCGCTGTCTCGCCGTACCACACCACCCGCTGACACCCCTCCACCACGCAACGAGCCCCCTCGTCCGCGGCGTTGGCGAGCGTCCAGCCCTCCCGATCCACGCAGGCCACTCCGGCGCGGAACGCTGCCACAATGGCATCCAGCGAGGGGTAGAGGTCGGCGTGGTCGTACTCCACGTTCCCAACCACGAAGAAGTGGGGGAAGTAGTGGAGGAACTTGGGCCCGCGATCGAAGAAGGCGGTGTTGTACTCGTCCCCCTCCACCACCGTCCACCCCCCCCTGCCCAGTCGCCAGGGGCGGCCACCACAGGGAACCCCCCCTACCAGCACCGTGGGATCGAGACCGGCGCCGGTGAGGAGGTGCGCCGTGAGTGCCGTGGTGGTGGTCTTCCCGTGGGTGCCCGCCACCACGATGCTGCGGGAGCCTCGGCAGAACCGCTCCCCGAACGCCGCCGCCTGGGAGGTGTAGGGGAGACCGCGCTGGAGCACGGCCGCCACCTCCGGATTGCTCTTCGGCACCGCGTTGCCGATGATCACCTGCCGCAGCCCGTCGGGGATCCTGGCCGGGTCCCACCCCAGCCGGACGGGGATGCCCAGTTCCGCCAGGAATTCGGAGGTTGGGGGGTAGAGGGCGCTGTCAACGCCGCACACCGCCTCGCCGCTCTCGTGGAGGAGGCCAGCCAGGGCGGCCGTGGCCGTGCCGCCAATGGGGAGCAGGTAGACCTGGCAAGAATCCTGCATTGCCTCTAGCGCGCGCTCGCGCGGCGGTGTACTCTAGCACCTCCGGCGCGACCGGAGAGGAGGTTGTGGCATGAAACGGACCGTCCAACTGCTCATGATCTTTTCGCTGCTTTCGGCATGGAGTGTGGCCCAGCAGCCCCAGCAGCAGCAGGAAGCCAAGCCGCCGGAAGGACCCCAGCCCGTGGCGGAGATCGTTCAGAAGATCATCGACTTCGGTCCCGTCCCCAAGGGCGAGAAACTGAAGGCGGTGTTCGAGGTGAAGAACACCGGGCAGGCGCCCCTGGAAATCTCCCAGGTCCGCCCCACCTGCGGCTGCACCGTGGCCAACTTCGACAAGACCATCCCGCCGGGGGGCACGGGCAAGATCAACGCCGAGGTGGACACGTCGGCGTTCCTCGGGCCCATCTCCAAGGCCATCCTGGTCTTCACCAACGACCCGCAGATGCGCAACGCCACCGTGGTGGTGAAGGCGGACGTGAAGGCGTTCATCGAGGCGCTGCCGCGTTCCCTGCTCCGCTTCAACGTGCTGCAGGGCGAGCCCGCCACCGACACGGTACTCCTGGTGGCCTCCGACGGCGCCACCTTCAAGGTGCTGGGCGTGGATGCCCCCGAAGGCCCGTACAAGGTCTCGTTCCGGGAGCTGGAAGGGAAGGAGCGGCAGACCAACTACTCCGGTTCCCAGTGGGAAGTGACGGTCACCGTTCCGGCTGACGCCAAGGAAGGGATGCTCAACCACAAGCTCACGGTGAAGACCGACTCCCCCAAGGCGCCGGAGGTCCCCCTCACGGTGAGCGGGTTGGTCAGGCCCATCCTCCAGGTGGTGCCTGGAGAACTCACCTTTGGAACCGTGCCGAACGATGCGCCGGTGGGCCGCAACGTGGTCATCATCAGCAACCGGCAAGGGTTCGATTTCAAGGTGGAGAAGGTGGAGATCGACCAGCCCTTCACCACCGAAGTCGTGCCGCTGCAGGCCGGCCAGCGCTTCCAGGTGGCGGTGACCCTGCCCGCCGGCACCGCCAAGGGCAGCACCCTCAAGACCACCCTCAAGATCACCACCAACGATCCGACCCGAAAGCTCATCGCGATCCCGGTCCAGGCCACCGTCCAGTAACCGTTCCGCTCTCCGGATCGTGACGCGCGCCGGGCAACCGGCGCGCGCTGCGTTGCCGGCGTTGCTGCCCTCCCGAGCCGGCTGCAGCTGCAGCCACCTTGCCCTTGCCTTCCGGGGCAGAGGGTACTAGACTCGCCAGCGAGAGACCGGGGTGGTGCCGAGGGAAGCCGGTGGGAATCCGGCGCGGCCCCCGCCACTGTGACCGGGGACGGCCCGCTCATGAAGGCCACTGGTTGGCGGTACGCAACTGGGAAGGCGAGCGGAGCTGGACGATCCGGGAGCCAGGAGACCTGCCACCCCGCGAGGAACGGGAGGTTCCAATGTGGCGTCTTCTGCTCGCATCCATTTCCATCCTGGCCGTTCTCCCCACCTTCCCGGCGCTCGCCCAGGGCGTCGTCACATTTGAGGAGAACATCGTCGTCACAGCAGCTGCCGAGGCCGAAAGCGAGGACGAGGCGATGGCGGCGGTCACTGTCATCCCCCGCCGTGCCATCCAGGACAGCGGCACCGCCAGTGCAGCCGAGCTCCTGCGCCTGGTTCCTGGCACCCTCTTGCTGCGCTCCGGCCTCGATAACGGGGTGACGAGTCTCTTCACCCGCGGCACCAACAGCAACCACACGCTGGTGCTCTTCGACGGGGTGCGGCTCAACTCCCCCTACTTTGGCGGCTACGACTGGAGTACCCCCCTCACCGCTGGCCTGGAGCGCATCGAGGTGGTGCGGGGGCCGTACTCGGCCCTCTACGGCGGCGATGCCATTGGCGGGGTGGTGCAGCTGTTCCCGCTGGCCCGCCGCGGCGATTCCTTCCGGCTCTTCCTGGAGGGCGGCACGTCGCAGTGGCGGCGGGGGGAGGCGGAGGTGTCCTACGCCCTTGGCGAGGTGGAGCTGAGCGCCTCGGCGGCTCGCCGCGACGGGAGCGGGCCCCTGGCCCACGACGACTTCTCCTCCCGGAGCGGCAGCGTCGAGGCGCGGCTGCACCTGGGCAGCAGCACCACGGCCAGAGTCGTGGCCCGGCAAACGGCCACGCACACCGACGTGCCCTTCTCCGGTGCCACCGTGACGCCGAACCGCTTCACGGAAACGGAGGAATCGCTCTTCGAAGCCCCCATCCAAGTGGAGCTGGCGAACGGCGAGCGGCTGGAAACCTCGCTTTCCTGGGTGGAGCGGCAGCTCGTATTTCGCGATCCCGACGAGCCGTTCGGCTTCACCTGGAGCGACACCCGCGCCCGCACGGGAACGGTACGCTCCGCCTGGCACCGCTCGCTGGGGGGCCACCGCCTCACCGCCGGCGGGGAATGGCGGCGCGACCGGGTGAGCGACGAGTCGGTGTTCGGCGTCTCCCTGGATCGGGAGCAGGTGACGAGTGCTGCAGCGTTCCTCCAGGATCGCTTCGAGCTGGGCAGCGCCTGGCGGGTCCAGGTGGGGGTGCGCTGGGATCGTGCTCACCCTTGGGGGAGCGAGGTCTCGCCTCGGGTGACCGTGGCCCGCCACGTGGGCCGCAGTCGCCTGTGGCTCTCCTACGGCCGCGGCTTCCGCGCGCCGTCCCTGGGCGAGCTCTACTACCCCTACGCTGGCAACCCCAACCTCGAAGCCGAGCGCTCCACCTGCGGCGAGCTGGGGGCCTCGCTGGCGGTGGCAGGGAGTGGCACCGTCCAGCTTGCCCTCTTCCGCAACCGCGTCACCAACCTCATCGATTTTGATTACGCCCGCTCCCGCTACGAGAACATCAGCGGTGCCGCCCAGGACGGAGCCGAGCTGGCCTGGGCCGTGCGCCGCGAGGGGCTCGGGTCGCTGGATCTCCAGGTCTCCTACGTGGACGCGCGCAACAAGGCCGGAGAGACCCTGCTCAGGCGGCCCCGCTGGTCCGCCGCCGCTACCCTCCACCGTCCCCTTCCCGCCCAACTCGAAGCTCAGGTGGGGCTGGTCTGGGTGGGCGAGCGCACCGACCTGGACCCGGTCACCTTTGCCCGGACCGACATGCCCTCCTTCTTCACCGCCAACCTCGCCCTCTCGCGCCCCCTGCTCCGGCAGCTGTGGGCCCGGCTGCGGGCCGACAACCTGTTTGACCGCGCCTACCAGGAGGTAAGGGGCTACCCCGCCCCAGGGAGGCGGCTGTTTCTGGGTCTCGAGACGGTGGTAAAATGACAGGCGACGCAAAGGAGGGTGTCATGCGACGTGTCGGTTTGTGGTTGGCCTTAAGTTTTCTTGCCCTGCCCCTGGCGGCGGAGCAAATCACCGTGGACAAGATCATTGCTGCCCATCAGTTCGGCGCCCCGCCCGAGGCAATCATTGCCCAGATCAACGATCCGGCGAACACCGTGGCCCCCCTCGAGGCCGCCGATCTCGCTCGCCTGCAGGCCGCCGGCGTCCCCGAGGCGGTGGTGAACGCCCTCGTGGCCCGCGCTCCGAAACCGACTCCGCCGGCGCAGCCCGACAACCCGGCGCTGGTGGACCTGGTGCGACTCGTGAAATCAGGGCTCTCCGAGAAGATCATTGCCGACCAGATCCGCCAGGGGGGCGTGGATCAGAAGCCCACGGTCAACGATCTCATCTACCTCAAGGAGAACGGCATCCAGGAAGTCATCATCGTCGCCCTGATGGAGGCGCCACTCAAGAAGGACGTGATCGTCCCGGCACGGCCAGGGGCTGCCGCCGCCGGGAGCAGCGGCGAGGTGGTGTTCGAGGGGCTGGTCTTCCGCCACGGCGGCGTGTTCCGCAAGAACCCCACGGGGAAGCTCGTGCTCTCGGGGGACAAGCTCGCCTGGCGGGACGCCTCCGACGCCTCCCGCAACTTCGAGCTGTTCCTCAAGGGGGTCAAGCAGATCACCGTCACCTGTGTCACCCGGGAGAGCGGGAACTTTTGCTACCAGCTCACCTTCGACTTCACCAAGGGGGACGACTACGAGTTTGAGGATGCCCAGAAGGACGTGGGCGGCAACGAGAACCTGATGCGCCTGCTGGACGTGCTGAAGCAGCGCTACCCCGCCCTGCCGATCATCGAGAAGACCAAGAAGGGCTGACGCCCCCCACTGGCCGTTCCCAGGCGCGCCGGTGCAATCCGGCGCGCCTGTTGCTTGCTTGGGGGTTCGCTAGCTCCTCTTCTCCCGACAGGCGATTGCGGACGAGTTGACCGGAGCGCGGTGTTCTGCTAGCGTTGCACCGCTTGCCTGAAGGGGGGGAGATGCCCCCTTTTGGCGTTGGGACCCGGAGGGCAAGGGTGACAATTACGCCAAATCTCTCCCTGCTGCTGATCATGGCGTGCTTCTGGGCGGTCTTCTTCCTGGTTTCCACCCAGGTGGTCAAGCCCCTGGGCGCGCTTTTGGAGGAGCGGCGGCACATCGTCCAGAACGGCGCCGCAGAGCTCGGCACCGCCCAGAACCAAACCAGGGAAGCATTGGCGCAGTGCGAACTGCAGCTCACCGAGGCCGCTGCCGCGGCGCAGCGAGAGCGGGCCGCCCTGCGCGCCGCGGGCGAGGCGGAGCGCCGCGCCCGCCTGGAGGCCGCTCGGGCAGAGGGGCACGAGCGTCTCGCCCGCCTGGCTCGGGAACTGGAGGAGGCAGGACTCCAGGCGCGGGCAGAGCTGCGGAAGCGCTCGCGCCAGCTGGCCATCGAACTGGCGGGCCGCCTGCTGGGCCGGAGGCTCGCCTCATGAGCGCCCGTCTCCCAGCTCCACTCTTCATGGCCGTGTTGTTGGTGGCCTCGGATGCGGCTGCTGCCGAGGGTTCCCAAACCTTCCTGGGCTTGCCACGGGTCGTGTGGTACTCGCTCAACCTCATCGTTTTCTTCGGTTTCCTGGCGTTCCTGCTGGCCAAGCCGCTGTCGCGCTTCTTCCGCACGCGCAGCGAAGAGATCGCCTCGCAGCTCGCCGAGGCGCAGCGCCAGCGCGAGGAAGCAGAGCGGCTGCGCCGGGAAGTGGAGGGGCGCGTGGCTTCCCTCCAGGAGGAGATCCGCAGCCTGCGCGAACGCCTGCTTCGTGAAGGAGAGAACGAGCGCGACGCGCTGCGCCGCCAGGGGGAGGAGGAGGCGGCCCGCCTGCTGCTGCAGGTAGACCAGGAAGCCACCCGCCGCGTGGGCGAGGCGCGTCGGCAGCTCACCCAGGAAGCGGCCGCCATCGCTGCGGAGTTGGCCCGCGAGTTGATCGAACGCGAGATGGCGCCAGAGGACCGTGACCGTATCTTTGCTGCAGCCGTGGAACGGCTGCGCGCCCAGCATCGGGGAGGTGGGGCGTGAGTACACGCGTTGCCCGCCCGTACGCGGCTGCGCTCTTCCAGGTACTGGCCAAGCAGGGGCTTGCTGCCCTGAACGAAGCTCGCGAGCAGCTGGAGGCAGTGGCCAGCCTGCTGGCAGAGGATCGCCGGCTCCTGAAGGTCTTCGAGGTTCCCTCGGTGACTCCCACCGTCAAGCGGGCCATCCTGCAGGAGATGGGGGCCCGGTTTGGCCTGCGCCGCGAGGTGCACCGGTTGCTGGCCGCGCTCATGCAGCACTACCGCCTCCGCTGGCTCGGGGAGGTGGCAGCGGCGTTCCGGGACATGGTGGATACCCACGAGGGGAAGGTGCGGGGGGTGTTGCAGACGCCAGTGGCGCCGCCGCCTGGGCAGCGGCACGCGTTGGAGGCGGCGCTCGCTGAAGCGGTGGGGGCGCGGGTGGAGCTGGCCCTGGAAGAGCGGCCGGAACTCTTGGCTGGTTTCGTGGTGCGGATCGGCAGTCGGGTCTTCGACGGATCGCTGCGGACGCAGCTCGCCAAGTTTGCACAGCGCAGCGCTCCGTCCCTCGGATGATGGGTGAGCGTGGGGGGCCGGTACCTCCCACACAGCAGGAGGCAGTGGCCGGGGGGCCAGCGGTCCTCCGCGTCGGATAGAGGGGAGAAGCGGGGATGCAGATCAAGGTCGATGAAATCACCGACATCCTGCGACGACAGATCGCAGGGCTCGAGACCTCCGTGGACATGGCCGAAGTGGGGACGGTGGTGGCGGTGGGGGACGGCATCGCCCGGGTGTTCGGCCTCGACCGGGTCATGGCTGGAGAAATGGTGGCCTTCCCCCATGGCGTGTTCGGGCTCGCCCTCAACCTGGAAGAGGACAGCGTCGGGTGCGTGCTCATGGGCGAAACCCACGCCATCAAGGAGGGGGACGAGGCGCGGCGGACCGGCAAGATCCTCTCGGTGCCGGTCGGACCCGGCCTCATCGGGCGGGTGGTGAATCCGCTGGGGGAACCCATCGACGGCAAGGGCCCAGTGGAGGCCACGGACCACTACCCCATCGAGCGCATCGCCCCGGGGGTGGTCCGCCGCCAGCCGGTGAAGGAGCCGGTGCAGACCGGCATCAAGGCCATCGACGGCATGATCCCCATTGGCCGTGGCCAGCGCGAGCTGATCATTGGCGATCGCCAGACCGGCAAGACCAGCATTGCCGTGGACACCATCATCAACCAGAAGGGCAAGGGGATCGTTTGCGTCTACGTGGCCATCGGTCAGAAGCGGTCCACCGTCGCCCAGGTGGTGAAGACCCTGGAGGACCACGGCGCCATGGACCACACCATCGTGGTGTCGGCCTCGGCCTCGGAGCCAGCCCCCCTCCAGTACCTGGCCCCCTACGCTGGCTGCGCCATGGGCGAGTACTTCCTCTACAACGGCCAGCACGCCCTCTGCATCTACGACGACCTCTCCAAGCACGCGGCGGCCTACCGCGAGATCTCGCTGCTGCTGCGCCGGCCACCGGGACGCGAGGCGTACCCCGGCGATGTGTTCTACCTCCACTCCCGCCTCCTGGAGCGTGCCGCCAAGCTGCGCGACGACCTGGGCGGGGGTTCGCTCACCGCCCTGCCGGTCATCGAGACCCAGATGGGTGACGTTTCCGCCTACATCCCCACCAACGTCATCTCCATCACCGATGGCCAGATCTTCCTGGAGACCGACCTCTTCTACGCCGGCGTCCGCCCCGCCATCAACGTGGGGATCTCCGTCTCCCGCGTGGGCGGCAACGCCCAGATCAAGGCGATGAAGAAGGTGGCTGGCACCCTGCGCCTCGACCTGGCCCAGTACCGCGAGCTGGCCGCCTTTGCCCAGTTTGGCTCGGACCTGGACAAGGCAACGCTGCGGCAGTTGGCGCGCGGTGAACGGTTGGTGGAGCTGCTCAAGCAGGGGCTCCACCAAACCATGGAGGTGGAGTACCAGGTGGCATCCATCTTCGCCGGCACCCGGGGCGTGCTCGACAAGCTCCAAGTGGCGGCGGTGCCCGCCTTCGAGCGCTACCTCCACGAGTACCTGCGGGCACACCACGCGGCGGTGCTGGAGACCATCGTTGCCACCGGCAAGCTGGAAGGCGCCACCGAGCAGGAGCTGGAGCAGGCCTGCCGGGCAGCGCAAGAAGCTTTCCTGAAGGAACATCCGGAGGCCGCCGTTGGCTAATACCCAGGCTCTCCGCCGTCGCATCCGCTCGGTACGGTCCACCGAGCAGATCACCAAGGCCATGAAGATGGTGGCCGCGGCCCGTCTGCGCCGGGCCCAGACCCGGATCCTGGAAGCCCGCCCCTACGCCACCAACCTGGAGGGGGTGCTGCGCTCCCTGGCGACCCGCGTGGGCACCCACCGCCACCCGCTCCTGGAACAGCGCGAGGAACGCCGCGTCACCCTCGTGGTCATCACCTCCGACCGCGGGCTGTGCGGTTCCTTCAACGCCAACGTGCTGCGGGAGGCGAGCAAGCTTTTGGCCAGCCACCGCTGGGAACAGGTGGATCTGGTGCTGGTGGGCCGCAAAGGTGTGGACTACTTCAAACACCGGGGGGTTGCCCCCTTGGCCGCACCGCCGGACCTCCTCAGCAGCACCTCCCCGGCCCCGGCCTTCGCCCTGGCCTCGCTGTTGGCGAAGCGCTTCGCGGACCGCGAGACCGACGCCATCTACCTGCTCTCCAACAGGTTCCGTTCAATCATCCAGCAGGCGGTGGTGCTCTCGAAACTCCTCCCCATCCCGCGGGAGTCGCTGGAGGGAGGGGGTGCCCTGGTGGGCTACCTGTGCGAACCGGCGCCTGCCGTGCTGCTCGATCGGCTGTTGCCCCGCTACGTGGAGGTGGAGGTGCTGCGCGCCCTCCTCTCCTCGGTGGCTGCCGAACACAGCGCCCGCATGACCGCCATGGGGGCGGCCACCAAGAACGCGGGGGAGATGATCGAGAAGCTCACCCTCACCTACAACCGCGTGCGGCAGGCAGCCATCACCAAAGAACTCATCGAAATCGTTTCCGGCGCCCAGGCGCTGGCGGAAGGCTAGGAGTCGAGCATGGCCGCAAGAGAAAAGGTGGAAGGTCGCATCGTCCAGGTGATCGGGCCGGTGGTGGACGTGGAGTTCCCCGAGGGGCACCTCCCGCCCATCTACAACGCCGTGGAGATCCGTGACCGCTCGGAAGCCGGCGAGGTCGAGGTGGTCACCGAGGTGATGCAGCACCTGGGGGAGAACCGGGTGCGCTGCGTCTCCATGCTCCCCACCGACGGCCTGGTGCGGGGGATGAAGGCGGTGGACACCGGCGGCCCCATCTCCATGCCCGTGGGGCGGGAGACTTTGGGGCGCGTGCTGTCGGTGATCGGCAGGCCGGTGGACGAGCGCGGTCCCGTGGAGACCAAGGAGCGCTGGCCCATCCACCGCGAGGCGCCCTCCTTCGAGGAGCAGTCCACCACCGTGGAGATGTTCGAGACCGGCATCAAGGTGGTGGACCTCCTGGAACCGTACACCAAGGGCGGCAAGACCGGCCTGTTCGGCGGCGCCGGGGTGGGCAAGACCGTCATCATCATGGAGCTGATCAACAACGTGGCGCTGCAGCACGGTGGGTTCTCGGTGTTCTCGGGGGTTGGCGAGCGCACCCGCGAGGGGAACGACCTGTGGCTGGAGATGCAGGAGTCCGGCGTCATCGATCCCAACGATTGGCGCAAGTCCAAGGCCGCCCTCATCTACGGCCAGATGACCGAACCGCCGGGCGCCCGTCTGCGCGTGGCGCTGTCCGGCCTCACTGTGGCCGAGTACTTCCGCGACGTGGAGGAACAGGACGTGCTCCTGTTCATCGACAACATCTTCCGCTTCACCCAGGCCGGCTCGGAAGTGTCGGCGCTGCTCGGCCGCATGCCCTCGGCGGTGGGCTACCAGCCAAACCTGGCCACGGAGATGGGCGAACTGCAGGAGCGCATCACCTCCACCAAGCGCGGCTCGATCACCTCGGTGCAGGCCATCTACGTGCCCGCCGACGACCTCACCGACCCGGCGCCGGCCACCGCCTTCGCCCACCTGGACGCCACCACCGTGTTGTCGCGGCAAATCGTGGAGTTGGGCATCTACCCGGCGGTGGACCCCCTGGCCTCCACCAGTCGCATCCTCGACCCGCACATCCTGGGCGAGGACCACTACCGGGTGGCCCGCGAGGTTCAGAGGATCCTCCAGAAGTACAAGGATCTCCAGGACATCATTGCCATTCTGGGGATCGACGAGCTGTCGGAAGAGGACAAGCTCACCGTGGCGCGCGCCCGCAAGATCCAGCGCTTCCTCTCCCAGCCGTTCCACGTGGCGGAGCAGTTCACGGGGCTCAAGGGCAAGTACGTGAAGATTGCCGACACCATCCGCGGCTTCGACATGATCTGCAAGGGCGAACTCGATCACATCCCCGAGCAGGCCTTCTACATGAAGGGACCCATCGAGGAGGTGCTGGAGCACGCCGAGCGTCTGAAGGCGGAGGCGTGAGATGGCCGAGGGTCGTCTCCACCTGACGGTGGTCACGCCGACCCGCACCGCCGTGGAGGCGGAGGTGGACGAGGTGACGCTGCCGGGGGTGCTGGGGGCCCTGGGCATCCTGCCCGGCCACACGCCGCTGTTGACACAGCTGCGCATTGGCGAGCTGTCGTACCGGCAGGGGGTGCGCGAGCACTACGTGGCGATCCAGTGGGGGTTTGCCGAGGTGGTGGGCGACCGCGTCACCGTCCTCGCGGAAGTGGCTGAGTTGCCCGAGGAGATCGACCTGGAGCAGGCAAAGAGCGACAAGACCGCGGCGGAAGCGGCCATGCGCAGCGCCTCGGGTGCCGAGCTCGACACCCAGCGCGCGCGCCTCGAGGCGGCTGTCACCCGCATCACCGTCGCCGGGCGGGTGTAGCGGCCTCCGCCTGCCGGCGCCTCTTGCCGGAGCTCCCTCACGCCTGCGGCCCGTCCGTGCTAGGGTGGGGGGAGCAGGAGGCCGCGTGAAACCGCTCTTCGTCACTCTGCCGCCCGGTACGCGCTTCGACCTCAAGGCCATCGACCCCGGCGCCACCGGACCCTTTTCCCACAAGGACGAAGCCAGGGAGGTCACGGAGCGCAACCTGGCTCGCCTGGCCGAGCTGCAGGAGCGGCTCTACGCCTCGGCGAGTCACGCTCTCCTCGTGGTCCTGCAGGCCATGGACACCGGGGGGAAGGACGGCACCATCGAGCACGTCCTCGGCGCCTTCTCCCCCCAGGGGGTGCAGGTCACCCCCTTCAAGGTCCCCACCGAGGAGGAGCTGGCCCACGACTTCCTCTGGCGCGTGCATCGGGCGGTGCCGCGGCGCGGCATGGTGGGCATCTTCAACCGCTCCCACTACGAGGACGTGGTGGTGGTGCGGGTCAAGGGCCTGGTGGGAGAGACCACCTGGAAAGCCCGCTGGGAGCACATCAACGCCTTCGAGAAGCTGCTCGTGGAAGAAGGTGTGGTCGTGGTCAAGTTCTTCCTCCACATTTCCCCCCAGGAGCAAGCCGAGCGCCTGCGGGCCCGGCAGCAGGACCCCACCAAGCGCTGGAAGTTCAACCCGGGCGACCTGGAGGACCGGGCCCGCTGGGGCGATTACCTGGCTGCCTGGGAGGACGCCCTGTCGCGCTGCAACACCCCCTGGGCACCCTGGTTCGTGGTACCCGCCGACCACAAGTGGTTCCGCAACGTGGCCGTCTCCCAGGCCCTCCTTACCGTCCTCGAGGGCCTCGACCTGCGCTACCCGCCTGGCGTGCCGGGGGCTGAATCGCTCCCCATCCCACCGGTCCGCTGGTAGCGCCCCGCCCTGGCAGGGGCCCTACCACCACGCGCAGGCCGGTATAGGCGGGTGTTGCCGGAGCGGTGGACCGCTCGTCCCGGGGGAGATCGGCGCTGGCACCCACCACCTGACCGCTGCCGTCACTGGCCACGGCCCACTCCGCCACGTTGCCGTCGAGATCGAACACACCCTCAGCCGCCCAGGGCGCCAGCGACCCCACCGGCAGCAGCAGGGCGCCCGCTGGCAGCTGGGCTAGGGTGCGGTGGAGAGCGCGGGTGTCGTCGGGGTTGGGGGAATAGCCGGCCCAGCGGTCCAAGGTGTTGCCGTTCCTGCCTGCGTCTTCGGCAAGCTTTTCGGCCTCCTCCAGGGTGGGCAAGCGAAACGCCCGCCCGGTCCGCTCCGCCAACCAGGCGGCGTACGCCTGGGCCTGCTGGAAGCTCACCCCCGCAACCGGCAGGTTTTCCTCCCCCGGAGCCAGCGCCAGGCGCGGATCGAAGGCGGCAAACTGCGCCCGCGTCACCTCGAAGCGACCCACCTCCAGCTCGCCCACCGCCACCGTCTCGGGCACCAGCACCCCACCCTGGAGCACGCCGAAAGCCGCACCCACACGCGCCGCCGCGTGCCGGAGGAGCAACCCCTCCAGCAGCGACCCCGCCTTCACCCCCTCCTGCTCGCGCTGGGGCGAGGCGAACAGGTAGCGGTCGAACCACGCCAGGTCCTCCTCCACCTTGCGCCGCTGGTGCACGATCTTCTCCAGGGCGTGTTCCTCCCCGGGGAAGAGCACGAGACGCACCGGTGCTGCCCCGATCTGCTGCAGCGCGTGGAAGAGCGAGCGCGACTGGCCGGGGGGGACGCTGGTGTCGGCCGTGCCGGTGGTGACGATGGTGGGCGTGGTCACGCTAGCAAGGCGAAACAGCGGCGATTTGGCGAGGTAGACCTGGGGGATCTCCCACGGCGGCCCGCCCAGGTAGTAGTTGTCGAAGGCGGCACCGAAGGCCACGTTGCCCCAGTCGGAGATCCACTCCACGTCCGCCGCTCCCACGGCGGCCGCCCGGTAGCGCTGGGTGCGGGTGATGAGCTCCACCGTCAGGATCCCCCCGTTCGACCACCCCGAGGAGGCCAGACGCTGCGGGTCCACCAGCCCCCGGCGCAGGAGCTCGTCCACCCCCTTCTCGATGTCGGGGATCTCCAGCTCGTAGTACTTCCCGCCGCCGATGGATTCCACCCAGTCGAGTCCGTACCCTGCCGAACCGTGGTAGTTCACCTGCAGCACGAACGCCCCCCGTTGGCGCCAGAGCATGATGGGGGAGGTCCAGGACTGACTCCACTCGTCGGCATCGGTGCCCGCCGGTCCGCCGTGGAGATCCAACACCAGCGGGTACCTCTTCCCAGGCTCGTAGGCGAGCGGGTAGTAGAGGATCCCCTCCACCTCCTCGTTGCGGGCCCCCTTCCAGCGGATCACCTCGGCGCGACCCGTGGGCTTGCCGACGTAGCGCCGGTTCAGGTCGGTGACGACCCGCTCCTCGACGATGGTGTTGCCTTCCATACGCGCGGCGTACCACTGGGGCGGTTCGGTGGCGGTGGAGGATTCGAACAGCACCACCCCACCGTCGGCGGAGGCCACCAGGTCCCGGATGGTGGCGGCCCGCCGACCCACGAGCTCCACCCGCTGCCACCCGTCGCGGCCACGCGCGAGGCGCACCGGCCGGAAGTGCACGCCATCGGCGAGGAGGGCCACCACCCCAGAGGTAGTAGGCGCAAACGCCCCCCCGAGCCCCCGCTCCCACCCCTGGCTCACGTGTTCGGCGCTCCCCCGGGCCACATCGAAGAACCACAGCTGGCGGACCGTCGCCTGGCGGTAGCGGGGGTGGCGGCTGAACTCGTTGACGAAGAAAAACCCGCTGGCATCGGGCGCCCAGCGCACCGCCTCCGGTCGCAGCACCCCGTCGGCAAAGAGCCGTACGCTCGTGCCGTCGGCCAGGTTCAGGAGCTCGGTGGTGGGTGGCACGCGCTGGTCGAACTCGTAGGTGACGCTCTGCTGCGCCACGACCACGGCGCGGCGCCCGTCGGGCGAGACGGCAACGCGCTCGATCCAGTTTTCATTCTGCATCAGCCGCGTCACCTTCCCCCCTGCGAGCGACACGCGGAAGAGCCGCACCGGCGGGGTGTGCTCGGCCTCGTCCACGGGGGTGGAGTCGTCCCCCACCGCTTCCCGCTCCTGCTCCCACAGCGAGCGCGACTCCGCCGCCACAACCAGGAGCGAAGTGGAGTCGATCCACGCCACCCCCTTGACGGGCCGGTCGAAGCGGGTGAGAGGGGTGGCCTCGCCGCCCTCCAGCGGCATGAGCCACACCTGGGGCGACGCCACCTCTTCCCCAGCCCCGGGGATGCGGCGGGTGGAGAGAAACGCCACCTGGCTCCCGTCAGGGGAGAGAGCTGGCGAGCTCACGGTATCGTGCCCCTGGGTGAGGGGAGAACTTGCACCCTCGCGCACCCGCGTCAGCCACAGGTTGGATACGCGCCGCTCCTCCTTCCCCTCCACCACCACCTCCGAGCGGACCCACACGGCCCTGCTGCCGTCGCGGGAGAGCACCCACTCGGAGGTCCGCTCTACCCGTACCACATCGTCCACGTTCCACTCGCTCCGGCTTGCCGCCTCGCTCGCCGAGACGGCAGCCACGAGTGCCCACCCCAGCGGAAGCACCAACCACCTTGCCGTTCGCGCCATGCTCCCCTCCAGACGCTGCGTGCCAAAGGGTAGCAAGCGCGGGCCGGGGCGTCACGCGTCGCCTCCGAGAGAGCGCTCTAGCAGTTACTGGCCGGTCGCCCGGAAGCCAGGTATGCTTGCAGCAGCGTATGCGGATTCTCCTGGTGAAGCCAAAGGGCGTGCTCGCCACTATCCGTGGGCTGGAGCGCTTCCAGCGGCTGGAGCCACTGGAGCTGGGCTACCTGGCCGCCGCCCTCCCCCCCCATCACCAGGTGCGGGCGTTGGACCTGCGCTTGGCCCGCTACCCTCGCCGTGCCCTGCTGCGGGCTGTCGGGGAGTTGCAGCCGGAACTGGTGGGGTTTTCCGGGTACAGCCACGAGAGCGGGGCCATCAAGGCCATGGCCCAGCTGCTCAAACAGCTCGTTCCCACCGTTTCCGTGGTGGTGGGCGGGCACCACGCCACCGTGGCACCCCAGGACTACAACGTGCCGGGGATCGACTACGTGGTGCGCGGGGAAGGGTGTGGACCGTTCCGGCTCCTCGTGGCGGCGCTTGAGCAGCACGAGTCCCCCGCCGGCATCGACAACCTGCTGCTCACCGGCGAGTTCTGGGACCAGGAGGCAGCAGCTCGCTGGCCCCGCTTCCCCGACCCCGCCACCCTGCCGGTGCCCCGCCGCGACCTGTGGGATCGCCGGCACTACTACTCGGTGTGGGTGAGCGAACAGCCGCGCCGGTGGCAGGTGCTCTTCCCCCAGGTGGCCATGGTCCGGACCTCGTACGGGTGCCGCATGAAGTGCTCCTTCTGCGTCGTCCCGTACCTGTGCGGAGGGGAACACCGCCCCCGCCCCGTGGCGGCAGTGGCAGACGAGATCGCTGCGCTGCCACAGCAGCACGTGTACTTTGCCGACGACGAGAACTTCATCGACGAACGCTTTGCCGGCGAGCTGGCCGAGGCGCTAGCCCAGCGGGGCGTGCGCAAGCGCTACTTTGCCTGGACGCGCGCCACCACCGTGCTGCGCTCCCCCGAGATCCTCAAGCGCTGGGGGGAGATTGGCCTTGATGGCGCGTTTTTGGGCTTCGAGTTCTCCTCCGACGACGAGCTCAAGGAGGTGCGCAAGGGCGGCACGGTGGCGAGCAACGAGCGGGCGCACGAGACCTTGCGCCGTCTCGGCATTGCCTGCCACGCTGCCTTCATGGTGCGCCCCGAGTACACCGCCGAGCAGTTCGAGCGGCTCGCACGGTACCTCCGGGACATGCCGCCGGCGCAGTGCAGCTTCACCGTGTGCACGCCGTCCCCCGGCACCCCCGACTGGCAAGCCATGCAGCCCCGCATCTGGGTGGAGGATCCGTACCGCCTGTACGACTGCATGCACCCCCTCACCCCCACCACGCTGCCCCTGCCGGAGTTTGGCCGGCGCTTCGCCTCCCTCCTGGCCACGGCTGCCGTCAAGAACCCGCTCCGCACCCAGCGTCGCCCGGTTCGCCCCTGGGAGCTGGCGCGCGTGCTCCTGGCGGAGCACCGTTACGAGGCAGCGTTCCGGTACCTCTACCGCGACTACCCGCCCGCCCTGGCCAGCTCCAGAGGCGAGGGGCGCGCCGCTAGCGCTTGCCCATGGGGATGACCGAGTCCTCGTGCACCCAGCCGGGACGGCCATCCTCCAGCAGCACCAGGTAGAAGTCCTCGCGTTCATCAAAGGCCAGGACTTCGGCACCGGAAGCGAGGGTGGTCAGGACCTCCGACTCCATGCTGGGAGCGCTCATCACCGGGGTTTCGGACACCTTCACGAACAGCCAGGTGGGCCGGTCGTCGTCCACCGCCTTCTCGTAGACGAAGCCCACGGCGCCATCGGCGGTCCGCACCTTCGTGAAGGGCCCCGCGCTCTCCAGTTTCTCCAGCTGGCTCCCCAGGTGCAACGAGGCGACCACCTCCGACTCCGGATTGGGGGCCGCGTGGAGGACGGCACCATCGGTGACCACGAACAGGGTCTCGGGCGGATCGTCGTCGATCTCTTCCTCCCGCACCCACCCCGACTTCCCGTCGCCGAACCGCACGTGCTCCCAGCCGTCGCGGGCCCCGTCGCTCTCCAGCATGGTGCCGTGCTCCAGGACCGCCACCACCTTCCCCCCCGAGCGGGGGGACTTGCGAACAGTGGCGCTGGGCGCTGTGACCCAGACGTGGCCGGGGGCGTCGTCCGTGACCACGCCTTCGTGGATGTAGCCGAACTGGCCCTCGCCCAGCTGCACGCGGTACCAGTCCTCCACCTTGTCCACCGCCAGCAGCCGTTCGCCGAAGGACACCTTGGCGATCACCGCGGCGCCACCGCGCGGTTCCGCCCGTACGTTGGCCTTCTCCGGTTCCACCCACAGGAACTTTTCCTCGCCTGCCCACACCGCCCCAACCACCAGCATGCCAATTGCTGCCATGCACATCACTCGCTGTCCCATGGCTGCCTCCCCTCGCTCTTCATGATACCCGCCCCACCCCAGCGAACCGGCCGGTGCGGCCCACGGGCTGCTCGCCCCTCGTGGCGCGCCACCAGGGGGCGCGATGGCGCGCTATGCTGCCATAATGTCGACGCGCTTGCGGGTTGCGGTGGTGGGAGCCGGAGCGGCAGGGATGGCCGCCGCCTGGGACCTCCAACGGGCGGGGAGGGCAGTCACGCTGTTCGAGGCGGCAGGGACGGTGGGCGGGTTGGCCTCCGGTTTCCGTGCCGCCCACTGGGAGTGGACGGTGGAGAAGTTCTACCACCACTGGTTCGCCTCCGACCGCCACATCCTTGCCCTCGCCTCCGAACTGGGGCTGCGCCAGCAGGTGATCTTCCGCCGGCCCTCCACCGTGGTGTACTGGGGGGGTACCTTCCACCCCCTCGACTCGCCCTGGCAAGCGCTGCGCTTCACCCTCCCCCGGTTTTCCCCCCTGGACGTGCTTCGCTTCGCCCTGGTGGGTGCGTACCTGCGCCTTTCCCCCCGCTGGCAGCCCCTGGAGCGCGTGACGGCCGATGCCTGGATGCGGCGGCAGTTGGGGGCGCCCATCTACGAAGCGGTGTGGCGGCCGCTGCTCGTGGGCAAGTTTGGCGAGGAGAACCTGCCGGTCGTCAACATGGCGTGGCTGTGGGGGAGGATCCACGACCGCACCACGCGACTCGGCACCTTCGTGGGCGGGTTCCAAGCGTTCTTCGACCGGTTCGCCGACCGCCTCCGCGAGGTCGGCTGCGAGCTCCGCTGCCGCTGCCCAGTGGAGCGGATCGAGGTGGTGCGCCGCACTTTTGGACCTTGCCTCGCGGTACGTTCCGCCGCCGGGATCGAGCACTTCGACAGCGTGCTCTTCACCGGCTCGCCGGCTGCCCTGCTCGCCCTCGTCCCGCAACTGCCCGAAACCTACGCTGCCAGCCTCGCCCGCCTCCGCTCCCTGGGGGCGGTGGTGCTGGTCCTGGCCCTCTCCCGCCCGTTGACCCGCGCCTACTGGCACAACCTCCCGAAGGAGGCCGGCTTCCCCTTCCTCGCCCTGGTGGAACACACCAACTTCGTGCCGGCCCACCACTTTGGCGGAGACCACCTGGTGTACTGCGGCGATTACCTCCCCCCGGACCACCCCTACCTGAGCCTCTCCAAGGAGGAGTTGCTCCACCGCTTCCTCCCCTCCCTGCCCCGCTTCCACCCCGAGTTCGAGCCGTCCTGGGTGCGGGAGAGCTGGCTCTGGCGTACCCCCTACGCGCAGCCGGTCCCGCCGCTGCACCACTCGGCCAACATCCCCCCCATCCGCACCCCCCTCCCCGGCCTCTACT
>JACADV010000031.1 GCA_013388425.1 Thermoanaerobaculaceae bacterium | reverse complement strand
GTGAACATCGAGGTGGAGCTGATCACGCCGATCGCCATGGAGAAGGGGTTGCGCTTCGCCATCCGCGAGGGCGGTCGCACCGTCGGCGCTGGCACCATCACCGAGATCCTCAAGTAGGAGAGATCATGGTCAAGGACAAGATCCGGATTCGGCTCAAGGCGTACGACTTCAGACTGCTGGACCAGTCGACGGCCGAGATCGTAGACACCGCCAAGCGCACCGGGGCAGCGGTGTCGGGACCGATCCCCCTGCCCACTCAGATCCAGCGCTTCACCGTCCTCCGCTCTCCGCACGTGGACAAGAAGTCGCGCGAGCAGTTCGAAATCCGCACGCACAAGCGCCTCCTCGACATCCTCGACCCGACGCAGCAAACGGTGGACGCCCTGATGAAGCTGGAGCTGCCGGCCGGCGTGGATGTGGAGATCAAGGCGTACGGCGGGAAGAAGTGAGGTGGCGGCCATGGTGAAGGGGATTCTCGCGAGGAAGATCGGGATGACGCAGATCCTGGCTGCCGACGGTGCGGTGGTGCCGGTGACGGTGGTGCAGGCCGGGCCCTGCGTCGTTGTGCAGCGGCGCACCGCAGAGCGGGACGGCTACGAGGCAGCGCAGCTCGGCCTCGTGGAGGGTCGGCCGCCGCGGCACCTGCCCAAGCCACTGGCCGGGCAGTTCGCCAAGGCTGGGGTGCCGCCGACGCGGGTGCTGGCCGAGTTTCCGGTGGCCACGGGGTCCGAGGTGAAACCCGGCGACACGGTGTTGTGCGACATCTTTGCCGCCGACGAGACCATCCGCGTGGTGGGAACCTCCAAGGGGAAAGGGTTCCAGGGTGCGGTGCGGCGGCACCACTTCCGGGGCGGGGCAGCGAGCCACGGCTCGATGTTCCACCGCGCCCCCGGCAGCATCGGCCCGTCCGCCTACCCCTCGCGGGTGTTCCCCGGTACCCGCATGGCGGGCCGCATGGGTGGCGATCGGGTCACCCTCAAGCGTGTCAAGGTGGTGCGGGTGGACCTGGAACGGAACCTCCTGTTCCTGCGGGGCGCCGTACCGGGTGGTCGGCGGGCCTTGCTGCGGTTGGTGAAAGGGTGAGGGGGCAGGCCATGAAGGTGGACGTTCGCAACTGGGACAACGAGGTGGTCGAGGAGCTGGAACTGCCCAACGCCGTGTTCGCCCAGCCCCCCAAGCAGCACGTGGTGTGGGAGGTGATCAAGGCATACCTTGCCGGGTTGCGGCGGGGAACCCACGCCACCAAGACCCGCGCCATGGTCTCGGGCGGCGGCAAGAAGCCGTGGCGGCAGAAGGGAACTGGCCGCGCCCGCGTCGGCTCGACGCGCTCGCCCCTGTGGCGGCACGGTGGCACGGCCCACGGCCCGCAGCCGCGTAGCTACGTGGCGAAGGTCAACGTCAAGGCAAAGAAGACGGCACTGCGGTCGGCCCTTTCCGACCGCCTGGCCGAGGGCAGGCTCCTGGTGCTCGATTCCCTCGAGGTGGACTCGCACCGCACGAAGGAGTTCATGGCGCGGCTCGCCAAGCTCAACCTCGCTGGCGACAAGGTGCTGTTGGTGGACTCCTACGAGAACCTCAACCTGCTGCTCGCAGCCCGCAACCGGCGCGAGTTGGCGGTGGCGGACGCGGTGCACCTGCACGTCTACGACGTGATGAAGCACCGCCACGTGGTGCTGTCGAAGCGGGCGGCGTTGACGCTCGCGGAGGTCCTGTCGGCATGAGAGACGCGCGCGAAGTGATCATCCGGCCCATCGTTACCGAGAAGACGGCCGACGCCAAGGAGAGCACTAACACCGTGTGCTTCGAGGTGGCGAAGGGGGCCAACAAGATCGAGATTCGCCGGGCGGTGGAGAGCCTCTTCGGCGTCAAGGTGATCGACGTGCGGGTGGTGAACGTGCACGGGAAGATGCGGCGGTTCGGCCGCTACTCGGGGCGGCGCCCGGATTGGCGCAAGGCGTTCGTCAGGCTCGCCGCCGGCGAGAAGACGATCGAGTTCTTCGATCAGGTGTAGGGGGACGCATCATGGCGCTCAAATCGTTCAAGCCCACCTCCCCGGCGATCCGCTTCATGACGAGGCTGGACTTTGCGGAGATCACCGCGAAGCGGCCCGAGAAGTCGCTGACCCGCGGCATCCCACGGGCGGGGGGACGGAACAACGAAGGGCACGAGACGGTCCGCTTCCGGGGGGGTGGTCACAAGCGGCGCTACCGCGTGATCGACTTTCGCCGCGATAAGCGCGGGATCCCTGCGCGCGTGGCGAGCATCGAGTACGACCCCAACCGCAGCGCCCGGATTGCCCTTTTGGTTTACGCCGACGGCGAGAAGCGGTACATCCTGGCGCCGCTGGGCCTCGAGGTGGGCAGCACGGTGATGGCTGCCGAGAAGACCGAGATCCTGCCGGGGAACGCGCTGCCGCTCGCCAACATCCCGCTGGGCTCGCTGGTGCACAACGTGGAGTTGCAACCCGGCAAGGGTGGCCAATTGGTCCGTTCCGCCGGGGCGGCGGCCCAGCTCATGGCGAAGGAGGGGAAGTACTGCACGCTGCGCCTGCCCTCGGGGGAGATGCGCCTGGTGCTGTCGCGCTGCTGGGCCACCGTGGGCCAGGTGGGTAACCTGGATCACGCCAACGTGTCCATCGGCAAGGCCGGCCGGACGCGCTGGCTGGGGCGCCGGCCGCACGTGCGCGGGACGGCGATGAACCCCATCGACCATCCCCACGGCGGCGGCGAGGGCAAGACCAAGGGTGGCCGGCACCCGGTGTCGCCCTGGGGTCAGCCAACCAAGGGCTTCAAGACCCGGCGGTGCAAGCGGACCAGCCGCTTCATCGTCAAGCGGCGGAAGTGAGGGGGCGGTATGTCGCGCTCGGTAGCCAAAGGACCGTTCATCGATACGCACCTTTTGCGCAAGGTGGAGCAGCTCAACCAGACGCGGGAGCGCAAGGTGATCAAGACCTGGTCGCGGCGCTCGACGATCATCCCGGAGATGGTGGGGCACACCCTGGCCGTGCACAACGGGCAGAAGTTCGTGCCCGTGTTCATCACCGAGAACATGGTCGGTCACAAGCTGGGCGAGTTCGCCCTGACGCGCACCTTCCGTGGCCACGCGGGCACGAAGAAGGAAAAGGGCGCGAAGCACTAGGGGGCTTTTATGGAGGCACAGGCACGACTCCGATACTACAGGGGCTCGCCCCAGAAGCTGCGGTTGGTGGCCGACCTGGTTCGCGGCCAGGGGGTGGTGCGGGCGCTGGCGACCCTCCGCCTGACCAAGAAGCGGGGTGCCCGGGACCTGGAGAAGCTGGTCCGCTCGGCGGTGGCCAACCTGGAGCAGCGCTCGCCGGGGATCGACTCCGGCAAGCTCGTGGTGTCGCGGATCCAAGTGGATCAAGGACCGTCGCTGAAGCGTTTCCGTCCAGCTTCCATGGGGCGGGTTTTTCCGCGCCTGCACCGCACGTGCCACGTGACGGTGCAGGTGGCCGAGCGTGAGGAGTAGGAGGGGCAACGTGGGTCAAAAGACGCACCCGTACGGTTTCCGGCTGGGCTACAACAAGACGTGGCGCTCGCGGTGGTACGCGGACAAGGATTACGCGCGGCTCCTCCACGAGGATCTCCGGCTGCGCAAGGATCTGAAGAGCCGCCTCATGCACGCTGGTGTGGCGGAGATCGATATCGAGCGCACGGCCAACAAGATCCGTGTCAACATCTACTCGGCCCGGCCCGGCATCATCATTGGCCGCAAGGGGGCCGAGGTGGACAAGCTTGGAGCGGAGCTGCGCGCCAGCTACGGCCGCGATATCCACATCAACATCCAGGAGATCCAGCGGCCGGAGATCGAGGCGCAGCTGATCGCCGAGTCCATCGCTTCGCAGCTGGTGCGCCGCATCACCTTCCGCCGCGCCATGCGGCGGGCGATGGAGAACGCCCTGCGGTTTGGTGCCCAGGGCGTGAAGATCCGCTGTTCGGGTCGTCTCAACGGGGCGGAGATTGCCCGTTCCGAGTGGTACCAGGAGGGGCGGCTGCCGTTGCACACCCTGAAGGCCAATATCGAGTACGGGTTTGCCGAGGCGTTCACCACCTACGGGGCGATCGGCGTGAAGGTGTGGGTGTTCAAGGGTGAGCTTCACCGCAGCAAGGCTCACTGGCGGACGCTGTGAGGGGTGAGGTGCGCTCATGTTGATGCCAAAGAAGGTCAAGTTCCGGAAGCAGCAGCGGGGACGGCGTCGGGGATTGGCGACGCGGGGCGGGGATCTGGCGTTCGGAGACTTCGGGCTGCAGGCCACGGAGCCGGGCTGGATCACTGCGCGGCAGATCGAGGCGGCTCGTATTGCCATGACCCGGCACGTCAAGCGGGGTGGCAAGATCTGGATCCGCATCTTCCCTGACAAGCCGATCACCAAGAAACCCGCCGAGACCCGCATGGGCAAGGGCAAGGGGGCTCCCGAGGAGTGGGTGTGCGTGATCAAGCCCGCCCGCATCCTCTACGAGATGGAGGGGGTGAGCGAAGAGGTGGCGCGCGAGGCGATGCGCCTGGCGGCCCACAAGATCCCCCTCAGGACGCGGTTCGTGATGCGGGGGCAGGTGCGATGAAGGCGCGGGAATTGCGGGACAAGTCCATCGAGGAGCTGCGCCGGACCCAGGCGGAGCTCAAGGAGCAGCTCTTCAAGCTGCGTTTTCAAAAGGCCACGGGTCAGATCAGCAACCCCACAAAGATCCGTCTGGTTCGCAAGGACATTGCGCGGGTGGAGACGATTCTCGTGGAGCGCCTGCGGGACGTGGAGTGAGGTATGGCGACGAAAGCAACTGGGCGCAAGACGGTCAAGATCGGCACGGTGGTCTCGGGCGACGGGCAGAAGACCGTCGTCGTGCGGGTGGAGAGCCTGGTCATGCACAAGCTCTACCACCGGTTCGTGCGGCGGGCGCGTAAGTTCATGGCGCACGACGCCAGCAACAGCTGCAAGGTCGGTGACACGGTGCAGATTACCGAATGCCGACCGCTGTCGCGGCACAAGCGCTGGCGGGTCGTGCGGGTGATCGAGCAGGCCCGGTGAGGGGAGGCAGACATGATCCAGATGCGGACCATGCTCAACGTGGCCGACAACTCGGGGGCCAAGAAGCTGCAGGCGATCCGTCAGGTGGGGGGCGCAACCGCCGGCCGCTACGCCCGTCTGGGCGACGTGGTGGTGTGCTCGGTCAAGGAGGCGGTCCCCGAGTCGCCGGTGAAGAAGGGGACGGTGGTTCGGGCGGTGATCGTTCGCACCCGGCGCACCCATCGGCGGCGCGACGGCTCGTACATCCGCTTCGACGACAACGCGGCGGTGCTGATCAACGCGCAGCGCGAGCCCATCGGCACCCGGGTTTTCGGCCCGGTGGCCAGGGAGCTGCGCGAGCGGCGCTTCATGAAGATCGTGTCGCTGGCACCGGAAGTGCTCTAGGAGGCCAACGGTGACAAAGCATCTCAAGATCAAGAAGGGCGACCAGGTCATCGTGCTCTCCGGCAAGGACCGTGGCAAGAAGGGCAAGGTCCTGCGCGTGGACCGGAAGTCGGGCAAGGTGCTGGTGGAGCGGATCAACATGATCAAGCGCCACACCCGGCCCAACCCGGCCAAGGGTCAGACCGGCGGGATCGTGGAGCGAGAGGCGCCCATTGCCGTGTGCAAGGTGGCGCTGGTTTCTCCCGAGGGCGGGAGGGGCACCCGCGTCGGCTACAAGTTCTTGGAAGATGGTCGGAAAGTGCGATACGCCAAGGCTGATGGCGCGATTCTCGACCAGTAAAGGAAGGGGACGATGGCGCGCTTGAAGGAAAAGTACGAACAGGAAGTGGTCCCGAAGCTCAAGAAGGAGTTCGGGATCTCCAACCCCATGGCGGTGCCCCGCATCACGCGGGTGGTGTGCAACATCGGCCTGGGCGAGGCGACCCGGAACCCAAAGCTCATGGACCAGGCGGTGGAGGAGCTGGCGGCGATCACCGGCCAGCGGCCAGTGCCCCGCAGGGCACGGCGCTCCATCGCCCAGTTCAAGTTGCGGACGGGGATGCAGGTGGGGTGCGCGGTGACGCTGCGGCGGGACCGCATGTTCGAGTTTCTGGACCGGCTCATCAACATTGCCCTGCCCCGCGTCCGCGACTTCCGCGGCCTCTCGCCCAAGGGCTTCGACGGGCGCGGCAACTACACCATGGGGGTGCGGGATCACGTGATCTTCCCGGAAATTGACTACACCAAGGTGGAGACCCCCAAGGGCATGAACATCACGGTGGTGACGACCGCCCGAACGGACGACCAGGCGCGGTTCCTCCTCGAGGAACTGGGGTTCCCGTTCGCCAAGGGATAGGAGGAGACGGTGGCGCGGCTGTGCATGATTGCAAAGACCAACAAGACCCCGAAGTTTCGGATCCGCGCCCGCAACCGCTGCAAGATTTGCGGTCGGCCACGGGCGTACATGCGGAAGTTCGAGATTTGCCGCATCTGCTTCCGGAAGCTGGCCCTGGAGGGCTACCTGCCCGGCGTCACCAAGGCGAGCTGGTAGGAGGTGAGGCATGACGGCAACCGATCCCATCGCTGACTTTCTCACCAGGATCAGGAACGCCGCACGGGCCAACAAGGACCGCTGCGACATCCCGGCCTCGCGACTCAAGCTGGAGCTGGCCAAGATCCTGCAGGAAGAGGGCTTCATCCGCACCTTCAAGGTGGTCGAGGAGGGCTCCGAGCGGGCCATCCGCGTGTACCTGCGCTACTCCCCGGAGGGGGAGCCGGCCATTCACGGGCTCGAGCGCGTGTCGCGGCCCGGGCGCCGGGTCTACCGCAACGTGGAAGGACTGCCCACGGTCCGGGGCGGCATCGGGGTTGCCGTCATCTCGACCTCCAAGGGCCTCATGACCGACGCCAAGGCGCGCGAGCAGCGTCTGGGCGGCGAGGTCGTGTGCCGGGTTTGGTGAGGAGGATCCATGTCGCGAGTTGGAAAGAACCCCATACCAATTCCCCAGGGAGTCCAGGTGCACGTGGGCCACGGGGTGGTCGAGGTCAAGGGGCCCAAGGGGTCGCTCTTGCAGCCGGTGCCGGCCTCCATTTCGGTGGCGGTGGAAGAGGGGCGGGTGGTGGTGACCCGCGCCAACGACGAACGGGCTACCCGGGCTCTCCACGGGTTGACGCGGGCGTTGCTTGCCAACGCGGTGCACGGGGTGTCGGTGGGCTTCAAGAAGGAGCTGGACATCGTGGGTGTCGGCTACAGGGCGGAGCTCAAGAGCCCGCAGGAGATCTCCCTCTCCTTGGGTTTCTCCCACCCGGTGGTGTACCGGCTGCCGGAGGGGGTGGCGGTGGCGTACGACGCCAAGGCAAACCGGATCACCCTGGAGGGGATCGACAAGCAGAAGGTGGGGCAGGCGGCGGCGGAAATCCGTGCCGTCCGTCCCCCGGACCCCTACAAGGGGAAGGGCGTGAAGTACGCCGACGAGATCCTGCATTTGAAGGCAGGGAAGTCAGGAGCCTAGGGCCATGGCACGAATAACCGATCGCAAGCAGCGGCGTCGGCGGATCCACCTGCGGATCCGCAAGGTGGTGTCCGGTACGTCGGAGCGGCCCCGCTTGGTGGTGTTCCGTTCGCTCAACAACGTGTACGCGCAGCTCATCGACGACGTGGCCGGCGTGACGCTGGTGGCCGCGTCGACCCTCGATGCCTCGATCCGCAGCGGCCTCACCCACGGCGGCAACCGAGCGGCTGGCCGGGCGGTGGGCAAGAGCCTTGCCGAACGGGCCAAGGAAAAGGGTATCTCCCAGGTGGTTTTCGACCGGGCTGGCTTCCGCTACCACGGGGTGGTCAAGGAGCTTGCCGATGCGGCCCGCGAGGCGGGCCTCCAGTTCTAGGGGCGAAAGATGGACGAGCGCGAGAGCCAGTTCATAGATCACGTGGTCAGCATCAACCGAGTCACCAAGGTGGTGAAGGGGGGCAAGAACTTCTCCTTCTCCGCCCTGGTCGTGGTGGGGGATGGCAACGGCCGCGTCGGGTTCGGCAGCGGCAAGGCCCGCGAGGTGCCCCAGGCCATCCGCAAGGCCACCGAGGCTGCCCGCCGCGCCATGGTGTCGGTGCGGCGCGTGGGGAGCACGATTCCCCACGAGGTGATCGGCCGTTTCGGGGCGGGCAGGGTGCTGCTGCGACCGGCGGCGCCGGGCACGGGGGTGATCGCCGGTGGCACGGTGCGCGCCATCGCCGAGGCGGCAGGGATCCAGGACATCCTCACCAAGTGCCTCGGCACCACCAACCCCCACAACGTGGTGCGGGCAGCCTTTGCGGCGCTCGAGCAGCTCACCACGCGCGAAGAGGCGGCCCAGCTGCGCGGTGGGGCTGCCGAGGGCGAGATCGTGGAGGATTCGCCCCAGGCTAGCGGTCCCCTCCCGGAGGTCGAGGTATGACACCGCGACGCAAGCAAGCTCAGGCGATGCTGCGAATCACCCAGGTGCGCAGCCGGATTGGCAACCAGGAACGCATCGTCCGCGTGCTCACGGATGGGCTCGGCTTGGGGCGGATTGGCTCCTGCGTGGAACTGCCCGACACGCCCGCCACCCGCGGCATGATCGCCAAGGTTTCGCACATGGTGCGCGTGGAGGAGCTGGGAGCAAGACCCGCCGGCAAGGGCGCCAAGGAAGCCACTCCGTCGGCCACGTCGGCCGGCGGCGACACGCCGGGGGAGGCCGCGAGCGACGAGAGCAATGGGAAGCGCGAGCGCCGGGCGAGCAGCACGGCAGGCGCTGCAGCGAGCGAGGAGTAGGCCATGGAGCTCCATTCACTCACTCCCAAACCGGGATCCCGGAAGGCCCGCAAGCGGGTGGGACGCGGTCCCGGTTCCGGACACGGAAAGACGGCAGGGCGCGGCCACAAGGGGGCCGGGTCCCGCTCGGGCACGACCCGGCGCCGCAACTTTGAAGGTGGGCAGATGCCCCTCGTGCGGCGCTTGCCCAAGCGCGGTTTCACCAACATCTTCCGCACTCAACACGTGATCGTGAACGTCGCTCAGCTCGAACGGTTCCCGAGCGGTTCGGAGGTGACGCCTGAGGTGTTGCTGGCGGAGGGGATCGTCTCCAAGCTGGGCGATGGCGTGAAGGTCCTCGGCAAGGGAGCGCTGACCCGTCAGTTGACCGTGAAGGCCCACGCCTTTTCCAAGAAGGCCAAGGAGCTCATCGAAGCGGCCGGGGGCGTGTGCGAGGTGATCGGGCGATGATCGAGAGCTTGCGGAACATCTTTGCCATCCCCGAGCTGCGCAAGCGGGTGATCTTCACCTTCCTGCTCTTGGCGGTGTACCGCCTCGGCGCGTTCATTCCCACCCCGGGCGTGGATCCCGTTGCCATTGCCGAATTCACGAACCAGGCGAAGGGCACCATCCTGGGCTTTCTGAACCTGTTTTCCGGCGGCGCCCTGGGCCGGATGACGATCTTCGCCCTGGGGATCATGCCGTACATCTCCGCCTCCATCATCCTGCAGCTCCTCACCGTGGTCTGGCCGTACCTGGAGAAGCTGTCAAAGGAGGGGGAGCTGGGGCGCAAGAAGATCACGCAGTGGACCCGCTACGGGACGGTGGTGCTGTCGATCATCCAGTCCTTGGGTATCTCTTTCTTCCTGGAGAAGTCTTCGGCCCCCGGCGGGGCGCCACTCGTGCCTTCTCCCGGATGGGGGTTCCGCCTGCTCACGGTGCTGACCCTCACCACTGGCACCGCGTTCGTGATGTGGCTCGGCGAGCAGATCACCGAGCGCGGCGTGGGTAACGGCATTTCCCTCATCATCTTTGCCGGTATCGTGGTGGGTCTGCCGGCCGCCATCCTCAACACCCTGGAGGATGTACGCCTCGGCTCAATGTCCATCATCACGCTGCTCCTCTTTGTGATCTTTGCCGTGGTGGTGGTCGCTGCCATCGTCCTCATGGAGCGGGCGCAGCGGCGCATCCCGGTGCAGTACGCTAAGCGGGTGGTGGGCCGCCGCATGTACGGGGGCCAGAGCACCTACCTGCCGCTGCGCCTCAACACCGGTGGCGTGATCCCGGTGATCTTTGCCGCGTCCATCCTGTCCTTCCCCCAGTCCCTTGGCGCCATGATCCAGCACCCGGTGCTGCAGTCCATCACCCGCGCCATTTCCTGGGGGGAGCCGCTGTACAACCTGATCTACTTCGTGTCCATCGTCTTCTTCTGCTACTTCTACACCTCCATCATCTTCAACCCCCAGGACACGGCGGACAACATGCGCAAGTACGGGGGGTTCATCCCTGGGATTCGACCGGGCCAGAGAACGGCCGACTTCATCGACATGGTGTTGACCAGAATCACGTTGGTCGGCGCCATCTACTTGGCGCTGGTGGCCATCCTCCCGGAGATCCTCATCACCGGCTTCAAGGTAGCCACCATCCCGTTGATTGGCGGGACGCTGGACGCGATGCTGCCGCGCTGGTTCACGGAAGGGTTGGGGGTGAAGTTCTACTTTGGCGGTACCTCGCTCTTGATCGTGGTGGGCGTGGCGATGGACACCGTGTCGCAGGTGGAGGCGCAGATGGTGATGCGCCACTACGACGGACTTGGACCGCGGGGGCGCAGAATCCGCGGGCGCAGGGGGTGAGTGACGATGGTGACTCGGGCGCTGGACGTGGTGTTGTTGGGGCCCCCCGGGGCCGGGAAGGGAACGCAGGCCAAACGGCTCGCCGCTGCCTACGAGCTGCTGCACCTGTCCACCGGTGACCTGCTGCGCGAGGAGGTGGTGCGGGGCAGCGAGCTGGGGCGCGAGGCCGAGGGGTACATGAAGCGGGGCGAGCTGGTGCCGGACGCTCTGGTGGGCAAGATGCTGCTGGCACGCCTGCACTCGCAGCAGGCCGCGGCCGGGTGTGCCTTCGACGGCTACCCCCGCAACCTGGAGCAGGCGGGGCTCCTGGACGGCCTGCTGGCGGAGCTAAACCGCCGGGTGGACATTGCGCTCTACCTGAACGTGCCCGACGAGGCGCTGTTGGAGCGCTTGACGGGGCGGCGATCGTGCCCGAGCTGCGGGGCGGTCTACCACGTGGTGACGCATCCGCCCCACGTGGAGGGCGTGTGCGACACCTGCGGCGGTGCCCTGGTGCAACGCGCGGACGACCGGGAAGAGGTGATTCGCGAGCGACTCCGCGTCTACCACCAGCAGACAGCGCCGCTCCTGGAGCACTACCAGGCGCGGGGTGCCCTGCGCGAGGTGGTGGGGACGGGAACGCAGGACGAGGTGTTTGAGCGGCTGCGAGAGGCAATGCGGAGCACCAAGCGGTGATGTTGCTCAAGAGCCCCCAGGAGCTGGCGGTGATGGACCGGGCCAACGCCCTGGTGCTGGAGACGCTGCGCCTGGTGGCTGCCGCCGCGCAGCCGGGGGTGACGACCGCGGAGCTGGACGAGCTGGCCGAGCGGCACATCGTGGCCAGGGGTGGCCGACCCGCCTTCAAGGGGTACAAGGGGTACCCGGGAACGCTGTGCACGTCCGTGAATGACGTGATCGTCCACGGCATCCCGGATCGGCGCTGCGTGCTGCGGGAGGGTGATCTCCTGTCGCTGGATTGCGGGGTGGTGCTGGATGGCTTCTACGGGGATGCGGCCATCACCGTGCCGGTGGGCACGGTTTCCCCGGAGGCAGAGCGCCTCGTGGCGGTGACTCGGCAGTGCCTGGAGGAGGCCATTGCGGTGATGCAGCCGCGCCGCCGCCTTTCGGATGTGGGCGACGCCATCCAGCGGTGTGCGGAGGCGGCCGGGTTCGGGGTGGTGCGGGATTTCGTGGGGCACGGGATCGGTCGCTCGCTGCACGAGGAGCCGCAGGTGCCCAACGTGGGGCCGGCGGGGCGGGGGCCGGAGCTACGACCCGGTCTGGTGCTGGCCATCGAGCCGATGATCAACGCCGGGTCGCCGGGGGTGGTGATCGACGCGGACGGCTGGACAGCGCGGACCGAAGACGGTAAGCTTTCCGCTCATTTCGAGTACTCGGTGGCCGTAACGGAAAACGGCCCCTGGGTGCTCGGGGTCGAGAAGAGGTAGGGGGAGGTATGGCCAAAGAGGAGGCCATCGAGGTGATGGCCACCGTGCTCGAGGCACTGCCGAACGCAGTGTTCCGGGTGGAGCTGGAGAACGGGCACGAGGTGCTCGCCCACATTTCCGGCAAGATGCGCAAGCACTTCATCCGCATCCTGCCGGGGGACAAGGTACTGGTCGAGTTGTCGCCCTACGACCTGACCCGCGGGCGCATCGTGTTCCGGTACAAGTGATGGCGCACACTGTCGCGCTGGAAGGTGGGTTCCCGATGGGGGCCTGGTGCAGCGAGGAGAGGCAGTCATGAAAGTACGATCGTCGGTTCGCAAGATCTGCTCCAAGTGCAAGATCGTGGTGCGCAAGGGCGTTGTGCGGGTGATCTGCGAGATCCCCAAGCACAAGCAGCGGCAAGGCTGAGGAGGTAGCAGGTGGCACGCATCGTTGGCGTCGATCTTCCCCAGAACAAGCACGTGGAAATTGGTCTGACCTACATCTACGGCATCGGCCGGGACCTGTCGAAACGCATCCTCCACAGGGCCGGTGTGGATCCCATGGTGCGGGTGAAGGACCTTTCCGAAGACGAGGTCCGTCGCATTGCCCGGGTTATCCAGGACGACGAGATCAAGGTGGAGGGTGACCTGCGCAAGGACGTGGCAATGAATATCAAGCGGCTGATGGAGATCGGCTGCTACCGCGGCGTTCGGCACCGGCGCGGCTTGCCAGTGCGGGGGCAGCGCACCCACACCAACGCCCGCACCCGCAAGGGTCCTCGGCGTGCAACGGTGGCCAAGAAGAAGAAGGCGGGGAAGAAGTAACGAGGGAGCGTCATGGCAAAAGGCACGAAGGCAACGAAGAAGGGTGGTCGCCGGCGCGAGCGCAAGAACGTCCCGCACGGCGTTGCCCACATTCAGGCAACGTTCAACAACACGATCGTCACGATCACCGACGCCACGGGCGGGACGCTGTGCTGGTCCTCCGCCGGCCGGATCGGCTACAAGGGATCGCGCAAGGGCACGCCCTATGCGGCCCAGCTCGCCGCCCGCAACGCGGCGGAGCAGGCCCAGGAGCACGGGGTGCGCTCGGTGGATGTGGAGATCAAGGGGCCGGGGGCGGGTCGCGAATCGGCCATCCGGGCCCTGGCTGCTTCGGGGCTGGAGATCAAGAGCATCAAGGACGTGACGCCGATCCCCCATAACGGTTGTCGGCCGCCGAAGCGGCGCCGGGTCTAAGAGGAGGACGTTGTGGCACGCTACCACGAGCCGGTCTGCCGGCTATGCCGCCGCGAGGGCATGAAGCTCTTTCTCAAAGGGGAGCGGTGCTTCAAGGAAAAGTGCGCCGTGGAGAGGCGCTCGTACGCACCTGGCCAGCACGGGAAGCGCCGCAACAAGGCCCAGCCTTACGGGTTGCAGTTGCGGGAGAAGCAGAAGGTGCGCCGCGTCTACGGCGTGCTGGAGGCCCAGTTCCGGCGTTACTTTGCGGAAGCGGCCCGGCAGAAGGGCGTGACGGGCGAGAATTTGCTGCGTCTTCTGGAGCTGCGGCTGGACAACGTCATTTACACCCTGGGGTTCGCGTCGTCGCGAGCGCAGGCACGGCAGCTGGTGCGCCACGGCCACGTGACAGTGAACGGACGCCGGGTGGATGTGCCGTCGTTTGCTGTGAAGCCGGGCATGGAGATCGCCTTGAAGGAGAAGCTGCGCTCCAACGCGTTTGTGGCGGAGGCACTGGAAACCGCCCTGGCGCGGGGGGTGCCGCCGTGGCTGGAGCTGGACGCGGAGAATTTCCGGGGCAGAGTATTGGCGCTGCCGAGCCGCGAGGACATTCGGTTGCCGATCCAGGAACAGTTGATCGTCGAGCTGTACTCGCGGTAGGGAGGGAGCCATGAGGGGTCTTGAGCTGCATCGGCCACCGGCGGTGGTGGTGGATCCGGAGCACGATTTGCCCGACTACGCGGTCTTCACCGCGCAGCCGTTCGAGCGCGGTTGGGGCGTGACGGTGGGCAATGCGCTGCGACGGATCCTCCTCTCGTCCATCGAGGGGAGCGCCATCACTGCGGTGCGGTTTGCCGGGTACGATCACGAGTTTGATTCCATCCCCGGGGTGATGGAGGATGTCACCGACCTCATCCTCAACATGAAGAAGGTACCGCTGCGGCTGCACGGTCCGGAGCGGTTGACCGCCACCATCCAGGCCTCCACCCCCGGTGTCCTGCGGGCGGCGGCCATCGACGGTGGGTCGGAGCTGGAGGTGATCGACCCCGACGCCTACCTGGCTACCCTGGCCGAGGACGGGTCGCTGTCGGTGGAGCTGGTGGTGCAGCGGGGGCGCGGGTACGTGCCTGCGGACGAACGGCCCGGGGGCGATCTGGGGACGGGGTTCATCTACGTGGACGCTGCCTTTTCCCCGGTGCGGAAGGCGAATTTCCGCATCGAGCCGGCGCGGGTCGGCCATGCCACGGACTACGAGAAGCTCGTGCTGGAAGTGTGGACCAACGGCGCGGTGCGCCCGGCCGCCGCGGTGGCCGAGGCGGCGCAGCTCCTCGCCGACCACCTGCCCATCTTCGTGTCGCTGGGGGCAGCGGCGCCGGCGGTCCGCAAGGAAGAGGCGGGAGGGGCCCTGGAGGAACCCGTCGAGACGCTGGAACTGGGCGGGCGAATCCTGAACATGCTGCGCAACGCTGGGGTCCGGACGGTCAAGGACCTGGTGTCGCTCGGCGAAGCGGAGCTCAAGGGCGTGCCGGGGCTGGGCAAGAAGGCCTTGGAGGACATCCGCGTGCAGCTGGAGTCGCGCGGCCTCTCGCTCGGCATGCGCTTCGACTTGCCGCGGTCGTAGTGGAGGAAGGGCATGCGTCACAACATGGTTCACCGCAAACTCGGACGCGTCTCGGAGCACCGGCGCGCGCTGTTCCGCAATCAGCTCCGGTCCATCATTACCCACGAGCGCATCATCACCACGCTGCCGAAGGCCAAGGAGTTGCGCCCCATCGTGGAGAAGATGGTCACCCTGGGCCGGCGGGCCGACTCGGTCCATGCCCGCCGTCTGGCAGGGCGCTGGCTCAGCGACCGGGACCTCATCAAGCGGCTGTTCACCGAGATCGGGCCGCGCTTCGTGGATCGTCCCGGCGGGTACACCCGCATCGTCAAGCTTGGACCACGGCGGGGGGACGGCGCCGAATTGGCCATCCTGGAGTTCGTGGACTACCGGCTGCCGGAGGCAAAGAAGAGCGCTGCCGGCGAGTCCGCCAAGGAGAAGAAGCGCAATCGCCCCGCCGCGGCCATGGCCGACGCCGGGAGCGCTCCCGATCGCTCCTAGGGTGAGGCTGCCGCTGGAGTGACGCCCGGCCTCGCGCCGGGCGTTGTCGTTGCAGAGCACCTGGGGGGTTGACACGACGCCTCGCCTCCTGTATAACCATATCGGCATGGAGGAATGCTTATGCGGCGTCTTCCCCTTTTCCTCTGGACCCTGGCTCTGCTTCCGGCGATGGCCGCTGCGCGCGAACCGCTCTCGCTGCAGAGCGCGATGCAGCGGGCGCGCGAGCACAGTCGCGAGGTGACGGCCGCACAGCTGCGCGCTCAAGCAGCCGGGGAACAGCTACGGCGCGCCCGCGACTCGCGCTGGCCGACCGTAACGCTGGAGGAAACCTACATTCGCACCGACTCGCCGGCGGAGGTGTTTGCCCTCACCCTGAACCAGGAGCGCTTCTCGCTGCAACAGCTCATGAGCTCGGATCCCAACCGACCGGAGGCGTTGGACACGGCAGTGACGCGGCTGGAGCTGGCGGTGCCGCTGTACACGGGGGGGGAGCTTTCAGGGCGCATTGCCCAGGCCGCTTCCTTTGCGGAGGCAGCCACGCGTTCGGCCAGTTGGGCCGCCGACACGGCAGCCCTGCAGGCCGCCCAGGCGTACGTGGCGCTGGCCCAGGCCAGCGAGTACGCGAGCCTGCTGGAGCGCGCCCGGGACACGGTGGCAGGTCACGTGGCCCTGGCGCGAGCTTACGTGGAGCAGGGGATGCTGGTGCGCTCGGAGCTCCTGCGGGCCGAGGTGGAACTGTCCCGGGTGGAGGACCTGCTGGCCGAGGCGCGGGGTCGTGTGGAAGTGGCGTCGGCCAACCTGTCCTTCCGGCTGGGCGCGGACCAGGGTTTGCAGTGGGACCTGAAACCCTTGGGGGATCCGCCGGCGGTGACGGGGGATGTGGGGGAGTGGTTGGCGGCGGCCAGCACCCGGCCCGATGTGGCGGCAGCGCGGGCCATGCAGCGCGCCGTCGCGCTGGAGGAGCAGGTGCGGCGGGCAGCGCTGCGGCCGCGTGTAGCTCTTGTGGCACGCAGCGACTGGGTGGACGACACGCTCTTTGGCAGCCACGGGGATTCCACCTCGCTGGTGGCAGTGGCCAGGTGGCGGGTGCTGGACGCCGGGGCGGATCGAGCCGCGGCCAGGGCCGCACGCTTGGAAGCAGAGGCGGCAGCGGAGGATGTGGAACGGTTTGCCGAAGGCGTGGCCCTCGAGGTCCGGCAGGCTTTCGAGGAGGCCCGGACGGAGTGGCAACGCCACCGCACGGCCCAGAGAGCGCTGGAGGCAGCTGTGGAGTCGGAGCGCATCACGCGCGAACGCTTCGCCAGTGGTGTGGTGAAGATGCTGGATCTCCTGGACGCCTCCACCGCTCGTCGCGAGGCGGAAACCCGGGAACTGGTGGCGCGCGCGCGCGCCATCGAAGCGGCGTTGCGGCTGGCGGTTGCGAGCGGCAAGCCACCGGAAGCGGTGCTGCAATGAGAGGTTTTCGGAACAGAGAGTTTGCGGAGGATTCCATGCGGCGTGTGGGAACCATGGTTTTCGTGCTCACGATCGTCATAGCAGCGTGCGGTGGCTCCGCGCCCCAGCCGGCAGCCGACACCCCCCCACCGATCCGGGCCAAGGTGGACCGGGCAGCAGCGGTGGAGGTTGACCGCACGGTGGAGCTGTCCGGCACCGTCGAAGCGCTGCGGACAGCGGCCGTGGCGAGTCGGGTCATGGCAACGGTGGTAGCGGTGCTGGTGCAGCCGGGGGACAGTGTGAAGGCGGGGCAGGTGCTGGCCGAAATCGATCCGGCGGCGGCCAAGGGCCAGGAGGCCCAGGCGCGGGGCGCCCTTGCCCAGGCCGAAGCGGCCCTGGCACTGGCCCAGCGCAACTACGAACGGTTCGTGGCGCTGCACGCCTCCTCCGCGGCCTCGGAACTGGAGCTGGACCTGGCGAGGATGCAGTTTGAGCAGGCCAAGGGGGCGGTGGAGCAGGCGCAGGGTGCGGTGGCCGCTGCCGCTTCCATTGCCGCCGACGCGCAGGTGGTGGCGCCCTTTGCGGGGCGAGTGGCGGCCAAGCTCGTGGAGGTGGGCGACCTGGCGGTGCCCGGGCGCCCGCTCTTCCTGGTGGAGTCAGCCGCGGGGCGGCGGCTGGTGGTGCAGGTGCCGGAGAGCTTGGCCAGCGGCGTGCGGGTGGGGAGCCAGATCCCCGTGCGCCTGGACGCGGCGCCGGCCGGTGGGAACGAGTTTGGGCGCGTGGTGGAGATGACACCAGGGGCCAACCCAGCGAGCCACACCTTCACCGTCAAGATCCAGCTGGACGGCGTGGACATCCCCAGTGGCGCGGCTGGCCGGGCTGCCATACCGGCGGGGAGGCGGAGCACCGTCACGGTGCCGGAGCGCGCGGTCCTCCTCCAGGGGGGGGTGGCCATGGTGGTGCTCCGCGACCAGGAGGGCAAGGCCAGGACGCGGGCGGTGACGGTGGGGAACCGGTTGCCGGACGGGCGGGTGGAAGTCCTGTCGGGCCTGAGCGGGGGCGAAGTGGTGCTGGTGGACGTGCGGTCACTGCCGGCGGACGGGACGCCGGTGGAGGAGCTGCAGTGATGGACAGCCGGACGACGGACGTGGCCAAGGCGCGGGAAGAGGCGCGCCGCGAGGCGCAGCGGCTCAAGATGACGAGGCGTCCCCTCGGCATCTCGGGGCGGATCGCCCGCGCCTTCTTGGAGTCGAAGCTGACGCCGCTCTTCGTGGTGTTCTCCCTGCTCCTGGGCGCCTTTGCCGTGCTGGTGACCCCGCGCGAGGAGGAACCGCAGATTGCGGTGCCCATGATCGACGTGTTCGTGGCCCTCCCGGGCGCCTCGGCCCAGGAGGTGGAGCGGCGCCTCGTCTTCCCGTTGGAGAAGGCAATTTCCGAGATCCCCGAGGTGGAGTACCTGTACTCCACCAGCCAAGCCTCGGGGGGTATGATCATCGCTCGCTTCAAGGTGGGCAGCGACCCCGACCAGGCGGTGGTGCGCCTGCACGCCAAGCTTGCCGAGCTGGCGCCGCAGCTCCCGCCGGGCGCGCTGCCGCCGGTGGTGGCACCGCGCAGCATCGACGACGTGCCGGTGGTGGCGTACACCCTCTGGTCCAACGAGGCCACGCCCCTCGAGCTCCGCCAGGTGGCGGAGGAGCTGAAGTCGGAGCTGGCCCATCACCCCCGGGTCTCGCAGGTGTGGGTCCTGGGGGGGCAGCGGCGGGCGGTGCGGGTGGTGTTCGACCGCGAGCGGCTGGCGGCCCATGGCGTGTCGCTGCTCCAGGCCCACCAGGCGCTGGCCGGGCTCAACTTCCGATTGCCGGCGGGCTCCTTCTCGGAAAACAACCGTGAAACGCAGGTGGAGGTGGGGAGCTTCTTCCGCTCCGCCGAGGAGGTGGCGCGCGCAGTGATTGCCGTGTTCCACGGCAGCCCCGTCTACCTCTCGGAGGTGGCCGAAATTGTGGACGGCGCCGACGAACCAGGCGAGTACGTGTGGATGCTGAGTGGGGCGAGGGGAGAGGCCAAGGGGTTGGGGAGGGACGTGGACGCCCCGGCGGTCACCGTGGCGGTGGCCAAGAAACCCGGCAGCAACGCCGTGGAACTGGTGCGGGAGCTGGATGCGCGCCTCGAGCAGCTGCGGGGACCCGTCATCCCCTCCAACGTCACCGTGACCAAGACCCGCGACTACGGTTTCACCGCCAACGAGAAGTCTTCGGAGCTGATCTTCCACATGGGTCTGGCCACCTTGTCGGTGGTGGTCCTGATGGCCTTTGCCCTCGGCCGCCGGGAGGCGGTGGTGGTGGCCGTGGCGGTACCCATGACCCTGGCCCTCACCCTGGTTTCCTCCTACCTCTTTGGCTACACCCTGAACCGCGTCACACTGTTCGCCCTCATCTTCGCCATCGGCATCCTCGTGGACGACGCGATCGTCGTGGTGGAGAACGTGCACCGCCACTACTCCCTGGCCTGGGGACCCCCGCGCATCGCCACGTTCTACGCGGTGGACGAGGTGGGCAACCCCACGATCCTCGCCACCTTCACGGTGGTGGCCGCACTGCTGCCCCTGGCCTTCGTCTCCGGCCTGATGGGGCCGTACATGCGGCCGATCCCCATCAACGCCTCGGCGGCGATGCTCTTCTCGCTGCTGGTGGCGTTCGTGGTGTCGCCGTGGCTCACCCATCGCCTGTTCCGCAAGAGAGCAGAGCAGGCCATGGCCAGCGCTAGGGAGGCGCACGCTCCCTACCGGGAGACCTCCGGGGAGGGGCGGCTGCACCGCCTCTACGCACGCCTGTTCGCACCGCTCCTGGAGCGGGCGTGGCGGCGGTGGGCGCTACTGGCGGGCGTGGCGTTGCTGCTGCTGGTCTCCGTGAGCTTGGTGATGTTCGAGGTCGTGACGGTGAAGATGCTGCCCTACGACAACAAGAGCGAGGTGCAGGTGGTGATCGACATGCCCGAGGGCACCACCCTCGAGGCCACGGCAGCGGCGGCTCGGGAGATGGCCGGGGCGGTGCGGCAGCTGCCCGAGGTGAGCGATGTTCAGGTCTACGTGGGGACGTCCGCGCCCTTCAACTTCAACGGCCTCGTGCGGCACTACTTTCTGCGCTCGGGGCCGCTCGTCGCCGACCTGCAGGTGAACCTGGTCCCCAAGCACGAGCGCCGCCGGGCGTCCCACCCCTTTGCCCTCGCGCTGCGGGACGTGGTGGCCCCCATTGGCCAGCGTCACGGCGCCAACGTCAAGGTGACCGAGGTGCCGCCGGGACCGCCGGTGCTGTCCACCCTGGTGATGGAGGTGTACGGCCCGGACCTCGAGGAGCGGACTCGCCTGGCGGAACAGGTGCGGAAGATCTTCGAAAGCACGCCAGGGGTGGTGGACGTGGACTGGTACGTGGAGGATCCGGCTCCGCTCGTGGATGTGGAGGTGGACCGCGAGAAGGCTTCCCGGCTGGGAATCACGCCCGAGATGGTGGCGCGCACCGTGCGGGTGGCGCTGGCGGGCGCCGAGGTGGGTCTTCTCCACGACCCGCACTCCCGGGAGCCGGTGCCCGTGGTGCTGCGGCTTGGGCGTGGGCAGCGCTCCAGCCTGGACGGGCTCTTGGCCGTTGCTGTGCCCACACCGGCCGGCACGCTCGTGCCGCTGCGGGAGGTGTTGCGCCCCACCCCGCGGGGGATCGAACCGTTCATCTACCACAAGAACCTCCAGCCCGTCACCTACGTGGTGGCGGAGATGGCCGGGGTGGCCGAGGCTCCCGTGTACGGGATTCTTGCCATGCGGGATCGGATCGCCGCGCTCTGCGGTCCCGACGGGAAACCGATCCGGGTCCTCTCCACCCACCTGCCCGAGGACGCCACCGCCTACGCCGTGAAGTGGGACGGGGAGTGGCACATCACCTACGAGGTCTTCCGCGACATGGGCGTGGCCTTTGCGGCGGTGCTGGTGCTCATCTACTTCCTGGTGGTGGGGTGGTTCCGATCGTTTGTTACGCCGTTGATCATTATGGCACCCATCCCGCTGACCCTGATCGGCATCCTGCCGGCGCACGCTTTAGGTGGGGTCTTCTTCACCGCCACCTCCATGATTGGTTTCATTGCCTTGGCCGGAATCATCGTGCGCAACTCGATCTTGCTGGTGGACTTCATCAACCTGGAACTGGCCGCCGGTGAGCGCTTGGAGGAGGCGGTGGTGAAGGCCGGGGCGGTGCGGTTCCGGCCCATTGCCCTGACAGCTGCAGCCCTGGTGGTGGGCGGCACGGTGATCCTCCTGGATCCCATCTTCCAGGGCCTGGCCGTGGCGCTGATCTCAGGCGTGGTGGTGGCCACCATGCTGACGCTGGTGGTGATCCCGTTGCTGTACTACATGTACGTGAAAACCGTGGGGGTCGAACGCGTGGTGGAGATGGACGGCAACGAAGCGTAGCGGCTTGGCCGCGGTGCAAAGGAGGGAGACGATGACAGTGAACGATGGCTTGCGGGGTATTGCGGGATTCTTCGTGGTGGTGTCGGTGGCGCTGGGGTATCTGGTGCACCCGGGGTTCTTGGCCTTCACTGCCTTTGTGGGCCTCAACCTCCTCCAGTCCGCCTTTACCAAGTGGTGCCCCATGATGTGGGTGCTGCGGGCGCTGGGCGTAAGGGAGTGAGCAATGAAGCTCTTGATGCTGATCATCGACGAGGGGAAGAAGGAAGAGCTGGAAGTGCTCCTGAATCGGGCGGGGGTGGTGGGGTACACGGAGATCCCCCGTGCCGTGGGAGTTGGGGCTACCGGCCCGCGGCTGGGCTCGCGGGCGTTTCCTAAGACCTCGGCCATCATCTTCACGGTGCTCACCGCCGAGGCGCTGGATCGCCTGGTGGAGGAGATCCGCTCCTTCTGCAGCGATTGCGGCGAGCGGTTGAAGATGATCGTGTGGGGGGTCGAGGAGGTCATGTGAGTCGGCGCCACCCGCTCCCGCCGCCACTTGACCTTGCCCCGGAGATTTCTTATATTGCCGAGTGGTTATGCAGTTTCCGGGGAGGGGACGTGCAGGCTGCTTCGGAAATACTCTTCGAGCGAATCGCGGATCGGCTCAAGGCCATGGCGGACCCCATGCGGCTGCGGATCCTCCACGCACTCCACGGCGGCGAGCTGTGCGTCAACGACATCCTTGGCGCCGTGGGCGGCAGCCAGGCCAACGTGTCCAAGCACCTGTCGGTGCTGCGCCGCGCGGGTCTGGTGAGCTGCCGCCGGGAGGGGGTCAACATTCTCTACCGCATCGAGGACGCCACGGTGTTTGCGATTTGTAGCAGTGTCTGCGACTCCCTGGAGCGGCAGGTGAACGCCGAGAAGAAAGAGATCGAGCGGGGACGCGCGGCCTTCCTGCGCGAGGGGAGCTAGCGTCCCATGGACGTTCTCGTCCTCCTGGCGATTCTTGCGGGGTGGGTGCTGCTGCAGTGGGTGGTGCTGCCGCGGCTGGGTGTACCCACCTGAGCGGTGCCCAGGCCGGCCGGCGGTCGGCAGGGGGGGCAGTGTGGCAGTGCCCCGGGCGAGGGGCAGGTGTGCCAGAGCTGCGGCGGGCCGCTGGGGCCCGAGGATCAGCGCTGCCCGACCTGTGGCTGCGAAGTACCCGGGGAAGAGCGAGGGTGAGGGGGTTGCACCGCTGCATCAGCTGAACGATCTGGGAGGGTTGCATGCCGTTGTACGAGTATCAGTGCCGGGTCTGCGGAAAGCGGTTCGAGGTGCTGCAGCGCCTCGGGGAGAGCAGCGCCGGGCTGCAGTGCCCGTCCTGTGCCAGCACCGACGTGGAGAAGCGACTCTCCACCTTTGCAGCCAAGGTGGGCGCTGCCCCGGCCCCCTGCGGGGCACCGTCCCCTTCCTCCTGCGGTACGGGCGGCTTTACCTGAGCTTCCTGAGCGGGCTCGGTCGAGCCCTGGGGGACAGCTGAACACAGCGCTGGAGCAGGAGACAGGCGGCTGCCCCGGTGGCGGGCCGCGATGGGGGTGACCATGAGCAAGACGAAAGTAGCGTTCGAGGTGGTGTCTTCGTTGGCGTTCGAGGAGGCGGTGTCTCGCGCCCGCGCAGCGCTCGCGGCCGAGGGGTTTGGCGTACTGGTGGAGATCGACGTGGCGGCTACCCTCAAGGCCAAGCTGGGCGTGGAGCGCGAACCCTACCTCATCCTGGGGGCTTGCCACCCGGCCTCGGCCCACGCCGCCCTCCAGGTGGCCCCGGAGGTGGGGGTCCTCTTGCCCTGCAACGTGACCGTGTCGGTGGAGGGGGGCAAGACGGTGGTGCGGGCCATGGATCCACGGGTGGTGATGGGCGCAGTTGGCGAGCCGGCGCTGGAGGCCGTGGGCACCCCGGTGGCCCAGGCGCTGTCGCGAGTGGTGGCAGCGTGTCGCTGAGGGTGTCTGGGCGGGGGTACTCAGAAGGGCGGTTCGAAGCGGGCCACGGGTATGCCGAAGAGCTCGCGGCTCAGCGTCGTGTCGCAGGTGGAGCCCTCCAGCAGCATGGTGAGCTGGTCGGTGGTGATGGGGCTGCCGGGGAAGCGCTCCAAGAGGCGGACGAGGAGCCGCGACATGCCCAGGGGCAGGTGCGGGGTGAGGGGGCGCCGACCGATGGCTGCGGCGGTGCGGCGCAGCAGCTCGCTATAGGTGAGCGCCTCCGGTCCCCCGAGCTCGACTACCTTACCCTCGCTGCGCTTCTCCCCCAGTGAAGCCACGAGCGCTGCCGCCACTTCCGTCACGGCAATGGGCTGGAGCCGGTAGCTCCCGTCGCCAAAGATGGGGAACACGGGAAAACGGCGGAGCGCCGCGATCAATGCGGTGGTGAAACCGTCCCCCTTGCCGAACACCACCGAGGGGCGGAAGATCGTCCAGCGGAGCCCGGAGTGGCGCACGAGCTCTTCCGCCTGGGCCTTGGTGCGGTGGTAGGCGGTGGGGGCATCGGGGCGGGCCCCCAGGGCGGACATGTGGACGAGGCGGGGGATCCCCAGCTCCCGACAGGCGGCCACGACCCGTTCCGTGGCCACGCGGTGGACTCGGTCGAAGGTGACGCCTCGGGCAGGCGCTTCCTTGATGATGCCCACCAGGTGGATGACCGCCGAGCACCCCTCGCACCACCGCTGCCACGCCTCGCCACCGATGTCGGCCACCACGTGAATGACGCCTCGTGCCAGCAACGCTTTCGGCTGCGACCTGGCCACCGCCACCACCTGGTAGCGTTGTTCCAGGAGGGCCGCGAGCACGTGCCTGCCGATGAACCCCGTGGCGCCGGTGAGCACCACGCGCCGGCGGCGGGAGGGGCGGCGGGACGCTGGCACCTCGCCACCGGGCGCGGCTGCAGCCCGGGGAGCGTGGGGCTGGTTCGAGTCTTTCGGGGTGGTGGGCTCCGTCATCCTCGCAAACCGGCGGGATGGTAGCATGACCCATGGTGCGCGCGGTCCTGGCCGACCTCCACCTGGGGCAGCAGCAGGGGGACGTGACCAGATTTGCCGCACTGGCCCGCACTCTGGTGGGACGCGGCGTGGGCGAGGTGGTCTTCCTGGGCGACCTGTTCCGGGCGCTCGTGGGTTTCCCGCGCTTCTGGGCCGGCACGGTGCAGGAGGGGCTGGGGGTGCTGGGAGAACTGCGGGCGGCAGGGGTCCGGGTCGTGCTGGTGGAAGGGAACCGCGACTTCTTCCTGGATTGCCCCGCCCTCGACCCGTTCCGCGACGCAGCCGTAACGGTCCACTCCTTTGCTGCAGGGGGGCGCCGGTTCCTGCTGGAGCACGGCGACCTCCTCAACCAGCTCGACCGTTCCTACCGGTTCTGGCGCACCGTCTCCAAGAGTCGCGTGGCCCGGCTCTGGGCGGCTGCCCTGCCACCTCCCCTGGCGCGGCGCATCGTGGCGCGCACCGAGGCTCAACTCGCCCGCACCAACTTCTCGTACCGCCGAGCCTTGCCCACCCAGGCGTTGGCGGCGGCGGCACGACGCCACTTTGCTGCCGGGGTGCACACGGTGCTGTGGGGGCACTTCCACGACCCCTGGAGCTTCCGGGAGGGGGATTGCGAGGCGCACGTGGTGCCCGCCTGGATGGACGGTGGGTTGGTGCTCTGGGTCCAGGAGGACGGCAGGATCGCCCTGGAGGCATCGGCCGGGAACGAGTAAATTGTTGACTCGCGGCGGAGTTCGTGGTAGGTGTGAGAGCAGTGGGCGAACGAGAGGTGACCATGGGCGGGACCATACTGCTGGCTGACGACAGTCCCACAATCCAAAAGGTTGTGGAGCTGACCTTTGCGGAGACGGAGCACTCCGTCGTGGCCGTGGGGGGAGGGCGAGAACTCTTCAACAGGCTGTCGGAGGTCAATCCCGACCTGATCCTCTGCGACGTGGTCATGCCCGACATGACCGGCTACTAGGTGTGCCAGACGCTGAAACGCGACCCTGCCCGTCTGCACATCCCCGTGGTCCTGCTCACCGGCACCTTCGAGCCCTTCGACCGGGACCGGGCCATGGCGGCTGGCTGCGATGCCATCGTCACCAAGCCGTTCGAGGCCAGGGAGCTCATCGACACGGTGGAGCAGCTGATCGCCCGCGCCAAGGCGGTTTCCCTCGACATGGGCGACGAGGAGCTGCAGGGTCTGGGGGTTCCCGAGGGTGTGCCGGCCCTGGATTTCACCACCACCGGTCTGGACCAGATGGTGCCGCCACCACCAGCTCCCCTCGCGCCCCCCGAGGAGGGGATCGAGCTGACCGGCAGCCTGGCCTCGCCAGCGGCGCCCGCTACTCCCCCGTCTCCGGATGGGCCGGGAGCGGCTCAGCCGGCGATGGAGCAGACGGTGCCGCCCTTTGCCCTGGAGCCCGAACCGCCGCAGACAGGGGAGGCGGGGCCGTGGGCGATGGCAACGCCGGCCGCTGCCCCTCCGCCCGCGCCGGCTGCCACCGTCCCACCGCAGGAGGAGTTGGTTGCACCTGGAGCTGCAACCACGAGTGCGGCGGAGCCTGCGGTACCGGCGCCAGTGGCCGAGGCGGGGGAGCTGGGGCTCTCCGAGGAGCACATCGAGCGAATTGCCCGCCGGGTGATGGAGCTCGCCTCGGAGCAGATCGAGAAGATCGCCTGGGAGGTCATCCCCGACATGGCGGAGATGATCGTCCGCCAGCGGATTCGCGAGCTCGAAGAGGCGGCAGAGAAAGAAAACTGAAGGTTACCTGCGGGCGCCAGGCACCCCTGCCACCTGTGCAGCGGCCAGGTCTGGTGGTGGAGAGAGTCCTTCCCTGTGCCCTGGGGCCTTCACTCGCCCACGGTGGGGGAGTAATCGGCGACCAGAGCCTCCATGGCTTCCCACAGGTGCGACACGTCGTTGGCCATGATGACGAGGTCGCGGCGGATCCCTTGCCGGTCCTTGACCTGGCCCTTGAGCACCGCTTCCTCGTAGAACCCCAGTTTGGCAAAGGCCCGTCGCGCCCCGATCTGGTTGTCGACAACCTCCGCGATCATCTTGTCCACGCCCACGTTCACCGCGTGGCGCACGAGGTGGCGGGCGAGGGCCGTGCCGAGCCCTGAGCGCTGGAACGGGCGTGCCACCACCATGCGGATGGCCGCCACGTGGGTGCTCCAGCCGTACTTGGTGCGGTGCAACGTGGCATCCCCGACGATAGTGCCACCGTGTTCCGCCAGGAGGGGGAAGACCCGCTCGTAGTCGAGTTCGCGCACGAAACGTTCCACCACCTCCTGGCGGGTCACGTCCTCCTTCAAGAACTGGCGGTCTTCCTCGGGCAGGGCGCGGAAGAACTCCAGGAGCCGGCCGCCGTCGGCAGCGGTCATGGGTCGCAGCACCACACTCCGTCCGTCTCGCAGCGTCACCTCGACGGGAAACCCTTCAAGCTTCACCATGCCACTCCTCCCTCCGGTGCGGTGCTCGTGCCGCCGCCCGGCAGCGCTCACGAGCTGGAGTTGCGGGCCAGCTCGCACCCGTACTCGTAGCCACGCGCCAGGGCCCGGAGGTTGAGGTCCTCGGTGCCCTTGGGCACGGAGGTCTTCACGGCGTTGGTGATGGCCTCGTAGGAAACGAGTCCGGTCACCCCGGCAAAGAACCCGACCATGACGATGTTCAGGACGAGCCGACGCCCCAGCTCTTCGGCAAACCGCGTGGCGGGGATACCGAACGCCTTGACCCCTTGCGGGACCCGCTCGTCGAGCGTGATGAGGTCCTCTTCGTAGAGGAGCCACCCTCCCGGCTTCAAGGTGGGGATGAACTGGGCGTAAGCGTCCGGCGACATGACCACGAGCACGTCGGGGTTCTTGACGTACGGGTAGCCAATGGTCTCGGTGTCGATGGTCACCTGGGCGCTGCAGGCACTGCCGCGGGCCTCGGGGCCGAAGGACTGGATGAGGGTCGCTTCCTTGTCGTCGTAGATGGAAGCTGCTTTGCCAATGATCTGGGCGGAGAGGATCACGCCCTGTCCGCCCAGGCCACCCACGCGGATCTCAGTCTTCGACATGTGTCACTCCGTAGGGGGTGTAGCGCTCTCCCAGCACCCGGCCCAGGTGCTCGTTCATGGCCTCCAGCCACGTGGGCCGCTCGCGATCCACGAACTTGCCCACGATGATCTCGCTCTGGAAGCCGAGCGCCACGTCCTTGGTGTTGGCGTCGTTCTTGATGACGCTCTTCTCCTTGTAGTACTTGACCTGGTCCACGCCATCGCCGAGGCGGTTGCGGCGCGAGTAAAGGGTGGGGCAGGGGGAGAGGGCCTCGATGAAGACGAACCCCTTCTTGTTGAGCCCTTCCTTCATGGCCCGGGTGAGCTGCTTGACGTGGTACACGGTCCAGCGCGCCACGTACACGGCCCCGCAGGCGTCGGCGAGGAACGGCAAGTTGAAAGGATTCTCGAAGTTGCCGTACGGCATGGTGGTTTGCGTGGGCCCCAGGGGGGTGGTGGGCGCCACCTGCCCGCCCGTCATGCCGTAGGTGAAGTTGTTGACGCACACCACCATGATGTCCATGTTGCGACGGGCAGCGTGGACGAAGTGGTTGCCGCCAATGGCGAAGAGGTCCCCGTCCCCGGAGTACACCACCACCTTGAGCTTGGGGTTGGCAAGCTTGAGGCCGGTGGCAAAGGGGATGGCCCTCCCGTGGGTGGTGTGGAACGAATCCAGGTTCAAGTACCCGGCCACCCGACCCGTGCAGCCGATACCGGAGACGATGGCCACCTCGTCCAGGTTCAGCCCCGACTCGGTGAGGGCCCGGGCAAAGCAGTTGACGGTGGTGCCGATGCCGCAGCCGGGGCACCAGATGTGCGGGATGCGGTCCCGCCGCAGGTACGGCATCACCGGGTTGTCGATGTCGACGCCAAGCTTGAAACCAGGGGCCTCGGTTGCGCTCATCGTGCCGCCTCCAGGATCTTCTCCAGGATCGCTTCGGGTTCGTGGACCGTGCCGCCCGCGTGGGGTACGGAGATGGTGCGGGTCCTGCCGGCTGCTGCCCGTTCCACCTCCAGCGCCATCTGGCCCATGTTGAGTTCCGGCACCACGAAGGCTTTCAGCGACGGGGCCAACTCTCGCACCAGGCGGGCGGGGAACGGCCAGACGATGACGAGCCGCAGGTGTCCCACCTTGAGGCCGCGACGGCGCGCCTCGGCCACCGCGGCGCCGGCCACCCGCGAGGTGATCCCGTACGACACCACCACTACCTCGGCCCCCTCCACGCCATCCATGCGCACGTCCACCAACTTTTCGGCGTGCTGGCGGATCTTGGCGCAGATGCGGCGCACCATGGCGTCCTGGGCCGTGGGGTTCATGGCCGGGTAGCCACGCTCGTCGTGGGTGAGGCCGGTGATGTGGATGCGGTACCCGTCACCGGCCTTCACCATCTCGGGCACGAGGGACTCGTCCGTGTCGTAGGGGCGATATTCGCCAGGGGGCTTGCGCGTCCACCGCCGCTCCACCACCTCGATCTGCTCCGCCGGCGGGATGACCACGCGCTCGGTCATGTGCCCCACCACCTCGTCCATCATGAAGAACACAGGCACGCGGTAGGTTTCGGCCAGGTTGAAGGCCTTGATCATCAGGTCGAAGCACTCCTGCGGCGAGTGGGGGGAGAGGGCGATCACCTCGTAGTCGCCGTGGGAGCCCCACTTCACCTGCATCATGTCGGCCTGGGCCGGGAGCGTCGGCAGGCCGGTGGAGGGCCCGCCCCGCTGCACGTCCACGAACACGCAGGGCGTCTCGGTGATGGCGGCGAGGCCAACGTGCTCCATCATCAGCGACAGCCCCGGTCCAGACGTGACCGTCATCACCTTCTTCCCAGCCCAGGCGGCCCCCTGGATGGCAATGGAGGAGGCGATCTCGTCCTCCATCTGGATGAAGACGCCACCCACGGTGGGGATCCGGCTGGCGAACCGCTCCACCACCTCGGTGGAGGGGGTGATGGGATAGCCGGCCACGAAGCGGCAGCCAGCGGCTAGGGCGCCCTCGCAGGCGGCGTGGTCCCCGTCAATGAAGTGAACTCCGGTCAACACTCCCCTTGGATCGGCGTGCAATGTGCCCTCCTCGCTCGTGCCTGGTCGGTGCCCGTCAGGGCCGTGTGGGGATGAGCGGCTCCGGGCCCTGGGGTGGCTTCAGCTTCTCCAGGTCCTTGAAGCGGACACCGAAGATGGCAAAGTCGGGACAGTACAACCCGCACAGGTCGCAGCCGGTGCAATCCTCCGGCCGCGCCAGCACGGGGTAGTGGTACCCCTTGCGGTTGAACTCGCGGGAAAACTCCAGACAGTGGGTGGGGCAGAAGTCGATGCAGTACGAGCACCCCTTGCAGATCTCGATGCGGAGGAAGATCGTGCCTTTCCCTCGTCGTACGGTTTCGGCCTCGCTCATGGTCCAGATCCCCCTTCCAAGCGCCGCCTGCATCCTACGAGAAACGGCGGCGTCTGACAAGTGCTCGCGCGCATTAGGGCAAGCTGCGCTGCCCGAGGAGCGCGCCGGCCCAACCCGGCAGGCGTGGGGCGCGGTTGCCGAGATTGGCGCGGGCGGGCTATAGTCGGCGGGCGCTGGTAGCAACAGCGGGGCGGGCCCGGAGGGCCTTGCCCGGGAGGAGCGCATGACGTCGACCGAGCAGTGGACGGAGCGGTTCGTCGAGGTGATCGCCCGGGCCTCGACGCAACTGGCGCCCGACGTGGTGGCGGCGCTGCAGCGGGGGCGGGCCGAGGAGGAGGAAGGATCCCTGGCGCGCAAGGCCCTGGATACCATCCTGGCCAACGTCGATCTGGCGCGGGACAAGTGGCAGCCAATCTGCCAGGACACGGGGACGCCGCTGGTGTGGATCCATCACCCCGTGGGTATGTCCACGCGCATGCTCTCACAAGCCTTTACCGAGGCGGTGAAGGTGGCGACCTCACGCCAGCTGCTGCGCCCCAACGCGGTGGATCCTCTCCTGGACCGGAACACCGGCCACGGGGCCGCGCCGGGGATCCCCACCGTGCACTGCGAGGAGTGGGACGAGGACGCGGTGGAAGTCCGCATGCTCCTCAAGGGTGGCGGCTGCGAGAACGTGGGGGCCCAGTATTCCCTCCCCAACCCCGCCCTCAAGGCGGACCGCAACCTGGAGGGGGTCAAGCGGTGCATCCTGGACGCGATCTACCGCGCCCAGGGGAAGGGGTGCGCGCCGGGGATCATTGGCGCCTGCTTTGGGGGGGACCGGGGCTCGGGGTACTTGGAGTCCAAGCGGCAACTGCTGCGCCGGCTCGACGACCGCAACCCGCTCCCCGAACTCGACGCCATGGAGCAGGAAATCCTCGCCAAGGCCAACCAGCTTGGCATTGGCCCCATGGGGTTTGGCGGCAAGACCACCGTGCTGGGCGTCAAGATTGGCTACCTGGGACGGCTCCCGGCCTCGTACTTCGTGAGCGTGTCCTACATGTGCTGGGCGAACCGCCGGGCAGCGGCGCGCTTCTCGCCCGATGGAGGTGTGCAATGGCTCGACTGAGCTTGCCCTGCGACGAGCAGACGATCCGCTCCTTGAAGGTGGGCGACTTCGTGGAGTTGTCGGGCCGCCTCATCACCGGTCGCGACGCGGCCCACCACTGGTTGATCGAACAGTACCGGAGCGAGGTGGCCCCCTACATGGCCGGCTCGGTGATCTACCACGTGGGGCCGGTGGTGAAGCGACACGAAGACGGCAGCTACTCGTTCGTGGCCGCCGGTCCCACCACCTCGATCCGCGAGGAGCCGTACCAGGCGGACGTGATCGGTCGGTACGGCCTGCGCGGGGTGATCGGCAAGGGGGGGATGGGGCCAAAGACCCTCGCCGGTCTCAAGGAGCACGGGGCCGTGTACTTCCACGCCATTGGTGGGGCGGCTCAGGTGTTGGCGGAGTCCGTGAAGAAGGTGGAGACCGTCTTCCAGCTGGCCGAATTTGGCGTGCCGGAGGCGCTGTGGGTCATCCAGGTGGAGGACTTCCCCGTGGTCGTCACCATGGACAGCCACGGCGGCAGTCTCCACACCCAGGTGGACGGTGCTTCCAAGGCCAAGCTGGACCAGCTCCTGGGTTTGTCGGCGTAGACTCCTTGTCGCCCACCCGTGGGGGTGCCGCCAGGAGCCGCTAGGTGAAGGCAGCGAGGGCGTAGAAGGCAAAGAGCTTGTCGTTCATCTCCCGGACGCGGCCGGCGAGACTGCGCACGATCCCGGTGAGCACCTGGTAGGCAAACTCCTTGTCCTCGCGGAGCAACTCCTGGAAGCGGTCGCGGTCCAGCACGAGGAGGCGGGCATCTTCATGGACGATGGCGTCGGCGGAGCGCCGACCGCCGTCGAGCACCGCCATCTCGCCGAACACGCTACCCGGTCCGAAGATCGCCAGGGCTTCCTCGCCGACCCCCGAGAGCACCTTGGAGATGCGCACCCTCCCCGCCTCGACGAAGTACAGGGCGTCGCCCGGATCCCCCTCGGCAAACACCACTGTGCCCTTGGGGTAAGAGACCCGGCGCACGAGGTTGGCGAGGTTCTCCAGCTCCTGCTCGGAAAGTCCGGCAAAGAGGGCACTGGAGCGCAGCGCGTCCACGGCATCCGCAGGCATGGCACGCCTCCACCACCACCATAGCAGAGGTTGGCTTCTCCAGCACCGGCTTCGAGCGGCACGCTGGGACCGAGCATGTGCTACCGTGTACAAGTGCATCGGGCACCCCTTTCCCGCCGCTGCCGTTGGGTTTCTCGCGCGGTGCCTTCCCCTGGGGCGCGGGCAGCAAAGCGCCCCACGGCACGGTGGCGGGGGCTCGTGAGGGGCGAGAAGGCCGCCAGCGAGGCGCTGGTGGCTGGGCACAACGCAGCAATGTGATCCCGCGGCAACGCCGCAGAGAAAGGAGACGCGTGCAATGAAGATCCTGGTGGTCGGTGGAAGCGGTGCGATGGGACGGGCAGTGGCATGGGACCTGGCAAACGTGGCGGGGGTGCAAACGGTGGGGCTGGTGGGGAGACGCCGGGAAGCGCTGGAGGAGACGGCTCGCTTCGTCGGCTCGGGGAATATCGTGCTCCACCCCCTGGACATCTCCGATCGGCCGGCCCTGACCAAGGTCATTGGTGGCTACGACGTGGTGGTGCTCACCCTCCCGGATCGGTACACCAGCTACACGGTGGTGGAGGCCTCGATCTCGACGGGGGTGCACTGCGTGGACATGCTGGAGGAGTACCACCGCCGCCCCGACGCCTACGAGATCGAGGGGCTCAAGCTGCCGGCTGGGATGACGCTGGAGCAGTACGGCGACTACCTGCACGAGACGGCCCTTGCCAAGGGGGTGTTGTTCCTGGATGGGATTGGCTTTGCCCCGGGGCTTTCCAACATCACGGTGGGGGAAGGGATCCGCAAGCTGGACGTGGCGGAGCGCGCCGTGGCGCGGGTGGGTGGCATCCCCCGCAAGGACGTGGCGGCTCGCAACCCCCTCCGCTACATGATCACCTGGGCGTTCTGGCACGTGCTGCGCGAGTACATGGTGAAGCTCTACATCCTGAAGGACGGCCAGCGGGTGGAGGTGGACTCGGCCACGGAGCTGGAGGCTTTCCACTTCACGGATTTTGGCCAGGACGAGATGCTGGAGTGCTGCGTGACCCCGGGGATGCCGAGTTTCGTCTATACCCGCCCGAACCTCACCTACTTTGCCGAAAAGACGGTGCGCTGGCCTGGGCACTGGCAGGGGGTGCAGACCCTCAAGGAGTGCGGGCTCTTGAGCCTCGAGCCCGTGGAGGTGAACGGCGTCAAGGTCGTCCCGCGGGACGTGCTGTTGGCCCTCATCGAGCCGCGGCTGCGCGCGCGGCCAGGTGACACGGACGTGTGCGTGATGTGGAACACCGTGGACGGCCGCAAGGGCGGGAAGAAGGTGCGCATCAGCTACTCGATGTGGGACGAGGCCGACACCAAGCTGCGCTTCTCGTCCATGGCCCGGGTCACCGGTTTTCCAGCCGCCATTGGCGCGGTGATGATTGCCCAGGGGAAGATCAAAGAGCGCGGCATCGTACCCCCCGAGGACTGCATCACCGGGCCGTTGTACGCGGAGTTCATGGCCCAACTGGAGAAGCGCAACATCAAGATCCTGGAGAAGATCGAGGAAATGTGACGGCAAAAGATCCCCTTCCCCTTGGGGTCGAGAGCGGGCGAGGGTTGCACCTCGCCCGCTTGCCGTTGGAACCGCAACGTACCGGCAGGCTGGGGCGGGCGCTTGTCGCGCAGCAGGCCGCAGAAGCCAAAAGCTACGCTAGGTGGTGACGGCGCGCAGGAAGGCGGCGCTCTCCTCGGGCAGGGCCGTGTTGATGTACATGCCGGAGCCCAGCTCGAAGCCAGCTGCGCGCGTTACCTTGGGGACGATGGACAGGTACCAGTGGCTCCAGTGCACCTTCTCGTAGGCCAGCGGTGCCATGCGGATCATGTAGTTGTAGTGGGGGTCGCCAAGGCCGCGGTAGAGCTTCAGGAGGGTGGTCTTGAGGATGTTCCCGAGGCTCGCGAGTTCCTCGTCCGAGGCCTGGGTGAAGAGGGAGCGGTGGCGACGCGGCAGGATCCAGGTGTGGAAGGGCGAGAACGCAGCGTAGGGGATGAAGGCGACGAAGTGCTCGTCCTCGCAAACGACCCGGATGGCTGCCTCGCTCTCCAGCCGCGCCATGTCGCAGAACACGCAGGTGCCGTGCTCGTCGAAGTAGCGCATGGCCTCTTACAGGCGCTGGCGAATGTGGCTGGGGACGATGGGCAGCGACACCATCTGGCAGTGGGGGTGCTCCAACGACGTGCCGGCCGACTCGCCGTGGTTCTTGAACGGGATGATCTGGGCGATCCGCTCGTCCCGGGCCAGCTCGCGGGCCCGGTCGCGCAGGGCCGAGAGGGTGGCCGCCACCTCCTCCGGTGCAAGGAGCGCGGTGGTGGTGTTGTGGAGCGGCGACTCGATGAGCACGTCGTGGAAGCCGTACCCTCCAGTCATGCGGGCGACCCCCTCCTCCAGGCGAACGGCGGGAGCTGCGGGGGAGAGAGCCCCAAACTTGTTGGGCACGATGCGTTGTTGCCAGCTCCCGTCGGCGGCGGTTCGCACCAGGCTCGGCGGCGGCGTCATCGCCTCGTTGCCCGGGCAGAACGGGCACGTGGCCACGTGGGGTGGGCGCAGGTGGGTGGGGGTGCGCTGTTCGGCGGTGAAATCCTCCGGCCGCTTGGCCCGTTCGGTGGCGATGATGACCCATTCCTTGGTGGCGATGTTCTGGCGAATCTCTGGCATGGCCTCGTTCCTTTGGCGAGGAACACCGTAGCACGGCGGCAGGTACCTCACAAGGTCCGCTCCGCTCCCCCCGGACGACGGCGCGCCGGCCCGGGCGTCAGGGGGAGGGGAGGCGACCGCTGACCTCGGCCAGACGGCGCAGTCGCGCGGCAGTGGTGCTGTTCATATGCTGCCGCGAGGCGCGCCACCGCCAGTTCCCGGCTGCCACGCCAGGGGTGTTCATGCGGGCCTCGTTGCCGAGCCCCACCACATCCTGCAGCGGCACCACCGCCAGCACCGCCACCGAGGTGTAGGCGGCGCGGATCAGGTCCCAGGCTGGTTCCGCCCCGTCGCTGCCGGTGTAGTCCAGGAAACGGGCCCGCTCTTCGGCCGAGGCGCTCTCGTACCAGCCGGCGGCGGTGGCGTTGTCGTGGGTACCGGTGTAGACCACGGTGTCGGGCGTGTGGGCGTGGGGCAAGTGCGGGCTGGCTGGCTCGCCGAAGGCAAACTGCAGCACCTTCATCCCTGGCAACCCCCAGCGCTGTCGCAGCGCCTCCACGTCGGGGGTGATTACCCCCAAGTTCTCGGCCACGATCGGGACTTCCCCCAGGGTGCTTCGGACAGCGGCAAAGAAGGCGTCGCCGGGCCCTTCCACCCAGCGACCGTGGACGGCCGTGGGCTCGCTGGAGGGAATCTCCCAGCAGGCGGCAAAGCCGCGGAAGTGGTCGAGGCGGACGATGTCCACGAGACGAAACGCCGCGCGCAGACGCCCCAGCCACCAGGCGAACCCTTCGGCCGCGTGCCGCTCCCAGCGGTACAGGGGGTTGCCCCAGCGCTGGCCGGTGGGCGAAAAGTAGTCCGGCGGCACCCCCGCCACCACCGTGGGTTCCCCCCTCTCGTCCAGGGCAAACAGGTCCGGCCGCGTCCAGACGTCGGCGCTGTCGTGGGCCACGTAGATGGGCAAATCGCCCATGAGCGCAATGCCACGTTGCCGGGCCTTTTGGTGGAGCGCATCCCACTGCCGGAAGAAAAGGAACTGCAGGAAGCGCTGGAAGTCCAGCTCCTCCGCCAGCTCGCGGCGGGCGGCCGCCAGGGCAGCCTGCTCCCGGGCCTTCGCCGCGGCCTCCCAGCGCGTCCAGGGGCGCCCGCCAAAGCGCGCCCGCAGGGCAGCGAAGAGCGCCCAGTCGTCGAGCCAGGGGCGGATCGCCTCGTCGGCGAGAAACGCCTCGTACGCCTGACGCAGCGGCGCGCGGGGCCGGGTGCGGAAGATGGCAAAGGAGGTGCGCAGCAGGTCGGTCTTCCAGGCGGCGACGGGCTCGAAGGCCACGTAATCCTCGGCAAAGGGCGGGGCGCTCGCCAGGTGCGCCGCGGGCAAGAGCTCCTCCTCCACCAGGCGAGCGGGGGAGATGAGCAGTGGGTTGCCGGCGTGGGAGGAGAGGGCGGCGTAGGGGCAGTTGGCCAGCGCCGGCGGGTTCACCGGCAGCACCTGCCACACCGACTGCCCGGCCGCGGCGGCCCAGTCCAGGAAGGCAAGCGCCGCAGGCCCCAGGTCGCCAATGCCAAAGCGGCAGGGGAGGGAGGTCAGGTGGAGCAGGGTGCCGGCCGCGCGCCGCATGACGTTCAAGCATAGCGCCCCGCGCTACCCCGCGGGCGCCTGCACAAGCTCAGAAACCTTTGGCACTCTCATGATCCAGGAGGAGTGCCATGCGGGTGCAGCACATTGGATACCGCAACCCGAGTGCCAAAGGTACTGGACTCATACAGGGCCTTGAGGCCGCGGGCAAAGGCGGGTAGACTCGTGGGCTCTGGAGCGAACGATGCTGGAAGTGCTGTCCGAACGCATGCAGCAGGTCTTCAAAACGCTCCGCGGCGAGGGGCACCTCACGGAGCGGCACGTGGACGCGGCGCTGGCCGAGATCCGGCGGGCGCTCTTGGGGGCCGATGTGGCCCTCCCTGTGGTGAAGGATTTCGTGGCCCGCGTGCGCGAGCGGGCCGTGGGCCAGCAGGTGCTGTCCTCCCTCACCCCCGCCCAGCAGGTGATCAAGGTCGTCCACGAAGAGCTGACCCGGCTCCTGGGTGGGGAGCAAAAGCCACTGCGCCTGAAAGGGTTCCCTTCGCCGGTGATGCTCGTGGGGCTGCAGGGCACGGGCAAGACCACCACCTGCGCCAAGCTGGGCGTGTTCATCTCCTCCAAGCTGGGCAAGCACGTGCTGCTCGTGCCGGCGGATACCGCCCGTCCCGCGGCTCGCGAGCAGCTGGAACAGCTGGGAACCCAGGCCGGCCTCAAGGTGCTGGACACCCGCCCCTGGTCCGACGCTGCGGCCATTGCCCGCGCGGCTCTGGTGGAGGCGCGCCGCAAGGGGTACGAGGTGATCATCCTGGACACGGCAGGGCGGCTCCACGTGGACGAGGCGCTGATGCAGGAGCTGGCCGAACTCCACCGCATCCTCGCGCCCTCCGAGGTGCTCTTCGTTGCCGACGCCATGACGGGGCAGGATGCGGTTCGCTCGGCCAAAGCCTTTGCCGACGCCTTCCCCGTCACCGGCGTGATCCTCACCAAGCTGGACGGCGACGCGCGGGGCGGTGCGGCGCTCTCCACCGTGGCGGTGACGGGGAAGGCGATCCGCATGATCGGTGTGGGCGAACGCATCAGCGATCTGGAGCCGTTCCACCCCGACCGCCTGGCCTCGCGGATCCTCGGCATGGGCGATGTCCTGACCCTGGTGGAGAAGGCCCAGGAGGCGTTCGACGCCAAGAAGACCGCCGAGCTGCAGCGCAAGATGAAGAAGGAGGGGTTCGACCTGGAGGACCTGCGCGAGCAGCTCCGCCAGATGCGCAGCGGCGGGCTGCTGAGCCAGCTCACCTCCCTCATCCCGGGAGCGGCACCCCTGGCGGGTGCTGCCATGGACGACCGCAAGCTCAAGCGCTTTGAAGCAATCATCTGCTCCATGACGCCACTGGAGCGGCGTCGCCCGGAGGTCATCAACGGGTCGCGGCGGCGGCGCATCGCCCGCGGGGCAGGCACCACCGTGGAGGAGGTCAACCGCCTGCTCCGGCAGCATGCCGAGATGCAGCGCCTGGTCAAGCGACTGGGCAGCGGCGACCCCAGGCGGGTGTTGAAGTCGCTGGGGCTGTAGGAGGGGCTTTCGTTCTGCTACAATTGAAAACTCGCGGGAAACCGCGAAGGTGTGTGGGTAGGAAGGAGACGTGGATGGTCAAGATTCGACTGCGGCGCATGGGTTCGAACCGCCGCCCCCTCTACCGGGTCGTGGTGTCCGACTCCCGCCGGACGCCGACTTCGGCGATCATCGAAGAGATTGGCTTCTACAATCCGCGCAGCGAGCCGATCGAAGTGCGGATCGACCGGGAACGGGTGAAGTACTGGACCGACCGTGGAGCGCAGCTCTCCGAGACCGTCGCCAGCTTGCTCAAACGCGTCAGCGAGTGAGACTTCCCAGTTGAGACCGGAGGAGACTCGAAATGAGACAGCTCGTCGAGAACATCGCCAAGGCGCTGGTGGATCAGCCTGACAGAGTCCAGGTGAAAGAGGTGGAGGGCGAGCAGACCACGGTGCTGGAGCTGCGCGTGGCACCCGAGGACCTGGGCAAGGTCATCGGCAAGCAGGGCAAGACGGCGCGGGCCATGCGCACGATCCTGGCGGCTGCGGGCATGAAGGTGCGCAAGCGCTTCGTGCTCGAGATCCTGGAATAGGCGATGGCCCACCCCGCCCAGGGGTGGCTGGCCGTTGCCTTCGTGCGCCGACCCCACGGCATCCACGGCGAGATCACCGCCGAAGTCCACAGCGACTTCCCGGAACGCCTCACGGCAGGAATCACGGTGGGCATCGGGGCCGTGGAGCCCGAGCGGTTCTGCACGGTGCGCCGCGTGCGCACCCATAAGGGGCTGTGGCTCCTCCTCCTGGAGGGGATCGAGGATCGACAAGCTGCCGAGTCGCTGCGCGAGCAGTGGCTGTTCCTGCCGGCCCAGGAGCGCAGCGAGCTGCCGCCAACCTATTACTACGAACACGAGATTGCCGGGCTCGTCTGCCTTGACACCAGCGGCACGAGGCTCGGCCAGGCGCTGGGGTTTGCCGAATACGGTGGCGGCCACCTGTTGCGCGTTGCGGTGGCGGGGCAGGAGGTCCTGGTGCCGTTCTGCTCCCCCATCGTCGTGCGCGTGGATTTGCCGGGCGGGGCTGTCATCCTCGATCCGCCGGCAGGGCTTTTCGACGGCGATGCGCTGTGACATCCTGACGCTGTTCCCCTCACCGGTGGAGGCGTACGTGGCGGTGGGCGTGCTGGGGCGTGCGGCGGTGGCGGGGATCCTGGACGTGCACGTGCACGACCTGCGCCGCTGGGCCATCAACCGCTACGGTCAGGTGGACGACGAGCCCTTTGGCGGAGGGCCCGGCATGGTGCTGATGGCGCCGGTGGTGGTGAGGGCCGTGCGGGAGGTGGCCGGCTCGGGCGGTGCTGCCCACGTGGTCGTCCCCGACCCCCGCGGGCGCGTCTTTTCCGACGAGGTGGCCCGGGATCTGGCGAGGGAATCGCGCCTCATCTTCGTGTGCGGGCGGTACGAGGGGTTCGACGAACGGGTCTTCGAGCTCCTGGAGGCGGATACCGTTTCCGTAGGGGACTTCGTGGTATCGGGGGGCGAGTTGCCAGCGCTGCTGCTGCTCGACGCCTTATCCCGTTACCTCCCCGGTGTGGTGGGCGACCCGCGCTCGGTGGCCGAGGATTCCTTTGCCGCTGGACTGCTGGACTACCCCGTGTACACTCGCCCGCGGGTTTTCGAGGGGCGGGCCGTGCCCGAGGTGCTCCTGTCGGGGAACCACGAAGCCATTCGCCGATGGCGGCTCCAGGAGTCTGCTCGGGCCACGCTCCAGCGCCGCCCCGACCTGATCCGGCGCCACTGGTCCCGCCTTGCCGAAGAGACCCGGGAGGTGCTGCAGGGTCTTGCCCGCGAGCTGGGGACCCCGCCTCCCGGCGAGGAGGAATGAGGTTCCCCCAGCGCCGTTAGGCGTGTATAATTCCTTGCCTGCGCCCGTCGGGCGGCTGAAGGCTGGAGGGACAGATGGATCTACACGAACTCGAGCGCGAGCAGATGCGCAGCGACATACCCGATTTCGGGCCGGGCGATACGGTGCGGGTCCACGTCAAGGTGCGCGAGGGCGAGAAGGAACGCATCCAGGTGTTCGAGGGGGTGGTGATCGGCCGGCGCGGTGGTGGCGTGCGGGAGAGCTTCACGGTGCGCAAGGTGTCCTACGGCGTCGGTGTGGAGCGTGTCTTCCCCGTGCACTCGCCCAACCTGGAGAAGATCGAGGTGGTCCGGCACGGCAAGGTGCGGCGGGCCAAGCTTTACTTCCTCCGTGACCTGCGCGGCAAGGCGGCACGTCTGGAGGAGGATTACCGCCCGCGGTGAGGCATCGGCCTCCCGACGGGGTGCTCGACGAGCTGCTCGCATCGCGGTTTGGGCCTGTGGCGGGCGTTGACGAAGTGGGGCGCGGTGCGCTCGCAGGGCCGCTTTTCGTGGCGGCGGTGGTGCTGGATCGGGCGCGCCTGCCAGTTGGCCTCGACGATTCCAAGCTGCTCTCGGCCGCCCGCCGCCAGCGACTGGCGAGACAAGTCCGGGACACTGCCGTGGCCTGGTCAGTGGCCCAGTGCAGCGTCGAAGAGATCGACAGCATGGGCATTGTCGCGGCGACCCGCACCGCCATGGCACGGGCGGTGAACGCCCTATCGCCACCGCCAGCGTGCGTGGTGTGCGACGCCCTGGCGCCCACCACTCTCGCCGTGCCGGTGTTCGCCGAGATTCGCGCCGATGGCCGCTACCAGTGTGTGGCCGCTGCCTCCATCCTCGCCAAGGTGGCGCGGGACGAGCTCATGGTGCAGTTGGCTAAGCGCTACCCGGCCTTTGGTTGGGACCGGAACAAGGGGTACGGCACGGCGGAGCACCTGGAGGCGCTCCGGTGTCTGGGTCCCTCTCCGCTGCACCGCCGCAGTTTTGCGCCGGTGCGTGTGTTAGCATTGAATTCGGGGCGAGCGACCGGCTGATGGCGACGGTGAAGCGCGACCAGATCCTCCAGGAGGCCGAGAAACTTGTCTCGCGGGGCAAGCTCGATCAAGCCGTGCGCCTGTACCGCACCGCCCTGGAGCAGAACCCCAACGACCCCAACACCCTGAACCGTCTGGGCGATCTGCTGGCCAGGGCCAACCGGATCCCCGAGGCCATCGAAGCGTACGAACGGGTGGCCGACCACTTTGCGCAGGACGGTTTCTTCGTCAAGTCGATTGCCATCTACAAGAAGATCAACCGCTTGGATCCGCAGCGGACCGACGTGTACGAGAAGCTGGCCGATTTGTACTTCAAGCAGGGGTTGGCCATCGAGGGCCGGCAGCAGCTCCTGACCCTGGCGGACTGGTTCCTGCGCTCCAAGCAGCCCGACGAGGCGGTGCGGGTGTACCGGCGCCTGGGGGAGTTGGAGCCGGCCAACTTCCAGGTGCGCGGCAAGCTGATCGACCTCCTGACGCAGCTAGGCGCCACCGAGGAGGCCATGGCCGAGATCGACTCTCTCGGCAAGACGCTCCTCATGCGAGGCCTCTTGGACGAGGCGGTGAAGCTCTACCACCGGGCGCTGGATCTTCGCCCCTCCAGCCTGGGCTTCCTCGCCCCCTGCCTGGATGCGCTGGTGAGCGGCGGGCACGCTGCCGAAGCGGCTGAGCTGGGGCGACGCGCGCTGGCTGCCGGGCGGCCCGACGTGGACCTGCAGCGGGCTACGGCCAGGGCGCTTGCCGAGGTGGGTGACCTCAAGGCGGCGCGGCAGATGCTGGAGGGCCTGCTCTCCGAGGTGGGCTCCCGCACCGATGTGGTCCAGCTCTACGGCGACGTGATGCTGCGGGTCGGCGAGTCGGAAGTGGCCAAGGAGCACCTTGTGCCCGCCATCGACCGGCTGGTCTCGGGGGGGGACACGGCCCGGGCAGCGGCGCTCGTCAAGCGGCTGCTGCGCTCGGTGCCCAGCGATATCGACGTGCTGGAGCGGGCACTCAAGGTGTTCGATCGCCGCGACGACCCCGACATGGTGGCTGGTATCGAGGCGGCGCTGGCCGATGCCTACTTCCGGGCCGGTCGGCACGACGCGGCGCGCCCCCTCTACCGCAACCTGGCGGCAGCGGATCCCGCCAACCGGCTGTTTCGCGACCGCCTGGCGCAGCTGGGCGAACCAACAGAGGCCCAAGGGGCACCGCCGGCCGAAGCCAAGACCGGTGCAGTCAGCGACGAGTTCGAAGTCGTTGAGCTGGACCTGGAGCAGGCCTTGGTCGTGCCCGAGCAGATGGCCCCGATTCCCCCGCTCGCCGAGGCGCCGCCGCCGGAGCCGGTACCGCCGCCCAGGGAGCCGGAGCCTGTGGCGGCGCCCCCCGTGCCCGAGGAGGTGGTGGGGGGGACCAGCGCCGAGGAGCTGTTCACCGAAGCCGTGGTGTTTGCCAAGTACGGACTCACAGAAAAGGCCGTGGCGCACCTGCATCGGTTGCTCTCCCTCGACCCCACCCACGAGGAGGGGCGCAAACTCCTCGCTAGTCTTGGGGCTGGGGAGGTGGTGGCGCTGGAGGCGGAGGGTGAGGCGGCCAGGGAACTCCTGGAGGAGCTGCCAGAACCTGAGCCTTTGGGCGCCGAGGTGGAGATTCCACCCATCGAACTGCCGCCGGTGGAGTCGGTGCTGGCCGCGGCGGAGAAGGACGGCGGGGTTTCGCCCCCGCGGCCAGTCGCTGCCACGCCCTCCCGCCCGGTGAGTGTCCCCGTACCGGAGTTGGAGGCGATCGATGCGCTGCTCAAGTCGCCGCCTCCTCCGCCTGCTCCCGCGCCGCGACCTCCGGGCAAGAAGCCGGTCCCCCAGGCCAAACTGGACGATCTCGAGGCGATCATCGGGCTGCGGCCCGCGCCCGCCCCCGCCACCAAAGGGGGTGGAGCCGCCAAGCCACCGGCTCGGCAACAGGGCGAGCCGGCGGCGGTAGAGTTTTCCTTCGATTCCCTGCTGGCAGGCGGCGCCGCTGTCCCCCCCTCGCCGCCGGTGCCACCGCCAGCTCCAGCGCCCGAGCCGGTGCCCGCGCCAGTGGAGCTCGTGGACATCGGCGAGGTGCTGGCGGGGCCTGACGAGAGTCAGCTGCGCGAGGTGGATTTCTTCATCCAGCAGGGGCTGCTGGACGAGGCGGCCAGGCAGCTCGGCAGGATCGAAGCGGAGTACCCCGGTCACGCGGAAGTTGCTTCCCGCCGCGCCCTGCTTAAGGCGCGTGGGTGGGAGGAGAAGCCAGCGCCGCCCAAGGAAGGCTCGGCCGCCGAGCTGTTCTCGGAGGAGGAACAGTTCTTCGACCTTGCTCGGGAGCTGGAGCAGGAGCTGGCGGACGAGGAGCTGGTGGCCGAGGCGCGGGGCAAGGGGAGCGCGGTGGACGTCTCCATCGAGGAGCTGTTCCGAGAGTTCCAGAAGGGTGTTGCCGCGCAGTTGAGCGAGGAGGACTTCGACACCCACTTCAACCTGGGTATCGCCTACCGGGAGATGGGGCTGCTCGACGAGGCCATCGGCGAGTTCCAGCTCGCGGTGAAGTCGCCGGAGTATGCCATCGAGGCGGGCTCGCTCATCGCCGGTTGCTATGCGGAGAAGGGGCTCCTCGACGAGGCTGCCGCCTGGTACACGAAGACGCTCCAGGACCCGGCCATGACCCCCGAGGCAGAGCTGGGCATCCGCTACGAGCTGGGGCGGATTTACGAGATGGCCGGAAACCGCGAGCAGGCCCTGGCCCACTACGCCGAAGTGCTGGCGGTAAACCCCGGCTTCCGGGACGTGGTGGATCGGGTGTCGCGGATGCAGCAGGCCAACTGACGCGCCCGCCCACCGGCAGGACGCGTCAAGGGCAGTTGGGGAAGGTCGCTACGCCGCGGTGCGAGCCAGTTCCAGCACCTCCTGGACCAGCTTCTCGATGCCGGCCGCAGCCTCGGAGATGGACTGGGCCAACATGTACGCTGGAGTGGTGACCACGCGGCGTTCCCGATCCACCACGGTGCCGCGCACGTCGCAGTCCACGTGACACGCGCCCATGGACTCGATCGCCGCTGCAGTTTCGCGGTCGGTGCCAATGGTCACGCGCGGCTTCTCGGTCCCCAGGAGGTTTGCCAACAGCGCCGGGGCGATGCACACGGCCCCTACCGGCTTGCCGGCGGCGTGCACCGCCCGCACTACCCGCGCCACCTCTGGGTGCACCTGGCAGTCGGCACCTTTGAGGGCAAAATCGCAGAGGTTCTTGGCCGCTCCAAAGCCGCCGGGCAGGATGAGGGCATCCAGTTCCGCCGCATCGACGCTGGCCATGTCGCGGATCGAGCCCCGGGCAATGCGGGCAGCTTCCACCAGCACGTTGCGCTGTTCGCCCGCCGCCACCTCGCCGGTGAGGTGGTTGACCACGTGCAGTTGCTGCACGTTGGGGGCCATGCACACGGCTTGGGCCCCGGCCCGATCCAGGGCGAGGAGGGTAATGACCGACTCGTGGATCTCGGCGCCGTCAAAGACGCCGCACCCGGACAACACCACGCCGACTCGCAACAGTGCCATCGTTCGCCTCCCGCAGGGATGGTATCGCCGTCACGCCACACCGGCAAGGGGAGCGCCGGTGCTCTCAGGGGGTGGCCACCACCAGGATCTTGGTGCCGGTGCGCATGAGGTGGTGGAGGCGGCGGGCGTCCTCCCCCTCCATGGCGAGGGCCAGCGCGGGCCGGAACCTCACCTCTTCGCCGTGGAGACGCCGCCACCCGTCGCGGACGGCCTCGGCAAACCGGCTGGGCCAGTCCCGGGCCGGGAGGGCGTCCACCACCCAGAGGTCCCAGCCGTTGTCCAGGTGGGCGCGGTACCGCACGGGTGGTTCGGGTACCGGGGTCGGGGTGGGGGTGGGTCCGACGGGGGTGGGAACCGGCGTGGCTGGCGCTTCTTCTTCCTCGTCGCCGCTGGAGTAGGGGCGCAGCTCTTTCGGGGCGATGGTCTCGCGGTCCGTATCGCCGGGGCCGTTCTCGATGGTCCAAATGGCGGGGAGCTCCGGCATGGGGACCTGGCGGGAGGAGAAGAACGGTTGGTAGACCACCACCTCGATCCCCTTGAGCGCCAGCCGGTCCAGGTTGAGGGCGCGCGCCCTGATGTCGATGACCCGCCGGACCGTGTCCACCACCAGGTACACGGCTGGCGTCTTGGCCAGCTGCGCCTCCAGCTCTACTGCCGCCACTGCCTGCGGCTGGGGCGCGGACTCGGTCCCACCGCCCCGCGTCGCCGTGGCCACACTAATAGAGATAAACGCGGCTGCCAATCGGTGTGCGGCGGTAGACAAATTCCAGGTCCTCATCGCCCAGCCGGATGCACCCGTGGGTGACGCGCCGGCCGAGCAGCGTCTTGAACAGCGTGCCATGGATGATGTAGCCGTCTCCGATGTAGAGGGCGTAATCGCCCAGCGAGTTGGGGTCGAAGCGTTCGTTGGGGTCGGTGGGCGGCAACATCCCCTCCTCGATGAAAGCCCAGTCCGGTTTTGCCCACACCGGGTTCTTCACCTTCCGTTCCACCAGCCGTTCCCCCAAGGGGGTGTCGAAGACCCACTGGCGGCCGTTCCGCGGATCCCGCAGCACGATGCCGGTGCCGGTGGAGCAGCTGGCAGTGCGGAGGAGTTCCCCGTTGCGGTACAGGCGGAGGCGGTTGCGGTAGGTATCGACGACGATGTAAACGCCGCGCGGGCGCCACTGCTCCAGGGCGTGCCGAGCGGCGGCAGCCCGTTGCTCCAGGGCCACCGGGTCGCCCCCATCGGTTGCTGGCAGTGGGCGAAGCGGGACGGCCACCGCCACCTCCCCGAAGCGAGCGAGTACCAGCGTGGTGCCGGCAGCGAGGAGCAGGAGGGTGAGCAGCACCACGAGGAGAACTGGCACCCAGCGCGAAGAGCGGGGGGGCTCCTGCACCACTTCGGCGGGCGGGGGTAGCTCAGCGCTCATAGGTGCCGACGATGGTCACGGGTGTGCCGATGCGGGATCGGGCAAAGACCACGTCCATGTCCTCGTTGGCGAGGGCCACACAACCGTCCGTCCAGTCTTTCCCCTCGCCCCCGTCACCGTGGATCTCGATGAGGCCGCCAATCCCGGCACGGCGTGGGATTGTACCCCGCGCCTTGCTGCGCGCGAAGCGGGCCCGGTCTTCCTCGTTCGGGTAGTTGATGAGGAGCGCCTTGTAGTAGCGCGTCTGCGAACCCCGCTTGAGCTGGACGACCCGGTACATCCCCTCAGGTGTGGCCCGGTCCCCCGCGTGTTCCTTGCGGCGCAAGCCGTTGGCGCCCAGTTCGGCAGGGAACTCGGCCATCTTGAGCCCGCGGTAGTAGAGCGTCAGGCGCCGCCGCAACTTGTCGATGACGATGGCTGTGCTCTCGCCGACCCGCGACTCCTCGATGGTCAGTTCCACCCAGCGCCGCCACTGGGCCCGCAGCGTGGGGTCGGAGAAGCGGGAGTGGAGGGCGGCCCAGCTACCGTGCACCACCGCTGCGAACTGCTGGGCCTTGGTCAGCTTTTCCGTAGCGCGCGCCCACTCGCCCGCCGCTGCCAGGCGCTGGGCCGTGGCCAGTTCCACGAGAGCCCGCTCGAGGGCCGCCGACTCTCGCCGCCCCATGCCGGTCTCGCGGATCTCGCTGCGGGAACGGGCCACGTTGGCAGCCACGGTGGGGAATGTGCTGCGGTAGCTGGCCTCTGCCGCCCTTAGCTCGGTGGCGAGGGTGTGGGTGATCCCCCGTGCCGCCACGGCGGCCCGCAACCAGGCGGCAGTACCACGCCCCGGTGTTCGCGCCCAGAACGGGGCGGCCTTCTCCCCTGCCGTGGCCACCTCTGCGGCGGTCACCAGGCGCTCCAGGTAGCTGGCCTGCTCCGGGTGCGCGGGGCGAACGCGCCGGATCGCTCGGGCCAGGGTGCTGCGGGCGCCCTCCACGTCCGGTGAGGGGGGTGAGGCACACCCCACCAGCCCTGCCGCGAGGACGATCGCGAGCAACGGAAACGGCGGGATCGGACCGCCGGGGATGTTCAATGCTTCGAACACGTCCGCGGCTTCGTCCGCGCACGGCGATTCGCTGAACACGTTCGGCGCGAGCGGCGAGCCGGGGAATCCGACCGCCCACTCGTC
>JACADV010000093.1 GCA_013388425.1 Thermoanaerobaculaceae bacterium | reverse complement strand
CCTGACTGCCCTGGAGGCGGAACGGGAGCGCCTTTCGGCAGCGTTCGAGGCCGAGTGTGCGGCGCTCCAGGCCCAGGCGGCGGAAGTGGCCAGCCAGGGCGTGGAGACGTTGCGGATCACTCCAGCCCGCAAAGACATCGCCCTGCGGCGCGTGGCGCTGGCCTGGGTGCCGGCGGAGCCAGGCCCGTGAGCATCCACCGCACCCAGCCGCCGGCCTTGAGCAAGGCTCTGGGCTACCGGTTCCGCGATCCGAGCCTGCTCGTGCAGGCGCTGCGCCACACCTCGGCAGCCCACGAGCGGGGCGGGACGTCCTTCCAGAGGCTCGAATTCCTGGGCGATGCGGCGCTCTCCCACGCGGTGGCGGAGCTCCTGTTCCGGCGGTGGCCAGAGGCCAGCGAGGGACAGCTCACCCGCGCCCGGGCGGTCCTGGTGCGTCGGCAGACCCTGGCAGGGATCGCCACCTCCGTGGGACTCGGGGAGCACCTGGAGCTGGGCGGGGGCCTGGCGGGGACGCCGGCGAGCCCTTCCCTCCTGGCCGACGCGCTGGAGGCGCTCTTGGCCGCCATCCTCCTCGACGGGGGGTGGCGTGCCTTCACCACCGTGGTTAGGCGCCTGTTCGGACCCCTCCTGGCCACCCTGCAACTGGAGCAACTGCCGCTCGAAGAACCCAAGTCCGCACTCCAGGAACTGGCACAGCACCACGGCCTTCCCCTCCCCTCCTACCGGCTCGTGCGCGTGGAGGGACCGGAGCACTTGCGCACCTACGTCTTCGAGGTGGAACTGGCGGGGCGAGTGCTCGCCACCGGGAGCGGCAGCTCCAAACGCGCGGCCCAGCAGGACGCGGCGCGCCGAGGCCTGGAGGTCCTGGCCGCGGGGCAACCCCCGGACGCGGCAGGGATGGGCGGGGGCGACGGCGTTACTGGGCCAATGACTCGGCCTTGAGCGGGGGGATGTGCAGTCGCCCCAGTTCCTGGACGAGCTTGAGCTCCAGGGGGCGGGTACCGTAGAGCTTCGAGGGGGTGCCATCCCAGGCGGTGCGGAAGTGGGCAAAGAGCTGCTCGCTCCAGGTGGCGAAGGGCGTGGGCTCGAAGAGCAGGTCGCGTTGCGCGGCAGCAATGTCCAGGACGATGTCGTGGTCGTGGGTGTACGGGGAAAAGGTGGTGCCGAGGCGGAGGCGCGACAGCCACTCCGCCGGCACGGACACCAGCGGCGGTCGCTTCCCCAGGCCCAGAGCGGCGCGCTCCACAAACTGTCGCAGCGACACGATCTCCCGCTGAGCGAGGTTGTAAGCCCGGCCGAAAGCATTGGTGTTCATTAGGTTGGAGGCCACGGTTTCGGCCACGTCGTGGACCCACAAGAACCCCCAGGAGTTGAGGCCGCCGTCCGGGAGGAGGAGCGGGCCACCGTCGGCGAGGCGTTCCAGGTACGCCTGAGCCCGTTCCGTGTAGTCGTCGGGACCCACCACCATGGGGAGGCGGAGCGAGGTGTAGGGGAACTGGTCCGTCTCCCAGGCCTGCTGCAGCACCTCTTCGCAGCGCCGCTTGTGGAAGGCGTAGGACCACGACGCGGCGGTTGCCTCCGTCTTGGGGATCAGGCGGCCGGGAAAATCCTCCTCGCGAAATGGCGGCAGGATGCCCTCCCGGATCAGGTAGACGGAGGCGGTGGAGATGTGGAAGAAGTGGCCGATGCGCCGCGACAGCTTTTCCACTGCCCGCCGCGTGTCCTCCTCGCGGAAGGCGATGACGTCCACCACCACTTCAAACTCCCGCCGCGCCAGGGCCCGAGCCAGCGTTTCCGGCTGGCTGCGGTCGCCAATCACGCGGCTTACCCGCGTGCCAAAGGGGTCTGACGTCTGACCGCGGTTCACGAGGGTGACCTGGTGACCGTCCATGAGCAGCCGCTGGACGATCGAGCGACCGATGAACCTGCTCCCGCCGATGACCAGCACCTGCATGGCTGCGCTACCCCTCCCCCGCTGCTGCTCTCGTTGCAGCTTCTCTCGCCGCTTCCATCGCCCTGTCCAGCGGTACGGCTGCGTCACGCTCCAGAACCTGCTCTCCCCCTGCCATCCCAACATCCCCGGCGGCAGCCGCTGCAAGGGCGGCCACCCGCGCCCCGGGGTGCTCCGGCGGGGTGCCGGTAAGGGCGGCCAGGAGCACCTCCGGGAAACCAGCCGCCGTGCCGGCAGTGCGACCGACGATGGGTAAGAGCTCGCGCAGCGCTGCCCGCTGCATGGCGGTGGTGGGGAGCTGCGCACTGGCGAGGGCCGTGGCCACCAGCTCCAGGAGCACCACCGGCAGCGCCCCCGCGGTGGCTGCCACGTCCTCCGGCAACCCCACCTCCCCGGCGAGGCAACGCCCGGCCGCACTGCGGGCCAAGGCCGCGCACCGCAGCGTCACGTCCACCTCACCCCCGTCCGGTCGGCGCCAGCGTGGGCTTTCCAGGACCAGGCGGACGATTTCGGCCGCGTTGGAACCTGCCATTACCCACGCCTCGTGGGCACTGGCGGCCCGGGAAAATCCCGGGGCGTCCAGGCTGTTGACCAGGCAGAGCAGGTCCCACACCACGGTGGGCGAATCTTCGAGGGTTACCTCCCGCTCGCTTTCCATGCAGGCGTTCACCCGCTGCACGTCGCCAGGGCTGATGGGCAGGAGCGGCGGGCCGATGGTGACCCAGCGGTGGAGGACCTCTCCCACCGCCACGAACGTGCGGTGCGCCACCGCCACCGCGGGCAGTTCCACCACCTCGCCCTCCAGGTGCTCGAGGATCCGCCAGAACAGGCCCTCCATCGCCCGCTCGTCCAGAGCATCCAGGGCGGGCAGCGCCGGCTCGCGCTTGGGCGGCCGCGTGTCGGCCGTGTAGGCGGCCTGCATGATGAGCTTGGAGAAATCCAGGTCCAGGTTGACGTGGAGTTGGGCGGTGACGGGCCAGTCGGGGTCGAAGCGAAAGTTGACCCGTTCCTCGTGGAGCAAGCGGCTCACCAGTGCTGTGGCCAGCGATTCCGCCGCCTCGGTGAGGGTCTCCCGCGTCAGGCCGCCGTCGCGCTCGATGGCCACGGTGAAGCTCTCCCCGCGGGTCTGGGAGGTGGCCAAGGCGGAGAGGAGCACGTGCCGCGGGGCCAGCCGCTTGCGCAGCAGCCAGGAAGCGAACCGCTCCGCGGCGCGGGAGGAGGAGACGAAGGCGACCTTGCCACCGATGACGTCGAAGGAGCGGGTCACCGGCCCGGTGGAGAGCAGGAGCCGGCCGGTGGCACGGGTCAGGTGTAGCCACTCGAACAGATCGGAGAGGTAGAGGCGGTCGAGACTACCGGACAGGCCAAACACCCCGTTAGTATGCCAAAAGCTCCGCGGAATTGTTATACTTCGCGCCGCTCGGGGGGAGTGGGAGGCCGAACCATGGATCGAGCCCGCTACGAACGGTGGAAAAAGGCCATCTACGCTCCCGCCACCCCCAAGGAGCGGCGCACCTTCCTCACCTCGTCCGGCCTCCCCATCGAACCGGTCTACGGCCCCTGGGATCGCCCCCCCGACGAGCAGGAGCGCCTCGGCATGCCCGGGGAGTTCCCCTTCACCCGCGGTATCTACCCCTCCATGTACCGCGGCCGGCTGTGGACGATGCGCCAGTACGCGGGGTTCTCCACCGCCCAGGAGTCCAACCGGCGGTACCGCTACCTGCTCGAACAGGGCCAGACTGGCCTGTCGGTGGCCTTCGATCTCCCCACCCAGATCGGCTACGACTCGGACGATCCCATGGCCCGCGGCGAGGTGGGCAAGGTGGGGGTGGCCATCGATACCCTCGAGGACGTGGAAACGCTCCTCGCCGGCATCCCCCTGGACCAGGTTTCCATCTCCATGACCATCAACGCCACCGCACCTGTGCTCCTGGCCATGGTCTTGGCGGTGGCGCGGCGGCAGGGGGTGAGCTGGTCGAAGCTCTCGGGGACGGTGCAGAACGACATCCTGAAGGAGTACATTGCCCGCGGGACGTACCGCTTCCCCCCGCGCCCGAGTCTGCGCCTCGTCACCGACATCTTTGCCTTCTGCAGCGCCAAGGTGCCAAAGTGGAACACCATTTCCATCTCCGGCTACCACATTCGCGAGGCCGGCTCCACGGCGGTGCAGGAGGTGGCGTTCACCCTGGCCAACGCTAAGGAGTACGTGCGCGCCGCTCTGGCGGCCGGCCTGGCGGTGGACGAGTTTGCCCCGAGGCTTTCCTTCTTCTTCAACGCCCACAACAACTTCCTCGAAGAAGTGGCGAAGTTCCGGGCGGCTCGACGGATGTGGGCCAGGATCATGCGCGACGAGTTCGGGGCCCAGGACCCGCGCTCGTGGCTGCTGCGCTTCCACACCCAGACCGCCGGCTCCACCCTCACCGCCCAGCAGCCGGACAACAACGTGGTGCGGGTCGCCATCCAGACCATGGCAGCGGTGTGCGGTGGCACCCAGTCGCTCCACACCAACGCGCGGGACGAGGCCCTGGCGCTGCCCACCGAGGAGTCCGTCCGCTTGGCCCTGCGCACCCAGCAGATCGTAGCGTTGGAATCCGGTCTGGCCGACGTGGTGGACCCTTTGGGCGGTTCCTACGTGGTGGAGGCGTGGACGGACCGCGTCGAGCAGGAGGGGCGGGCGTACCTGGAGCGCATCGAGTCCCTGGGCGGTGCCCTGGCCGCCATCGAGCGGGGTTTCCAGCAGCGCGAAATCCAGGAGGCCGCCTACCGGACCCAGCGCGCCGTGGAGGCGGGCACCGAGATGGTGGTGGGTGTCAACTGCTTCCAGGTGGAGGAGGAGCGTTCCGTCCCCACGTTCCGGGTGGACGAAGCGGTCGCGCGCGAGCAGGTTGCCCGCCTGCAGGCGGTGCGCGCCCGCCGGGACAGGGCCGCGGTGGAGGCGGCGCTGGCCGCGCTCCGCGCTGCCGCTCGGGGCAGCGGCACGCTCATGCCGGCTATACTCGACGCCGTGGAGGCCTACGCTTCCGTGGGGGAGATTGCCCGCGCCCTCGCCGACGTGTTTGGCGAGTACCGCGGCGAGGCCAACGTATGAAGCGCCTGCTCTGCCTCGCCCTCCTGCTCCTGGCAGCGTGGTGCCCGGGCGAGGCGGTGACCGTGACGGTCCTCTACACCTCGGATGTCCACGGCCACCTGCTCCCCACCGACGAGGTCCGCCAGCGAAGAGCGCGCGGCTCGCTGGCGCAGGTGGCCACCCTCGTCGCCCGCCTGCGTGCCGAGAACCCGCGCACCCTCGTGCTCGACGGCGGCGACACGCTGCAGGGCACACCCCTCACCCACTACGTCCTGGCCGACCGCTCCCCCCACGTGGAAGATCCAACCGTAGCAGCCATGAACGCCATCGGCTACGACGCGGCGGTGGTGGGCAACCACGAGTTCAACTACGGGCTCGAGCCCCTGCGGCGGGCCGTGCACCAATCGCACTTCCCCTGGCTTGCGGCCAACCTTACCGGTGCCAGCTCGGTGGGCCTGCCCATCGCCCCCGTCGCGCTGTTCCAACGGGGCGGGGTGCGCCTCGCGGTGGTAGGACTCACCAACCCCAACGTGCCGCACTGGGATCTGCCCGAGCAGTGGGCCGGACTGGGCTTCGCAGATCCCGTCGCCGAGCTGGCCCGGAGGTTGCCTGAGCTGCGGCGACGGGCCGACGTGGTCATCGTCGTCGCCCACACCGGGTTCGAGCGCGACCTGGACACTGCGAGCGAAAACGGGTCCAGCGACGAGAACTTTGCCTGGCGGCTGGCGCAGGTGGCGGGCGTGGATCTCCTGCTCACCGGCCACACGCACCAGGACATCCCACCCCGTCGGCTTGCAGCCACAGTGGTGGCGCAGCCCGGGCGGTGGGCGGAGGTGGTCACCCGGGTGGACCTGGATTTGGAGCCAACCGGCACGGGGTGGCGGGTGGTGGGGTGGCGCGGCGCCAACCTGCCCACCGCGAGCGAAGCGGCGGATGCGGCGGTGGTGGCAGCGGTGGAGCCAGCGCGGGTACGGGTCGCCACGGAGTTCTCGCGGGTGATTGGCACGCTCGCCGCTCCCCTTGCCGCGGGGGGCGTCCCCACCCGGGATGACGCGGCTCTCGACCTGGTCCACGCGGCGCAGCTCGACGCAACGGGCGCGCAGCTCTCGCTGGCCGCGCCGCTGTCCGCCGGGCGGGTGGATTTCCCCGCCGGTCCCATCACGCCACGCCTCGCCCACGCCCTCTACCCGTACCCCAACTCGTTGGTGGTGGTCAGGGTGTCCGGCGCCCAGCTCCGGGACATCCTCGAGCACGCGGCCGCCGGCTGGCAACGCGTGGAGTGTGCCGCCGGGCCGCCCTGCACCCTCGAGCGGAGCCGACAGCGCCCGGCCTACACCTTCGACACCCTGGAGGGGGCCGACTACGCCCTGGACCCCAGCGCTCCACCCGGCCAGCGGGTCCTCTCCCTGCGCATCGCCGGCCGACCCATCGGGGCCGCCGAGCAGTTCACGCTGGTAATCAACAGCTACCGGGCGGCCGGGGGCGGCTCGGTCCCGCACCTGGCCACCGCTCCGCGCCTTGCGCGCGTGGACCGGCCAATGCCCGACATCCTGGTGGACTACCTGAGCAAGCGCGGTACCGTCGTCCCCATCGCCAACGGCAACTGGGTCTTTACCCTGCCCTTCCTCGAGGTTGTCAGCACCCCGCGGACGGGTGCAAGATAGACAGGGAGCAACGCTCCACTTTGGGAGGAACGAGAGGAGGTTTTGCATGAGAGGACTTCGAACCACAGCCATGGCGGCGCTCTTGCTGCTCGTCGCCGCCCCCCTGCTGGCCCAGTCCAGCGTGACCACGGGTGAACTTTCCGGACGGGTGGTGGACCCCGACCAGGGGGTCCTGCCGGGAGCCACCGTGGAGGCGCGCAACCCGGCCACTGGACTTACGCGCCGTGCCCTTACCGACGCGGAGGGGCGCTACCGCATCGACCTGTTGCCTCCGGGCAGCTATGAGGTGCGCGTGGAGCTGTCGGGCTTCCGGCCCGAACTCCGACAAGGCGTCACCGTCACGCTGGGTGCCATGGTGCGCCTGGATTTCACCCTCCAGGTGGGGGCTCAGACGGAAGAGATCACGGTGACGGCCGACGCCCCCGTGGTGGAGACCACCAACCCCAGCGTGGCGTCCGCCGTCACTGCCCAGTCCATCGCCAGCCTGCCGTTGAACGGGCGTGACTTCTTGGATTTCATTGCCCTCACCCCCATGTCCACCACCGACGACAACGGCCGGGCGCACATTGCTGGGCAGCGCGGCGTCCAGAACAGCTTCAACATCGACGGCGCCAACAACCAGTCCAACTTCTTTGGCGAGGAGCGCGGCACGACCCGCGCGCCGTTCACCTTCTCCCAGGGCGCCATTCGCGAGTTCCAGGTCATCCCCTCCTCTTACAACGTCCAGTTCGGCAACGCCTCCGGTGGTGTCATCAACGCCATCACCAAGTCGGGAACCAACGAGCTCAAGGTAGAGGGCTGGTTCTACTTGCGCAACGAGAGCATGGTCGAGGATGACGCCTTCGGCCACGAGCAGGCCCAGTTCGACCAGAAGCAGTTCGGCGCCGCCGTGGGTGGCCCGATCCTCCGCGACCGTCTCCACTACTTCGTGGCCCTGGACGGCCAGCGCAAGGACTTCCCCGTCTACCGGGAATGGAAGCTCTTCCCCCACGGGCGGGAGGCGGAGTTCGAAGCACGCACCGGCCTGGACTTCCAGAAGGAGCAGGGCGGGAACCAGATCTCCACCGACAACAACGACGTGCTGCTTGGCAAGCTGGACTGGCAAATCTCGCCAAACCACCTCGTAGCGGTGCGCTACAATAACTCCGACTACGACGGCGCCAACGGCACGGACACCCGCTACCTTAACACCGGGTGGTCCAACAACGGCTTTGAGAACGGCGACTTCTACAGCGTCGTCGCCAACGTGAACTCGGTGTTCAGCGCCAACATCTTCAACGAGGCGATCCTCCAGTACTCCGACGAGAGCCGGCCCCGGATTCCCAACGTCACTGGCATCCCCGAGGTGCAGATCCGTGGCTTTGAGGCCAACTTCGGGCAGCGCAACTACCTGCCCAACGACCTCATCGAGAAGCATACGCAGATCAAGGACAACCTCAGCTACTTCCTGGGACCCCACACGGTCAAAACGGGTTTCGACTACGACGCCGTCAAGTACGACAACTGGTTCCCGCGCTACAAGGCCGGGCAGTACACCTACTCCACTTGGGACGACTTCTTCAACAACAAGGCGTACAGCTTTACCCAGGCCTTCTACACTACCGACGGGCACGCCAAGTTTGACGTGAACTACTACGCCATCTACCTCCAGGACGAGTGGCGTATCCGACCCACCCTCACGGTCACCTACGGCGTCCGCTACGACCTGCAGAACAACCCCACGCCGCCGGTTACCAACCCCCTCGAGCCGCGCACCGGCAAGGTGCCCGACGACACCGATAACTGGGCGCCCCGCATCGGGTTTGCCTGGGATCCGCTGGGGGACGGCCGCACTGTCGTCCGGGGCGGGTTCGGGTATTTCTACGACAAGACCTCGACGATCCTCCTCGCCAACGCCCTGCTCAACAATGGCCTCACCGGCGCCCGGTACTACTTCAACTGCCGCTCGGTGAGCTGCCCCACCTTCCCCAACATCCTCACCGCCCCGCCCGCCTCGGGTGCGGACAAGCCAACCATCTACTTCTTCGACCAGAACTTCGAGCACACCCAGACGAAGCGCTTCTCCATTGGCGCCGAGCGGGAACTCTTTGCCAACCTGTCGGTGGGAGTCGACCTGGTCTACTCCAAGTCGGAAGACCTGGAGCGCATCTACGATGCCAACCTGGTTCCCGTGGGCACCACCCCGTGGGGTGCCAACCTCTACGACACCCGCCGGGTGAACAACACCAACTTCACCAGCACCAACGTATTCGCCTCTGACGGCCACGGCGAGTACACCGCCATCGTGCTCAAGGCCCGCAAGCGCTGGAGCGACCGCTGGCTCCTCGATGCCTCCTACACCTACTCCGAGGCCAACGACACCAACTCCAACGAAAACACGGTGTCCATTGGCGCTTACGGCTCGGGCGAGGATCCCCTGGATCCGGACGGGAACTGGGGGTACTCGGACTTCGACGTACGCCACCGGGTGGTGGTGTCCTCCGTGGTGATCCTGCCCTTCAACATCCTCGCGTCCACCATTGTCAACTACCGCTCCGGTTATCCCTTCACGCCCTCCAGCGACGTCTGCTACAACGTGGTGAGCGGCCGCTGCTACGATCCGGGCAGCGTGGACTACAACGCCTACGTCGATGGCGTCCACTACCGGCGCAACTCGTTCCGCCAGCCCTCCTTCTTCAACATGGACCTGCGTCTGTCCAAGATCTTTTCCTTCGGCGGCGGGTTCGAGGCGGAGATCATTGCCGAGGTGTTCAACCTCACCAATTCGGAGAACCTGCGCACCAGCAAGACGCGCATGGTGCTGGCCAACGGCTCCCTGGATCCGACCTTCAACGAGAAGAATCTGGCTGGCCCGCCCCGCCAGTACCAGGCTGGCCTGAAGTTGCGCTTCTAACGCAGCATGTTGTGGGGGGGGGGGGGGGGGGGGGGGGGGGGGGGGGGGGGGGGGGG
>JACADV010000013.1 GCA_013388425.1 Thermoanaerobaculaceae bacterium | reverse complement strand
GCAGGGGGGTGCGGCCGCCTTGGCAGCGGCCGTGGCCGTGGCGAGCGGTAGCGCGACGGCCGCAGCCAGCCCAGCCAGCGTGGTGGGGGTGCTGGCGGTGGCGGGCGTGGCAGCGCTCGTGGCGCGGCGGGGTAGCCTCCCCACTACGCTGGCGGTGGGAGGCCTGGCAGGCCTCGCTGCGCTGGCGGGCCCCCTCGTGGCCCTACCGGTTCTGGGGGTGGGCGCCCTGGCGTTGGCTTTCCGGGAGCGCGCCGAGGGGGTGGCCTGGCGCCTCCTGCCGGTTCTCGCAGCTGGGGCCCTTGCCGCCGCGGCCTTCGGCCAGTGGGGCCTGCCCCCCCTGCCCGCGCTCTTTCCGCACTGGAGCTGGCTGTGGCTTCCCGTAGCGCTGGCCATCGTGGCCGTCCCCCGCCTCCCCCTGGCGGTGGTGGGCGCGCTGTGGTGGGCCAGCACCGCTCTCGTGGGGCCTTTCGAGCCGCCGCCGCTGCGCACTTCGCCGGTGGTGTTGACCGCTAGCTCCCCCACCGCCCCGCTCCCGGCGCCCAGCGGCGGCGTGTACCTGGTGGAAACCTCGCTGGCCCATGCGGCTGCCCTGCCCTCCGGTACGCTCGTGGCGTTGGTGCACGCGGGGGATCTCCCGGTGCCGTTGCGCGCCGGTCGCGACGCTGCCGAGTGGTCCCACGAACGGGCCGATGTGCGAGGGATCGTGGCCCACCGCCTGCCGGTCGAACCGGTCTGGCGCCCCATCTCGGGTCCCGACGGCACGGTGTGGTCCGTGGCCGGCCGGGCTCGCCTGGCCCCGTCGGCGGCGGGGGAAATCCGCGTAGAACGGGCCGCTTCCCTGCCAGAAGAAACGGTGGTGGCGGTACTGGGCGGGGTGCCGACGGCGTTGCCGCCCCGCCGGGGGGCGTCGGGGCAGTGGGTGGTGGGGACTGCCCTGGCCGTCGCCCTCCTCCAGCTGCTGGGCGGGGGCTGGCGACGCCAGGTCGCGGTGCTGCCCTGGGTGGTGCTCACCGCCGCTTCGCTCCTGGCCCGGGTGCCGGTGGCGCCGGTGCAGGCGAGCCTGGACCAGCACGCAGCGGACGTGGCGGCCGCCGCCTTCCTCGCCGCCTGGCTCCCCCTGGCCCGGCGCTGGCTGGGCGAGCGGCGCTTCGGCCCCGCCGCTGCCGCCCTGCTGCTACCGGTGGCGGTGGCCACCCCGTTCCTCACCCCCCCGCTCTACGGTGACGAGCCGTACCACCTGGCGATCCTCCAGGCGCTGGCAGAGGGATCCTCCCTGGCCGAGGCAGTGGCAGCGGGCGCCCCGCCGGGCCTCGCCCCTCTCCACGGGCCGTTCCTTGCCGTGTTGCTCCTGCCGGGCTACGTGCTGGCGGGCCGGGTTGGAGCGCTCGCCGAGCTGGCCCTCCTGGCGGCTGCCGCCGTGGCCCTGGCAGCCCGCCGCGCCCAGGCCCTTGGCCTGGCGCCCTCGCGGGTGGCGCTGACCGTGGGGGTGGCCGTGGTCTTCGCCCCCCTGGCAACCTACGCCAGTCAGATCTGGCCCGAGGCGGTGGGGGCTCTTGCCGTGGCAGGAGGGCTGGTGCTGGCCGCGGGAGGAGTGGCGGCCCGTCTGGCAGTGGTGGGGGTTGCCGCCCTGGCCGCCGCCGTGAAGACCCGCCTGGCGCTCTTCACCTTCCCCATCGCTGCTGCCGCCTGCTGGCCGACCCGACGCAAGGCCAGTGCGGTGCTGGCTCGGGCCGTACTGCTAGGGGTGGCTGCCGGCGTGGCCCTCGTGGCGGCGCGGATCTTTCTCGGCCACCCGCTGGGCGCCCCCCGCTCCCTGGCCACCCTGTTGCAACTGGAGCCGCGGCGCGCCCTGCTGGCAGCCGGTGGCCTGCTCTTCGACCCGGCGGGGGGATTCGCCTTTGCCGCACCGTTCTCGCTCCTGGCCGTGGCGGGGATTGGCCGTCTCGTGCGGCGGGGTGGCCCAGGCGAGCGGGTGGCGGTGCTGGGCCTCGGCTTGACCGCCTTCGCCCTCCTCCACTCGGTGGAGTGGTACGGGGGGGGATCCCCGCCGGCCCGCTACCTCGTGGCCGGCTTACCGGTCCTCTGGCTGGCCGGCGGTTTGCTCCTCCAGCGACCGCCCGCCGCCCTGGCGGCCGCTCCCCTGCTGCTACCCCTGGCGGGCCTCTCCTCCTGGACGCTGGTCACCCGGCCGCACCTCTCCATCAACGAGGGGAACGGCCGCTTCTGGCTGGGCCAGTTCCTGGCCGAGCGCTTCCGCACCGACACCCGCCACCTCACCCCCTCGTTCCTGGTCCCCTCGCCCGCCACTCTCCTCTTCCCCCTGGCGCTGCTCCTGGGGGTGGCGGTGCTGTGGTGGCTGGGCCGGCGCTGGCGCGCTGCACCCCGGCATCTGGGTCGCCTAAGCACCGCGCTGTGGCTCCTGGCCATGGCCGCCGGCGCGGGGCATCTGGCCCTGCGGCTGGACCGGGTGGTGGAGATCGAGGACGCCCAGGTCGAGCACCGGGGCGGCCGGGTGGAACCGCCCGCTGGCACCTGGTCCACCTACCTCTACCCGCGCGGCTGGCGGGTAGCGAGCGGCGAAAGTGTCGTAATCCCTCTGCGGCTCGCGCCGGGTTCGCGGGTGACGCTGGTGGGGTGGCTGTTGGGAGCGGCCAGGCAAGGGAGCACCCTCACCGTGGCCTGGGATTCGCAAGCCGGCGTGTCCCTGGCGGTGGCTGGCGAGGGGGAGGGGCAGCTGGCGCTGCCCACCCCGCAAGAGGGGGGCCGCCACACCCTGGAGGTGGCCCTCGCTGCACCGGCTGGAGGCGAAGCGGTGCTGGATCGACTGGTGGTGCACCGGTGAACGCGGTGGACGTGGTGGTGGTGACCCACAATCACGCGATGACCCTGGCGGCGTGCCTGCAGTCGCTGCTGGTGCAGCGCCTGGCACCGCAGCAGGTGGTGGTGGTGGACAACGCGTCCCAGGACGACTCGGCTGGCGTGGCCGCGGGGTTTGGCGCCTCGTTGCCCCTGGAAGTGGTGCGGCTGCACGAGAACACCGGCTTTGCCGCCGCGGCAAACCGGGGTGTGCGCCGGCTGCGCAGCCCCTGGGTGCTGTGCTTGAACCCCGACTGCCGGCTGGAGGAGGAGTTCTTGGAACACCTGGTGGGCGCGGCAGCGCGGCGGGGCGCTGGGGCGGCCAGTGGCCTCCTCCTGCGGGGGCGGGGGCCTACCCTGGAGGGGACCGACACGGTGGACTCGGCTGGGATGGTGATGCGGGCCAGCGGCCGCCACCTGGACCGGGGCGCGGGAAGGCGTCTCCGCCCGGCTCAGCTGCGCCCCGCCTGGGTGTTCGGGGCGAGCGGGGCGGCCGCCCTGTACCGGCGCGCCGCCCTCGAGGACGTGGCCTATCCAGGCGGTGAGGTGTTCGACGAGACGTTCTTCGCCTACCGGGAGGACGCCGACCTGGCGTGGCGCCTGCAGGCCCGCGGCTGGCGCTGCCTGTTCTGGCCGCAGGCGCGGGCGTGGCACGCGCGCGGCCTCAAGCCGGAAGCGCACCGCCGCGGTTCCCCGGCCATCAACCGCCACTCGGTGCGCAACCGCTTCCTCCTGCGCTGGAGCAACGCCGACTGGCGCTGGCATGTGGCCTGCTTCCCCTTCTGGCTGCTGCGGGACGCCGTCGTGGTGGCCGCCTGTCTCACCGTCGAGCGCTCCTCCTGGCCGGGACTAGCCGAGGCGCTGGCGCTGCGCCAGCAGCAGCGTGCCCGGGGCCGAGCCAACGCCCGCCGGGCAACGGTGACGGGGTGGTCGCTGGCCCGCTGGTTCCTCCCCGGGCGTCGGGTCCGCCCACTGGAGTGCCCGTGAGGATTGCCCTCTTGGGGACGCGCGGAATTCCCGCCCGGTACGGGGGGTTCGAGACCTTTGCGGAGGAGTTGTCCGCCCGCCTTGCGGGGCGGGGGCATCAGGTCACCGTCTACACCCGCGCCCACTTAGCGTCGCCAGGGGTGACGGTGCACCGGGGAGCCCGCGTGCGGGTGCTCCCCTGCTGGCGCTCCAAGGCGCTGGAAACCCTCTCGCACACCTTCCTCTCCTGCCTCGATGTGACGCGGCAGGAGTTCGACGTGGTGCTGCTCTGCAACGCAGCCAACGCCCCGCTCCTCCCCCTCCTCCACGCCCGCGGGCTGCCCGTGGCCCTCAACGTGGACGGGCTGGAGCACAAGCGGCGCAAGTGGGGCGCCGTGGCCCGTCGCTACTCCCTCTGCGCCCAGTGGCTGGCGTGCCGCTGGGCTGACCTCGTGGTCACCGACGCCGAGGTGATTCGCCGGTACTACCGGCGCCGGTGGGGCCGGCACTCGCTCATGATCCCCTACGGGGGCGACCTGGAGCCCCCCGCGGGGAGGGGCACGCTCGACGAGCTGGGACTGCGGCCGGAGGGTTACTTCCTGTACGTTTCCCGCTTCGAACCGGAGAACAACCCCGACCGGGTGGTGGCAGCGTACCGAAGGATCGCCATGGATACGCCCCTCGTGCTGCTGGGCGATGCCCCCTACGCTTTCGAGCTGGTGCGGCGGGTGCGGGAGTTGGCGGCGGCCGATCCCCGCGTGCTCCTGGCCGGAGCGCGCTACGGCGAGGCGTACCGCGAGCTGTTGTTCAACGCCCGGGCGTACATCCACGCCACCGAGGTGGGCGGCACCCACCCGGCGCTGGTGGAGGCCCTGGGGGCTGGACGCCTGGTGTTCTACCTGGACAACGCTCCCAACCGCGAGGTGGTGGGGGATGCAGGGGTACCGTTCACCTTTGCGGGGCCCAACGCCCTCGACCAACAGCTGGGTCGTTTCTCGCTGGAAGGCCCGCAGGTGCAGCAGCTGCGGGCAGCCGCCCGGGCGCGGGTGCAGGCACGGTACCGTTGGGACGACGTGGCGCAAGCCTACGAGCAGGCACTGGAGGGGTTGTGCTCAGGGAACCGGCGCAGCTGATCGCCTACCGCAGGATGCTGTGGGACGTGCTGGTCACGGTGGCCAGCTTCGTGGTGGCCCACCAGTTGCGCTCGCACGTCCTGCCCCTCGTCCTCCCCGGCCCGTTTCCGGGCGGTCTCTACCCCTTGCGCGACTACCTGCCGCTCCTCCTGGCGGTGGTGGTGGTTTGGCCGGTGCTCCTGGCGGCCTTGGGGCCAGCCGCACCCGGCAACGTGGTGTCGCTGCGCCGCGACGTGGTGCGGGCCGTGCGCGTGGCGGTCCTGGGCGGCGTGGTGCTTGCCGCCGCCGGCTACCTGTTGCGGCTGCAGTTCGTGTCGCGGCCCTTCCTGGTGCTGTTCTGCGCCCTCAACGCGGCGGCCCTGGCTGCCTCGCGGGTGGCGGAGCGCCGCACCGCCTGGGGGCGCAAGCTCCTGGAGGCGCCGGAACGGGTGGTGGTGGTGGTGGGCTGTGGAGAGGAAGCGGTGGAGCTGGCCAAGCTCGTGGCCGCCCGCCGGGCCTGGGGGTACACCGTGCGGGGGCTGGTGGACGCCGACGGCTGCGGCCGCAGCCAGGTGGCGGGGCTCCCGGTCGTGGCCGAGCTTTCGACCCTGCCGGAGTTCCTCACCACCCATGTGGTGGACGAGGTGGTGCTGGCGGTGCCCCTGCGCACGCTGCCAAGCGTGGAGGAGCTGGTGTTGCGCTGCCACGAGCTGGGGGTGCGGGTACGGGTGGCCCTCTGGCCGTTCCCCCACGCGCGGCCGCACTTGGAGATCGAGGCGTTGGAGAGCGTACCGCTCCTCACCGTGGCGCCGGCGCCCAGCGCCCCCCTGCCCATCTTTGCCAAGCGGGTGCTGGACGTGGTGCTCGCCGGGGCGGGGTTGGTGGTGGCGGCACCGCTCTTCTTGGCCATTGCCGCGGCGGTGAAGCTGTCCTCGCCAGGGCCGGTGCTCTACCGCCAGTGGCGCTGCGGCCTGCGGGGTAGGCGCTTCGTGCTGTTCAAGTTCCGCACCATGGTGGTGGGGGCGGAGCAGCAGCGCGAGGATGTGGCCCACCTGAACGTCATGGATGGTCCAGCGTTCAAGGCGCCCGACGATCCGCGGGTGACGCGGGTGGGACGGCTGCTGCGGCGCTCTTCCCTGGACGAGCTCCCGCAACTGTGGAACGTGCTGCGGGGCGACATGTCGCTCGTGGGGCCGCGGCCGCCCATCCCCGAGGAGGTGGAGCGGTACGAGCCGTGGCAGCGCCGCCGGCTGGCCATGAAGCCGGGCCTCACGGGCCTGTGGCAGGTTTCCGGCCGCTCGGAGGTGGACTTTGCCACCTGGATGGCGTTGGACCTGGCCTACATCGACAACTGGTCGCTCTGGCTGGACCTCAAGATCCTGCTCCGGACGATCCCCGCAGTGCTCTCGGGGCGGGGGGCAGCGTGAGCATCACGCGCACGAGACCGGGGCGCACGTTGCTGCTCGAGCGCTCCTGACTCCAGAGCACCGCCTTGGCCGCCCCGCCGCTCGTTCCAGCGATCCAGGAGAACGCCAATCCGACCAGCACCCCACCCAGCCCCAGGGCAACAACGGCGAGGCGCGACAGGGCCACGGGGCGGTGCAGCGCCGAGTGGGGCACGAGCAGGGCCGCGCTGGCAACCCCCCCCGCCACCACCGCCAACACCCCCAACAGGGGCATCCGCTGCAGCTGGAAGCCGAGCCCATGGGCCGCCAGCACCCAGGCGAGGGAGGGCAGAGCTAGGTGGAGGAGGGCGAGGAGGAGTCGCCGGCGCCGCGTCGGTCCCCCCGGAGCCTGCCAGAGGTGACTGCCGAGCCGCGCCAGGGCGAGGGCCGCGCCCGCAATGCCCGCCGCCAGCGCCACCCCCAGCGTGACGCCAAAGGGCACGTGCCAGAAGGTGAGGAGTCCAGCCGCGGGGCCATCCCCCCGGCCCAGGGGCACACCCCACCCCAGCGCAGCCACCGACAGCCCAGCGGCCAGGTGGAAGAGGACGAGCTCCCCCAGCCACCCCCGGCCTGTGGGTGCGAGCGCCGGGAGGAACACCGCCAGCAGGGCCGGCGCCAGGAGGGGGGGCAACCAGTAGGCGAACAGAGCCGCCCGCGACTCAGCGAAGGCCATGCCCGGTTCGTTCACGAGTCCCCAGGGGACGCTGCCGCAGGGGGCCGAGAGGCCGATCCAGCTGCCCCCAGCCGCCACGGTGCCCAGCCCCTGGGCCACCGGGGCCACGAGCCACGCCACCGGCCAGAGGAGCAGTGCCACCGCCCGGGAGGCGAGCACGACGCGAGCCGAGAGGGGGTGGAGCGGCACCTGGGTATGATAGCTGGGTGCGATGGCTGGCCACTGGGCTCTGCTGCGTGCTGTCCGCCGGCTCGATTTCGGCCCAGGCGGTGAGCGAGTTCACCACCGAGGCGGGGCTGCCCGTGGCGGTGGTGGAGACCCCTGGCGGCGACCTGGAACACCTGGGTCTCGCCCTGCTCCCCGCCGGCGCCGTGCCCGAGGGCCTGGCAGGGGGCGCCGTGGAGGTGGTGCCCCGCCCCCCGTACCGCGTGGCGCTGCTGTCGCTTTCGGCGCTCCAGGCGCCCCTCGCTCTGGCCGAGTTGGCCAAGGCGCTGGGAGGAAGCGGGGTGCTGGCAGCGGTGGCCGTTGGACCGCTGCCGGCGCGGGAATTGGCCGGGCCGCTGGGGGCGCTGGCAGCGGCCGGAAGACCGCCGCAGCGGCGCGAACGCTGCATGTTGGCCGAGGGCAGGGTGGAGGTGGTGCGGGGGAGCGAGGACGCGGTGGAGCTCGCGTTCGCAGCGCCCGGCCCGGCAGATCCCCGCTTCGATCTCCTGCCGGTTCTCGCCGCATGGCTGCAGGGTGGCCTGCGCCCCGCCTTCCCCGGCCTGCGTGTGGATGTGACCAACACCCAGGGGTGCACGACCCTCACCCTGCTGGCCCCGGCGCCCGAGGAGGAGCCGCGCACGCTCCTGCTGCGGCTGCGGCGGGCGCTGGGGGAGCAGCTCCTGGCCCCGGTGGACGGCGCAGCCCTGGCGGCTGCCAGGGAGCAGGTAGACCGGCGGCGGCTGCGCTGGAGCGTGGACGGGCGGGGCGTGGCCGCGGATCTGGTGGCTCGGCTTGCAGCGGGGGGGAGCGTCGCTGGCAGCCTGGCGAGCCAGTGGGTGGATGCCGAAACGCTCGGCGCCCTGGCCCGGGAGCTGCTCTCCGGCCACGCGGGATCGGCGCGGCTGAGCGAACGCGAGCGCCGCGGCGTGGGGGAGTTCAGCGAAACCTTGGACAACGGGGCATCGGTGGCGGTTCACCCGCTGGCGGGGGAGGTGGCGGCAGTGGCGGTGGCTCTGGCGGGGGTGACGCCGGGGACGGCCGCCGCGAGCCTGGCCGCGTTGGCCCGGCGCGCGGCCGAACGCGGTTGGTTCGGCTTTCAGGGCGACGCGCTGGGGGTTGCCACGGCCGCCGTGGCTGCGCCCGCTGGTGATGCGGAAGCGGCGCTGGAGCTCCTGGCGGAGTGTCTCACCACGGCGCCCGCGGGGGAGGAGGACCCCCTGGCAGCACGGGCGGCGGAGGCGCTAGGGTTGGCCCGTGGGGTGCGGGGGGAGGCGCTGGCGGTGTCGGTGGGAGTGCCCGAGCAGGCTGAGGAGGCGGGAGAAGCCGCGGCCAAGTTCCTCTCGGGGCTCCCGGCCACGGGTGTGGTGAGCCAGACCCTCGCCACCGGCACGCCTTTGCGCTGGACGAGCACCGAGGGCGCGGCACGTATCCTCGCCGTGGTGGAGCTGCCGCCGTCCGCAGCGACAGCCGTGGCGGGCGAGCTGCTGCGGGAACGGCTGCGCACCGCGCCGGGGGTGGTGACGCGCTGGCAATCGGCACCGGGACGTCTGGCGCTCCTCGTGGGGGGCACGGGGGAGGGGGACGTGCCGGCTTTGGATTCAGCGCTCGCTGCCGCCTGGCAGGAAGCACGGCAATCGCCCGACGCGGCGGCCCTGGCTCGCGCGCGGGAAACCTTGCTGGCGGCGCTCTGGGGGGATCTGCTGGCCGCCACGGCCCGGCAAGCCGCTTCCCGCTTCCTCCCCTTCCTGGCACGGCCGGAGCTCCTGGCCCAGGTGGCGCCGGAGGAGGTGGCTACCGTGGTGGCGGGGTTGCCGAGCTGGGAGCAGCTGCTGCGCTTTGCCAGCGGTCCCGCGCCGCCGCCTCCCGCCAAGCCGCGGCGGGGTGTGCGAGAATCTCGCCCGCGTCGGTGACGGACGCAGCAGGAGGTGGGTGCCATGGGGCGGGGGCCAGCGATTGCGGAGCAGATGGAGCTGCTCCTCAAGGGGTGCGTGGACGTGGTGCGGGTCGAGGATCTGGAGGAGCGCCTGCGCTCGGCGGCGCGCACCGGTCGCCCCCTCACCGTCAAGGTGGGGTTCGATCCCTCGGCCCCGGACCTCCACCTCGGGCATACGGTTGTCATCCGTAAGATGCGGCATTTCCAGCAGTTAGGACACCGTGTCGTGTTCTTGATTGGCGATTTCACCGGCATGATCGGCGACCCCACCGGCAAGAAGACGACCCGCCCCCAGCTCACGCGGGAGCAGGTCGCGGCCAACGCGGAAACGTACAAGCGACAGGTGTTCCGCCTGCTGGACCCGGAGCGCACGGTGGTGGAGTTCAACTCCCGCTGGCTTGGGGCCCTCTCTTCGGAAGACTGGATCCGCCTCACCGCCCAGGTGACCGTGGCCCAGATGCTGCAGCGGGACGATTTTGCCAAGCGACTGGCCAACGGCGAGGCGGTGGCGTTGCACGAGCTGCTCTACCCCGTAGCGCAGGCCTACGACTCGGTGGCGCTGGAGGCCGACGTGGAGCTGGGCGGTACCGACCAGCTCTTCAACTTGCTGGTAGGTCGCGACCTCATGGGGAAGCTGGGCAAACCCCCGCAGATCGTCATGACGCTCCCGCTCCTGGAGGGCCTGGACGGCGTGGAGAAGATGTCCAAGTCCCTGGGAAACTACGTAGCGGTGGAGGATCCCCCCGAGGAGATGTTCGGCAAGCTCATGTCCATCTCGGACCAGCTCATGTGGCGCTACTGGCTGCTCCTCACCGACCGCTCCCGGGAGGAGATCGAAGCGCTCAAGCGCGCAGCCGCGGCGGGCGAGCGCCACCCCATGGAGATCAAGTTCGAGCTGGCCCGCACCGTTACCGCGGACTTCCACGGCGCGGCAGCTGCCCGAGCGGCGGAAGCGCACTTCCGCACGGTGCACCAGCGGCGCGAGCTGCCCGAGGAGGTGGAGGAGCTCAGCGTGGCGTGCCGCGGCGAGTCCACCCCCCTGGCCGTGCTCGTGGCCCAGGCGGGCCTGGCCTCCTCCACGTCCGAGGCGCGGCGGCTCATGCAGCAGGGCGGCGTTCGCCTGGACGGCGAGCCGGTTCGCGACCCGGCTGCCCGCGTCCCCACCTCGCCCGGGCAGCGGCTGCTCCTCCAGGTGGGGCGGCGCCGCTTCGTGAGGATCCTCGTCACACCCCCTTTGGCGCAACCGGCCGGGGCCGAGTAGCCCTTCACCACTCGCTGGCAGGGCGCACGTAGATGCCAGCGGCAATGTCGTCCTCCAGGGCGAGGAGGGTGCGGTCCACCTCCACCACGAAGGAGGGCTGGCGCTGGATCAGGTGGACAACGGCGCCGGGAGTGAGGCCCAGGTCGGTGAGTTGCGCCAGGCGGTCGCGGTGGCGGGGCGCCACCAGCACAATGGTGCCACGCTCGCCAGGCGCCAGATCGGCGAGCCGACTGATGAGCGGGGCCACCTTGCGGGTGAGGGTGGTGCAGCACTCCCCGGGGGGGATGGGGCGGCCGTGGGGGCAGACGGGCGGGTGCCCAAGGAAGGAGCAGACAGCGTCGGTGGCCTCGGCGGTCAGGACGTGCTCCACCGTGCAGGCGTGCTGTTCCGTGACCTCCATGGGCAGATCCAGTACCTGGTAGAACAGCACCTCGGCGAGGCGATGCCGCCTGACCAGCTCGCGCGCGCGCGACTGGCCGCTCTCGGTGAGGGACAGCACCCCGTCCTGGACGGTGACGAGGCCCGCCTCCACGAGCTCCTGCACGACCCCGCCCCACCCCTCGTCGGCACCGGCGTGGATGCTGCGGGCAAGTTGCGAGATGGAGAGGGGGGTTCCCGCTTCGTGGGCCGTCCACAGCTCCTCGAGCACCTCGTCGCGGGCCGCTGCCGGCGGCCGCCCGTACAGCGCCTGCCCTTCACTCATCCTTTCCTCCCCGTCGCAGCAGGCGCTCCAGCCATCGCGCCAGCCGCGAGGTGGTGACGAAACGGTAGCCGCAGTTGGGACAGCACAGCGAATTGCAGCGGTGCGCCAGGGGGCAGCCGGCGGGGCAGTGGGGGATCGGTTCGAACCGGCAGCCACAGAGCGGACAGGCAACCAGCTCGCTCACAGGGATACCTTTAGGAGGCGAAGCAGGGCGTTGAGGGCGGCACCGGTGAGGAACGCAGTGGGAACGATGAACGCCACCATGGCGGAGGCCACCGCCAGCCCGCGTTCCTTGACCATCATGAAGAAGTTGGCGATGCACGGCACAAAAAGGGTGATCACCACCAGCGACACCACCGTCTGCACACCGTCCAGGAGCCCCTGCTGGCGCAGGGTAAAGAAGCCAGCCGCCCCGTAGTCGCGGCGCAGGAACCCCACGAGAAAGGAGTTGGCCGCCTCGGGCGGCAGGTCCAGCAGACCCACCACCACCGGCCGGGCGGCGTGCTGCAGGTGGAGGAGGAGGCCGGTGCGATCCAGGAGAAACAGGAGGAGGGTGCCAGCTAAGAAGAGCGGTACGGCTTCCCACAGGTACCACTCGGCGCGCGCCACCGTCTTGACCGCCAGGTTGGCAAGGCGCGGCCAGCGCAGCGGTGGCACTTCCAGCACGAAGTCGGCGCTCCGTCCCGGCACCACGCGGGCAGCGGCCCACCCCACCCCCACCAGCGTGGCCAGCACCACCCCGGCCCAGAGGAGCGTGCCCAGCGGGGAGACGGACCCCAGCAGGGCCAGGATCACTCCAAGCTGCGCCGAGCAGGGCACCCCCAGGGCGAGGAGCAGGGTCACGATGATGCGTTCCTTGCGGGTGGGCAGGATGCGGGCGGTGAGGGTGGCCATGGTGTCGCAACCCAGGCCCAGCACCATGGGGAGCACGGCCTTGCCGCTTAGCCCCAACGCGGCAAAGGGTCGGTTCACCATCACCGCCAGCCGCGGCAGGTACCCCGAGTCCTCCAGCACGCCGAAGAAGATAAAGAACGTGCCCACCACCGGCAGGACGATGGCCAGCGCGTAGGTGAGGGCCATGGTGACGATCCCGTAGGGACCCACCAGGAGATCGCGCAGCCACCCCCAGGGCACGAACCGCTGGACCAGAACGGTCGCGGTTGGGTTGAGGTACCGCCCGAACACTCCCTCCTCCACCGCATCTACCACCACCCCCGCGCCGAACCACCCCACGAAGACGTAGGCCGCCGCCAGCACCGCCAGCAGCACGGGAACCCCCCAGATGGGGTGCATGGCGAGCATGCCCAGGCGGTCGCGCAGGGAACCGCGCACTGCCCGATCCGCCGTGAACACCTGGCGCAGGAGGCGGGCCACGGAGCGGTGGCGGGCGCGGGAAATCACGCCGGCAGCGGAAGCGCCCAGTAGCCGGTCGAGTTCGCTACGCACCGACCCCAGCGCCGCGCGGGCAGGCGCCGGCACGTTCGCCTCCAGCCACCCAGCCAACGTGCGGTCGCCCGAGAGCAGCATGAGCGCCACGCCCCGTCGTCCCTCCCCCAGCTCCGCCGGCAGCAGGGCACACACCTTTTCCACCGCCTCCTCCACCGGCGGCGGGTAGACGGGCTGGAGGCGCGCCACAGCAGCACTGGCCAGGCGCCGGGGGATGGCCTCGAGGCCCGCCCCCAGGGTGGCGGTGGCGGGGAGCACGGGAATCCCCAGGAGCTGCTCCAAGCGGCGTGCGTCCACGCGGATGCCCAGGTCCCGGGCCTCGTCCTGGAGGTTGAGCACGAGGATCTGCCGCCGCCCCAGTTCCGCCAGTTGCAAGGTGAGGTACAGGGTGCGCCGCAGGTTCTTGGTGTCGCCCACCTGGATCACCGCCGCCCCCGGCTCGGCCAGGAGGATGTCGCGGGCCACCTTCTCGTCCTCGGACTGGGGGGTGAGGGAGTTGGTGCCCGGGGTGTCCACCAGGGTGGGCTTGCCGGCCAGGCCCTTGGCGCGCCCCCGCGCCACTTCAATGGTGGTGCCGGGGTAGTTGGCGACGGTGGCGTAGCGGCCGGTCAGGCGCCCGAACACCACGCTCTTGCCCACATTGGGGTTGCCAATGAGGAGCACGGTGGGCCCGTGGGCAGGGATGCCGTTTGCTGCAGCGTCCATGGGTGCGGCTCCGCCGCCGCGGGCGCTAGCGCCCCGCCGCAGTGAGCCGTGGTGCCAGCAGGAGCGGGTCAGGGGTACTAGTCGCTGTCATGGCACTCGGCGCACAGACCCTGAATCTGGAGCGAGTGGAAGCTGGCCCGGAAGTTGTGGGAGCGGCAGATCTCCTCCTGCCGGGCTTCCAGTTCCGGATCGTAAAACTCCAGGATGCGGCCGCAGTTGGTACAGACCATGTGGTCGTGGTGCTTGCCAGGGGTGATGGCCTCGTACACGTAGTGCTCGCGCCCCAGGCGGGACTTGCGGGCCAGCCCGCAGCTCACCAGGAGGTCGAGGGTGCGGTAGACGGTGGCCCGGGACACCCCCTTCTCGCGGCGGCGCAGCTTGAGGAAGAGGGAGTCGGCATCCACGTGCTCGGTCGAGCTGAACAGCTCCCCCAGCAGCGTGAGGCGCTCCCGCGTTACCTTCAGCCCGTTGTCGTGGAGGTACTGGATGAAGAGCTTCTCGACCCGTTTCATGCTGGCCTCCTGGCGGGCCTGCAGCTGCTCGCGCAACTGCAACCTAGTCGCATTGTCGCTCCAAGTCAAGAGCGAGCGGGGGGCGGTGCCGCTGCCGACATGTGGATCGTCCCGTCCACGACGCCCCCCTTGTCCACCACCAGGCTGGGGGTGAAGACCTCGGCGGCGACCCGGCCCGAGGCGTGCACCACCACCCCCTCGGTGACGCGCACCGTGCCGCTCACCGTACCTGCAACGATGAGCCGTCCCACGCACACCTCGCCCTCCACCACCCCCCCTTCGCCCACGAGCAGTTCGTGCTCGCTCGTGACCTTGCCGATGACGTGCCCGTGGATGCGCAGCAGATCGGCAAACTCCACATCGCCGCGCACCGTGCACCCCTGATCGAGGAAGCCGTTGAGGCTCACGTCGTGCTTCTTCATTGTTTCTCCCGGGTGAGCGAGCGAAAGAGGCGGATGAGCTCCTGCTCGTCACGAAAGTGAATGCGCAGCTGGCCACCACGGCGCCCCCGCACGATCTCCACGCGAGCCCCGAGGGAGAGGGATAGGCGCTCGGCGGCTGCGGCGGTCTCCGGGTCCACCGGTTTCGGGGTGCGGCGGCGGTGCGGTTCGCTGCTGCGCCGTTCCACCTCGCGCACGCTCCACCCCTCGCGAACGCAGCGCCGCGCCAGTTCCAGCTGGCGGCCGTGGTCCGCCACTCCAGCCAGCGCGCGGGCGTGCCCCGCCGAGAGCGCCCCCGTCTCCACCAGCTCCTGGATCTCCAGGGGGAGGTGGAGGAGGCGCAGGGAGTTGGCCACGGTGGAGCGGTCCCGTCCGACCCTGCGGGCAATCTCCTCCTGCGACAGGCCGAGATCGGCACGCAGGTGGTGGAAGGCGCGGGCCTCCTCCAGGGGTGTCAGGTCCTCGCGCTGCAGGTTCTCGATGAGCGCCACCGTCAACATCTCCAGATCCCCGCTGGTCTCCCGCACCACCGCGGGAATCCGCTCGAGCCCCGCCTCTCGTGCCGCCCGCCACCGCCGCTCCCCCGCCACCAGGTGGTAGCCACCCTCGGGGGCGCGGGTGACGATCACCGGCTGCAGCACCCCGTGCTCGCGGATGGAGGCCGCGAGGGCCGCCAACGATTCCTGCGAGAACTGCCGCCGGGGCTGCAGCGGGCTGGGGCGGATCTCGCTGACAGGAATCTCGCTCGGGCCCCCGCGGCGCGGTGGCGGCACCTCGGGAATCAGGGCAGCAATCCCCTTACCCAGCGCTGGCCGTTTCATCCCTCCTCCTCGCCATGAGCTCCTCCGCCAGGGCCAGGTAGGCCCGGGCCCCGCGGCTGCGGATGTCGTGTTCGAAGATGGTCCTCCCGAAGGAGGGCGCCTCCGCCAGACGCACGTTGCGCGGTACCACGGTGGCGAACACCGCCTCGCCAAAGAAGCGCCGCACCTCGGTTACCACTTGCTGCGCCAGGGAGAGGCGCTCGTCGAAGAGGGTCAGCACCACCCCGTCGATGGCCAGCCCCGGGTTCCAAGCCGCGCGCACCCGCTCGATGGTGCGCATGAGTTCGCCCACCCCCTCCAGGGCGAAGTACTCGCACTGGATGGGAATGAGCACCCCGTCCGCAGCAGCCAGGGCGTTGGCCGTCAGCACCCCCAGGGAGGGGGGGCAGTCAATGAGCACCCAGCGGTGGGAGGTGGGCTGCGCCCGCAGCGCCCCGTCCAGCCGCTGCGCGCGGTGGGGGTCGCTGGCCAGTTCGATCTCCGCGCCCACCAGGTTGGCGTTGGCAGGGAGCAACTCCAAATTTGGGAAGCGGGTCTTGCGAATACCGGCGGCAAGGGGCTGTAACCCCTCCAGGACCTCGTAGGAGGTCACCCCGTCGCTCTGGCACCCCAGCCCGGAGGTGCAGTTGCCCTGGGGGTCCAGGTCGGCCACCAGCACGGGCTCTTCCAGGGCCGCCAGGGCGGCGCCCAGGTTGATCACCGTGGTGGTCTTGCCGACCCCGCCCTTCTGGTTCGCCACCGCGATGATGCGTCGTTCCCTCACCCCACCTCCCCGTGTTTCACGTGGAACATCGCCGCCAAACCACCACCCGACACCCGGCCGCTGGCACCACGGCGGAGGTTACCACACACCCGCCTGGCCACTGGGCTGCGCGCTCCCCGACCCCCACCCCACCCCACCACACCACCACACCGCCCGGTGCCAGCAACCGCTCCACCTCCCCCCGCCACTGCCCCTCCGCCACGCCCCGCACCGTCAGCACCTCGTAGCCCCCCTCACCGTGGCGCTCCGCACTTTCCCGCACCACCCTGGCGGGCAACCCCAGCTCCCGCACTACCTCGCCCAGGAACGCCCAGCGCCGCTCCCGCGGCTCCAAGAGCGTTCCCTCCAGACCCCGCCGCGCCACCAGCAGCGGGATGGCCGGAAAACCGTTGCCGCTGCCAATGTCCACCAGTCGCCCCTCCCCGGGGAGGAACTCCAGCGCCGCCAGGGAGGCCAGCACGTCGGCCCGTATCACCTCGTCGGCGCTGCGCCGGGCCGTGAGATCCACCACTCGCGACCAGTGGGCCAGCAGCGCCAGGAAGCGCCCCAGCGGCTCCACCAGCTCCTTGCCAACCCCTGCCGCCTCCAGCCGCGCCGCCCAGGCCCCCGCCGACAGCGCCAGCAACGCCGTCATGCCCGTTCGCTGTCGCCCGCCAGTCGGTTCGTCAGCAGCTGCTGGCCGATGGTGAGCAGGTTGTTCACCAGCCAGTACAGCACCAGGCCCGCCGGAAAGTTCATGAACATCAGGCCGAAGACGAACGGCAGCAGCATGAACATGCGGCGCTGCGCCGGATCCCCCGCCTGGGGGGTCATCTTCTGCTGCAGCACCATGCTGGCGGTCATGAGGATCGGGGTGATGTACGTGGGATCCTTAGCCGAAAGGTCGCGGATCCACCACACGAAGGGGGCGTGCCGCAGTTCGATGGCGTAGGCAAAGAGCGTGTACAGCGCCCACAGGATCGGCAACTGCACCAGGGTGGGCAGGCACCCGCTCATGGGGTTCACACCCTCCACCCGGTAGAGCTGCATGATCTCCTGGTTCATCCGCTGGCGCACCTGGGGGTCCCGCTTGGCGCGCTCCTTGTACCGGTCCTGGATGGCCTTCATTTTTGGCTGCAGGCGCTGCATCCGCCGCATCGCCACCGTGGACTTGTGGGTGAGCGGAAAGAGGAGCACGCGGATCGCCGCGGTCAACACCACAATGGCCACACCCCAGTTCCCGGTCCAGCTGTAGATCCAGCGCATCGCCGCCAGGAACGCCACCGACAGCACGCCAAAAATCCCAAAGGAGATGGTGCCGTCCAGGCCCCGCCCGTACCCTTTCAGCACCTGGTGCTCTTTGGCACCCGCGAAGAGCACCCCGCGCAGGCCATCCGGCGGCGTGCGTACCACCACCCCCCGCAGCGGCTCCACCGCCACCTCGGCCTCGTGCCCCTCGGGCAGCAGGCAGAGCAAGAAGTACTGGTTCTCCACCCCGGCAAAGCCAACCCCTCCGCCAAACCGCTCCACCCCCTTGAGCTTGGCGGTGTCCAGCCGCTTCACCTTGCCCCCCACTCCCACCACTGCGCCACTGCGACCGAAGCTGCTCTTGCCGGCCTTCTCCGCGGGTCGCAGCGCCCGCGCTACCACCACCCCGTCGCGCAGCGCCGCACCTCCGCCTTCCACCGACACCTCGAGCGCGTACGCGCCACTCCCCGGGCGGATGCGCTTGCGCACCCACGCCCCCTGTCCATCGCTCCAGAACAGGGTCACCCCGGATGCCTCCCGCTCCACCGCGTACCACGCCTCGTTCCAGGGTCCCTCCGCCGCCAGGGCCAGCGGCCATACCGCGCCCCCCTCCACCAGTTCCAACGGGTTGCCCTCCCCGTCCTGGTGGCGCTCCAGCACCAGGGAGCGGATCACACCCCCGCGGGGATTCACCACCGCCCGCACCCCATCCGCTACCACTACTACCTCTTCCTCCCCCGGCTGGCCCGCCACTGCCGGCGGCACCTCTGCCGTCACCTGGCCCCCCGCCGGCGTGGGCACCGCCGCCCCGTTGGCCGCCGGCGCCACTTCCTGCTGCGGCGGCGGGGGCGGCACCGGCTGCGGCCCGAACAGCGAGTACCACACCACCAGCACCACCGCCGAAAGAAGCGCCGCGAGTAGCGCGCGTTTCTCCATCACTCCCCCTTCCGCGGCGGCACCGGATCGTAGCCGCCCGCATGCCACGGGTGACACCGCCCCAGCCGCCGCACACCCAGCCACACGCCCCGCAGCAGCCCGTGCACGGCAATGGCTTCCCGGGTGTACACCGAGCATGTCGGCTCGAACCGACACGCCGGCGGCATGAGCGGAGAAATCCACCGCTTATAGCCTGCAAGGAGCGCCATCGCTAGCCGCGCCCCCAGAGAAGGCGCCCCGCCTTCACCAGGCACCGGAGGAAATCCTCTCCCAGATCTGGCCACTTTGCCGCCGCGCACCCACTTCGGGCGTTGATGACGAGGTCGAAGGCTGGCCAGGCAGCGGGTTGCCAACCCCGCACCAGTTCGCGGATGCGCCGTCGCGACCGGTTGCGCGTGACGGCGTTGCCCACCCGCCGCGTGACGGTGATGCCATAGCGGCCCCCCACCGAGCGCCCCGCCGCCAGGAAGACCACCAGGTACCGCCCCACCACCTTCACACCCCGCGAGTACACGTCCTGGAAATCCGCCCGGCGGCGTAGCCGCTCCAGTTGCGCCACGCCAGCTACACGGCCAGACGCTGCCGTCCCTTGCGGCGGCGCGCCGCGAGCACCCGCCGACCGCCCGGCGTCAGCATCCGGACTCGAAAGCCGTGCTTCCTGTGACGGCGGCGCTGATTTGGTTGGAACGTTCGCCTCATCGAGCACTCCAGCCCCACCCCGTAGCCGGGCGGGTTGACGAGTCTACGCGCTTTCCCGTCACCGGTCAACCTGGGTGTGGTACTCTCGGCCGCTGGCGGAGAGGAGTGGAGCGTGCGCCGCACGAGCTGGGAAAGCATGGCGGATTTCCTGCGCCAACGGCTGCCCCTGGAAGAGTTCGAGGCGTGGTTTGCGCCCCTGCAACCCGAGTCGACGCCGGGCGGTGGCCTCACCCTCCGTGCCCCCTCCCAGCTGTACGCTGACTACATCCGCGACCACCACGGCTTGCTCCTCGCGGAACTTGCTCAGGCCTTCCCCACCACCCCCGTGCGCATCGTCGTGGCCAAAGGGGCGGAGGGAGCGCAACCGCTCCCCTTCCGACCCGCGGAGCGCTCGCCCCTCAACCCCCGCTACACCTTTGCCTCGTTCATCGCCGGACCGTCCAACCAGTTCGCCCGGGCTGCCGCCCTCTCCGTGGCGGAAAACCCGGGGCAGGCCTACAACCCCCTCTTCATCTACGGCGGCTCCGGGCTCGGCAAGACCCACCTCCTCCACGCCGTGGGCAACCACATCGTTGCTGCCCGCCCCGGCACGCGGGTGCGCTACGTGGCCACCGAGAGCTTCGTCAACGAGCTCATCAACTCCATCCGCCTGCAGCGCATGCCTGCCTTCCGGGAGACCTACCGTTCGGTGGACGTGCTGCTCCTCGACGACGTCCACATCGTCGCTGGCAAGGAGCGCACCCAGGAGGAGTTCTTCCACACCTTCAACGCCCTCCACGAAGCTGGGCAACAGATCGTGCTCACCTCCGACACCCCCCCCGCCGCCATCCAGGGTCTGGAGGAGCGGCTGCGCAGCCGCTTCGTGTGGGGCCTCGTGGCGGACATCCAACCGCCGGACCTGGAGACCAAGTGCGCCATCATCCGCGAGAAGGCCCACAGCGAAGGGGTGGACCTCACCGACGACGTCGTCCTCTTCATTGCCCGCCGCGTGCGCGAGAACGTGCGCGAGCTGGAAGGCTACCTGAACCGCGTGCTGGTCTTCCTCTCCCTCACCGCCTCCCCCCCCAACCTGGAAACGGTGCGGGCGGCCCTCACCCCCATCCTCCCCGAGGAGCGCACCGTCACACCCCAGGAGATCGTGCGCTTCGTGGCGCACCACTACGGCCTCAAGGTCTCCGACCTTAAAGGGCGGGACAACCGCCGCTCCGTCGCCTTCCCCCGCCAGGTGGCCATGTACCTCATCCGCGAGGTCTTGGGCCTCTCGTACCCAGAGATCGGCAAGCTCTTCGGCAAACACCACTCCACCGTCATCTACTCCATCGACACCATCACCGAGAGCCGCCGCTCCAACCCCTCCCTGGACGCTACCCTCACCACCTTCGCCGAGCATTTCCGCTGAGCTCCACCCCCCTTCCACTCCCTTTTCCACACCCGCCCCCTACCGAGCCGCCTCGCTTCACGGCATTTTCGAACCATGCTCAGCCTTCCACACCCTCGACGGCTACTGCGAATGCATGTAAGATGTTCCCGTATAGAAACGATGAGAGGGGTGGACGAACCATGGATGTGACCCTCAACCGTGCCGCACTCTTCGAGGAACTGCAGCTGATCCAGGGGGTTCTCGAACGTCGCACCACCATCCCCATCCTGTCGAATATCCTGTTGACAGCCGAAGGAGACCGGCTCCACCTGGCCGCTACCGACCTGGATGTGACGGTGTTTACCGCCTGCCCGGCCACGGTTCGCGCGGAAGGACGCGCCACGATTCACGGCAAGATGTTCTTCGATCTGGTGCGCAGCCTCGCACTCGACACCCTGGACGTGACGGTGAGCGACGCGCGCGTGGAGGTGCGCTGCGGCACGTTCAACTCGCATCTGGCCTCGCTGGACCCGGCGAATTACCCCACCCTGCCCGAGGTGCCGATGGGACAGGGGTACGCCCTGGAGGTGGAGCTGCTGCACCGCCTGGTGGACGCCACGATCTTTGCCGTGTCCAGCGAGGAGGGGCACTTCCAGTACAACGCGGCGCTGCTGCTGCTCCGCCCCGATGCCGTCAGCATGGTGGCCACCGATGGGCACCGCCTGGCCTATGCCCACTTTCCCCACGCGGGTGGGCCACCCCCGTTCGAGCAGCAGCTCCTCCCGCGCAAGATCCTGGCGCAGTTGCGCCGGCTGGATGGACAGGGGTTGCCCGTCTACGTGGGCCGCGGCGAGAGCCACGTGGCCTTCCAGCTCGGGGAACGGGTGCTGCTCTCGCGCATTCTCGAAGCGCGCTTCCCCCAGTACGAGCGGGTGCTGGTGCGCAACAACCCGCACCGCGCGCAGATCGAGAAGGCTGAGTTGGCGCCCTCGTTGCATCGGGTTGCCCTGCTGGCCAGCGAGCGGACGCGCGGGGTGCAGCTGCAGCTGGAGGAGGACCGCATCCTCCTGACCTCGGTGGGCTACGATCTGGGTGGCGCGGAAGAGGTGGTGCCCTGTCGCTACCGGGGTCCCTCGCTCAAGGTCCTCGTCAACGCGCAGTACCTCCTGGATTTCCTGAACTCGACGGAGGCGTCCAAGGTCGAGCTGCAATTGGGGGATGGCGAGGGACCGCTGGTGGCAGTGCCTGTGGATCTGGAGACCCCGGGCGCCGAGGTCCTCTGCGTCATCATGCCCATCCGCGCCTAACACCGTGAGGCTTGGCCGGCTCGCCGTCGACAACTTCCGCAACCTGGCGCGGCAAACCCTCGAGCTTGACGCCGGACTCACCGTGCTCGTTGGGCCCAACGGGGCTGGCAAGACCAACCTACTCGAGGCCGTGTGCGTGCTCGGGAACCTCACCTCGTTTCGCTCGGGAAGCCCCGCCAGCTGGATCCGTCACGGCCAGCAGCGCGCTGCCCTCGCCGCCGAGGTGGAGCGCGCCGGAGGGTCGGTACCACTGGAACAAGGGTTGCGCCGAGTGGGTGCCCGTGTGGCGCGGACCCTGCGCCGCGGCGCGCGCCGCCTGGGGAGCGCTGAATACCTGGAGCTCTTCCCCGTCGTGGCCCTCTCCGCCACCGACCGTCGCCTGGTGTTTGGCCCACCCGAGGAGCGGCGCCGCTTCCTGGACCGCTTGGCCTTCCACCTTCACTTCGAAACGCTTTCGGTGTTGCAGCGCTACCGCCGTGCCCTGGCCCAGCGCAGCACCCTGCTGCTGCGCGGCGCCAAGGCTGAAACCCTGGACGCCTTCGAGGCGGAGCTGGCGCGCCAGGGGGCCCGGCTGGTAGAGCTGCGCCGCCAGGCCCTGGCGGCCCTCGGCGACCTCCTGCCGGGGGAGCTGGAGCGCCTCGGGTGGGTGGCGGCGCGGCCTGTTTTGCGCTACCATGCGGGTGACGGGAGTGCGACCGAGGACGGGGCAGCGGCCGCACGACGGCTCCGGGCCAGCCTGCTGCAGTCGCGGGGCGAAGATCGCCGGCGCGGGGTGACGTCCGTGGGGCCGCACCGGCACGAGCTCGTCATCACGGTGCAGGGCATCCCCGCCCGGGATGCCCTCTCGGCAGGGCAGGGCAAGCTCCTGGCCGTGGCCCTCCGGTTGGCCGCGATGTCGGTGCTGGAGCGGCGGCGCGGCGAAGCCCCCTGCGTCGTATTCGACGACATCGACGCAGAGCTGGACTCGGCGGTCCTCAGGCGCGTGCTGGGGCGCCTGGGCGGGAGCGAACGACAGGTGATTGCCTCCTCGGCGCACGCCGAGCTGCTGGCCGAGGCGGAGGCGACGGTGCTCGAGGTTCGGGACGGGGTGGTGGCGAGGTAAGGGGAGGCAAGCGGTGGTAAAGGTACAGGATTACACCGCAGAGAACATCAAGGTACTGAAAGGGCCGGAGGCGGTTCGCCGCCGCCCCGGCATGTACATCGGCGATACCGACGACATTTCCGGCCTGCACCACATGGTGTGGGAGGTGGTGGACAACGCCGTGGACGAGGCCCAGGCCGGCTTCGCCACGCGCATCTCCGTCGTGGTCCACACCGACAACTCCGTCACGGTTGAGGACAACGGTCGGGGCATCCCCGTGGACATCCACAAGGAGAGTGGCCTGCCAGCGGCGCAGGTGATCATGTGCGAGCTCCACTCGGGCGGGAAGTTCGACGACACCTCCTACCGCGTCTCCGGTGGTCTGCACGGCGTGGGCGTGTCGGTGGTGAACTTCCTCTCGGCCTCGTTGCACCTGGAGATCCGGCGCGACGGTGGGGTGTGGGAGCAAGAGTACGCCCAGGGTGTGCCCCTGGGACCCCTGCGCCGCGTGGGGAAGTCCACCAAGACTGGCACCACCGTCACCTTCAAGCCCGACCCGGAGATCTTTTCCGTCCGCGAGTTCCACCACGACGTCCTGGTGCAGCGGCTGCGCGAGCTGGCGTTCCTCAACCCGGGGCTCACCCTGCGGCTCTTGGACGAGCGTTCGGGTCAGGAACACGAGTTTTGCTACCGCGGCGGGATTGCCGCGTTCGTGGAGCACCTCAACCGCGCCAAGAACACGCTCCACCCCAAGCCCATCACCCTGGAGGAGCAGAACGAGCAGGGGGAACAGGTGGCCATTGCCCTGCAGTGGCACGACGGCTACTCCGAGAACGTCCTCGCCTTCACCAATACCGTGTTCAACCCCGACGGGGGCGCGCACCTTTCGGGTTTTCGCGCCGCCCTCACCCGCACCATCAACACCTACGTCGTGGCCAACAACCTGCTCAAGAACGGTGGCGATGGCCTGGCCGGCGAGGACGTACGCGAGGGGTTGACGGCGGTCATCTCGGTCAAGATCCGCGACCCCAAGTTCTCCTCCCAGACCAAGGACAAGCTGGTCTCTTCCGAGGTGAAGGGGTGGGTAGAGTCGGTGGTCAACACCCGGCTTGCCGAGTACTTCGAGGAAAACCCCACGGTGGCGCGCCGCATCGTCTCCAAGTGCGTGGAGGCCGCCCGCGCCCGCGAGGCGGCACGCCGGGCCCGCGAACTCACCCGCCGCAAGGGGGCGCTGGAGAGTTCCTCCCTGCCCGGGAAGCTGGCGGATTGCCAGGAGCGGGATCCGGCCGTGGCGGAGCTGTTCCTGGTGGAGGGAGACTCGGCGGGCGGTTCCGCCAAGCAGGGGCGTGACCGCCGCTTCCAGGCGGTACTGCCGCTGCGGGGCAAGATCCTCAACGTGGAGAAGGCGCGCTTCGACAAGCTCCTGGCCAACGACGCCCTGCGCGCCCTCATCCAGTGCCTGGGCACGGGCATCGGTGCCGACGACTTCGATCTTGCCAAGCTGCGCTACCACAAGATCATCATCATGACCGATGCGGACGTGGACGGGGCGCACATTCGCACCCTCCTCCTCACCTTCTTCTTCCGCCACTTCCGGCCGATCATCGAGCGCGGCTACCTGTACATTGCCCAGCCACCCCTCTACAAGGTCACCCACAAGCGCGGGGAGCAGTACCTCAAGGACGACCAGGAGCTGTCCAGCTTCCTCCTGGAACGCCTCTCCGACACGGCTGCCCTGACCCTGGCGGGCACTGGCCGGCAGCTCAAAGGCAAGGCACTGCGCGATGCCATCCGCCGTCTCGAGCGTGCCATGGAGCATGGCGAGCGGCTCAGCCAACGCGGCTGGCCCCGCGAGCTGGTGGCAGCGATGCTCCGGCAGGGCATCACGGGGCGGGCGCAGCTCGCCGAGGGCGAGCTCATGGCCGCGCTGGCGAGCGAGCTCCAGGCTGAAGGCTTCGAGGACGCGGCGGTGGCGGACGACGAGGAGCACGGTGGGCTGTGCATCCGCCTCACCTTCAACCGCAACGGGCGGCGCCGCGCCGTGGAGCTGGGCTACGAGCTGGTGCGTACGTACGAGTACGGGCAACTCGCCGAACTCCACCGCACCCTGGCCGACTTCGACCTGCCCCCCTTCCACCTGGAGCTGGAGGCTGGCGGGGAGACGTTCGATTCGGTGGAGGAGCTGGTGCGGCGCGTGTACGAGAGCGCCCGGCGGGGGCTGTCCATCCAGCGCTACAAGGGGCTGGGGGAGATGAATCCCGAACAGCTCTGGGCCACCACCATGAACCCCGAAAGTCGGCGCCTCCTCCAGGTGCGGGTGGAGGACGCAGCCGAAGCCGAGGAGCTCTTCACCGTGCTCATGGGTGACGCCGTGGTGCCGCGCCGCGAGTTCATCGAACGCAACGCCTTGGAGGTGGTGAACCTGGATGTCTAGGAACCTGCTCGCCGCAACCCCCGCGCGGAGCCTCGCCCCATGACGGACATCCTCTTCTCCCGCGAAGAGCGAATTCCCATTGCCATCGAGCAGGAGCTGCGCCGCTCCTACCTCGACTACGCCATGAGCGTGATCGTGGGGCGAGCGCTGCCGGACGTACGCGACGGCCTCAAGCCGGTGCACCGGCGCATCCTCTACGGCATGTGGGAACAGGGCACGACGGCGGGCAAGCCCTACCGGAAGTCTGCCCGCATCGTCGGCGACGTCATGGGGAAGTACCACCCCCACGGCGACGCCGCCATCTACGACACCCTCGTGCGCATGGCCCAGGAGTTTTCCATGCGCCACGTGCTGGTGGACGGGCAGGGCAACTTTGGCTCCATCGATGGCGACAGCGCAGCAGCCATGCGCTACACCGAGGTGCGGCTCTCCTCCTTGGCGGAAGAGCTCCTGGGCCCAGACCTGGAGAAGGAAACTGTCGACTGGCAGCCCAACTACGACGGCTCCCTGCGCGAGCCTGCCATCCTCCCCGCCAAGTTCCCCAACCTCCTGGTGAACGGCTCCTCCGGCATTGCCGTGGGCATGGCCACCAATATCCCCCCCCACAACCTGGGGGAGGTCATCGATGCGGCTATCGCCCTGGCGCGCTCCCCGGGGATCGATGTGGACTAGCTGCTCCACCACCTGCCGGGGCCGGACTTCCCCACCGGTGGCATCATCCGCGGCACCGCCGGGATCCGCTCCGCCTACGCCACCGGCCACGGCGCTGTCCAGGTCCAGGCCCGCGCCCGCATCGAACACCTGAAGAAGGGGGAACGGACGGCCATCATCGTTTCCGAGCTCCCCTACCAGGTGAACAAGGCGCGCCTCGTGGAGCGGATCGCCGAGCTTGTGCAGAGCAAGGAGCTCGATGGAGTTGCCGATCTGCGCGACGAGTCGGACCGTGACGGTGTGCGGGTGGTGATCGAGCTGAAACGCGACGCGGTGCCGCAGGTGGTGCTGAACCAGCTGTTCAAGTTGACGCCGATGCAGAGCAGCTTCGGCATCACTTTCCTGGCCATCGTGGACGGCCAGCCGCGGGTGCTCCCCCTTAAGGCCATCCTGGAGCACTTCCTGGAGCACCGCAAGGAGGTGGTGAGCCGGCGCACCCGCTTCGATCTGGCGCGCGCGGAGGAACGGGCCCACGTGTTGGCGGGGCTGGTGATCGCCCTGGACCACCTGGACGCGGTGATCGCCACCATTCGCCGTTCCTCCGATCCGCCCACGGCCAAGGCAGCGCTGGTCAAGAACTTTGGCTTGAGCGAGATTCAGGCCCAGGCCATCCTCGACATGCGGTTGCAGCGCCTGACCGCCCTGGAGCGGGACAAGATCGTGGCCGAGCACCGGGAGGTGCTGGCCCTGATCGAGCGGCTGCGGGCCATCCTGGCCTCGGAGCAGCTGGTCCTGGACATCATCGTGCAGGAGCTGGAGGCGGTGAAGCAGCAACACGCCGATGCGCGGCGCACCGAGATCCTCCCCGAGGAATCGGAGCTCACCATGGAGGATCTGGTGGTGGAGGAGGACGTGGTGGTGACGGTGACGCGTGCCGGCTACATCAAGCGAGCGCCCGTCTCCACCTACCGCGCCCAGCGACGGGGCGGCAAGGGACGCCGCGGCGCTGCGGCGCGCGACGAGGACCCGGTGGAGCACCTCTTCGTGGCGTCCACCCACGACGTGCTCCTGGTCTTCACCTCCGTGGGCAAGGTGTACGCCCTCAAGGTGTACGACGTGCCGGAGGCGTCTCCGCAGGCCCGGGGGAAGGCCATTGTCAACCTCCTCCCCATCGCCCAGGAGGAGCGGGTGGCGGCCCTCATCTCCGTGAAGGACTTTGCCGCGGAGCGCTACCTGCTCTTCGCCACCCGCGGGGGGAAGGTCAAGAAAACCCCCCTGTCCGCCTACGCCAACCCCCGTTCCACGGGGATCATTGCCGTTGCCCTGGAGGAGGGGGACGATCTTTTGGGGGTGCGCGTCACCGATGGGAACAGCCACGTCTTCCTGGGCACCCACCGGGGGATGGGCATCCGCTTCCACGAACGGGACGTGCGCCCCATGGGGCGGGGGGCGGCGGGGGTGCGCGCCATCACCCTGCGCGCGGAGGACTACGTGGTGGCCATGGCGGCGTTCTCCGCCGAGGACCGGGGCGACATCCTGGTGGTGGCGGAGCGCGGGTTCGGCAAGCGGACGAGCGTGGCGGAGTTCCGCCTGCAGCACCGCGGCGGTGGCGGGATCAAGCTCATGCAGGTGACCGCGCGTACCGGCAACGTGGTGGGGATGCGGCACGTGGCGGGCGACGAGGATCTGCTGCTGGTGACCGCCAACGGCATGCTCATCCGCACCCGGGCGGCGGAGGTTCGCCAGTTCGGGCGTGCCACCCAGGGGGTCAAGTTGATCGACCTGGAGGAGGGGGATCGGGTGGCCGGCATTGCCCGCCTCGCCGAGCGCGACGAGGGCGAGGAGGACAGCGAGAGCGGGACGCTCTTCTAGCGCCAATCAGCGTGCCCCTCTCGCCAGAGGCGGGGCGCTGCCAGGGATGGGAGGATCCATGCGGCTGTTTATCGACACGGCCAACGTCAACGAAATCCGAGAGGCGGCCTCCTGGGGGGTGCTGGACGGGGTCACCACCAACCCCTCCCTCGTGGCCCGGGAGGGGCGCAGCTACCGCGCCCTCATCGAGGAGATCTGCCGACTCGTGCCAGGCCCTGTTTCCGCCGAGGTGCTGGCCACCGATGCCGAGGGGATGGAGCGGGAGGGGCGCGAGCTCGCCGCCATTGCGGAAAACGTGGTGATCAAGCTCCCCATCACCCCCGAGGGTGTGAAGACGTGCGCGCGCTTCGCCGACGAGGGGATCGCCACCAACTTGACCCTGTGCTTCTCCACCGCCCAGGCGCTGCTGGTGGCCAAGGCCGGGGCCAGCTACGTGAGCCCTTTCGTGGGGCGCCTCGACGACGTGGGCCAGGACGGTATGGAGCTGGTGCGGGAGATCGTGCAGGTGTACGGCAACTACGAGTTCCCCACCCAGGTCCTGGTGGCCTCGGTGCGCCACCCCCAGCACGTGGTCCAGGCTGCGCTGGCCGGGGCGGATGTGGCCACCGTGCCGTTCAAGATCCTCCAGCAGCTCTTCCACCACCCCCTCACCGACATCGGCCTGGAGCGCTTCCTGGCCGACTACCGGGCGGCAACGGCGGGGCACTAAGCGCCAGGGGAGGTGGCGCCCCCCGGGAGCTCAGCCGGCGGCGAAAAGTGGCTCGGCCATTTTTGACAAATGACCCGGGCCGAACCGATAATGAAGTCGTGTCGCAGACGCCCTTCCTGCTGGCCGGTCAGGTCCACCGTGGCAACGGCGAGCGACCCCTCTACCTGCGGCTCGCCGACGCCCTCTTCGAGGCCGTCCAGAAAGGGGGGGCCGAGTTGCCCTCGGCCCGTTCCCTGGCGGCTCGGGAGGGGTTCAACCGGGCGACGGTGAACGCCGCCTACCGGGAGCTGGCACGGCGCGGACTGGTGGTCATGCGCCCCCGGCGGCCGCGGCGCGGGGCGGGGG
>JACADV010000027.1 GCA_013388425.1 Thermoanaerobaculaceae bacterium | reverse complement strand
GGGGGGGGGGGGGGGGCGCCCACCGCGGCCGACTTCATGCGCGACGAGATCGCGTACTTCGAGGGGCGGGGGATGAACCACGCCATTTGGGTCTGGGAGCCCTCCTGGGAGCCCTGGCGCACGGTGGGCAGCAAGGCCATGAACTACCTCCTGGGCCCGGATCCCACCAACTTCCAGGAGGAGGACAACGACCTGCTGCGCGTCATCCTGGCGTCTTGGTCGCGTAACACGGTGCGCCCCTCCGGCACCCTCGCCACTACCCACACCTTCACCCCCTCCACCGCGGACATCCCCAACCCGGAACGCGGCATCTACAACTGGCCCGACGACTTCACCCCCGCGGCCCTGGCGGATCACGCAGCCCGGGGCTACACCCTCGCCTACCAGCGGGAGGGACTGGGTGACTACCTCGCCAGCGACCTGCCTCCCGCGTACCTTGCCGCCCTGGCTGCCCGCTTCCAGGCGGTGCGCCAGGCGGGGCTGAAGGTGATCCTGCGCTTTGCCTACAACGAAGGGGAAACGTACCCCGACCCGGCACCCGACGCGGCGCTGCCCCAGCTCCTGCGCCACATCGAGCAGCTCGCCCCCGTGCTGGCGGAAAACAAGGACGTGATCGCGTGGATCGAAGCGGGCTTCATCGGCGCCTGGGGCGAGTGGCACACCTCCGCGAGTGGCTTGGATTCGCCGCCGCGCAAGGCCACGGTTCGCGACGCCCTCTTCAACCACTTCCCTCCCGACCGCTTCCTCCTCTTCCGCTACCCGGGCGATTTCACCGCCTGGTACCCGCAGCCAGTGAGCCCGGCCCTGGCCTTTACGGAACACCCCCAGGCGCGCCTCGGCCACCACAACGACTGCTTCCTCGCGAGCGACGACGACGAGGGGACCTACCTGGACGAGGAGGGACGTCTGCGGGCCCAAGAATGGAAGGCGTACATTGCGGAAATGGGCCGCTTCGTGCCGGTGAGCGGCGAAACGTGCCACCCCAACCCGCCGCGCTCCGACTGCGGAACCGCCCTCTTCGAGCTGGAGATGCTGCACTGGTCGGCACTCAACGAGGGGTGGCACCCGGACGTGATCAGCGCCTGGAAAGCTCAAGGGTGCTACGAGGAGATCCGCCGACGGCTGGGGTACCGCCTCACCCTCCACCGCGCCACCTTCCCCGCCACCGTTCCCGGGGGCGGCACGCTCGAGGTCCAGGTGCACCTTGCCAACACAGGCTTTGCCTCGCCGCTGCTGCCCCGCCCCGTGCTCCTGCTGCTCCACGGCCAGAACAGGACGGTCTCCACCACCGTGCCCGTGGATCCGCGCCGCTGGGAGGCGGGAGAACACAGCTTCCGCGCACTGCTCGAACTGCCCCCCGATCTGCCCGGGGGGGAGTACACCGTGGCCTTGTGGCTACCGGACCCGGCGGAGAAGGTGCGGAGCGATCCGCGCTATGCCCTCCGGTTTGCCAACGAGGGAACGTGGGACCGAGAGCACGGCTGGAACGTGCTGGGCCACGTACGGGTCGAGCCGCCGTAGCCGCGGGCGGCGCCGTCGCGGAAGCGGCCAGCTCGCAGCAGCAGCAAGCGGGAATAACGAATCGCACAGCGCCTCTTGGGGAATGAGGAGGGATGCCATGCGCGTCACACTTCCCAGCTGGCTCACCGCCCCGCTCCTGGCCGCTTTGGCCCTGGCCCTGCCCGCGGTTGCCTCGGGGGGCACCTCGCTGCGCTTCTTCGGCAACGGCACCAACGACATCGACCGGGTGAAGATCCCCATCGACGACCCGGCCACCTCCCTCCCCGGCCCTCCCGCCGACGTGGGAGCCACGGACTTCACCATCGAGTTCTGGCTCAAGGGGGCGGCAGCCGATAACACCGCGGCGGCCGTGAGCTGCGGCGCCAACGTGAACTGGATCTACGGCAACATCGTGCTGGACCGCGACCGCTACAACCAGGACCGCAAGTTCGGCCTCTCCCTGGCAGCAGGCCGGGTGGTCTTCGGGGTTTCCGGCGACGGCACGGGCGATCTCACCATTTGCGGTGTCACCCCCGTGCTGGACGAGCGCTGGCACCACGTGGCCGTGCAGCGCCGTCGCGCGGACGGGTACCTGTGGTTGTTCGTGGATGGCGTGCTGGAAGCGCAGGGGGACGGGCCGGACGGCGACGTGTCCTACCCCGACGACGGCGTGCCCGGCAACTACTGCGGCGGCCCGTGTACGGGGAGCGACCCGTTCTTGGTGCTGGCCGCCGAAAAGCACGACGCCGGCCCTAGCTACCCCTCGTTCAACGGCTACTTGGACGAGCTGCGCCTCTCCACGACGCTGCGTTACACCTCCGGCTTCACCCGTCCCGCGCAGCCGTTCATCCCCGATGCTGCCACCGCCGCGCTCTACCACTTCGACGAGGGGAGCGGCACGACCCTCGGCGACTCTTCGGGGGCTGCGGGCGGCCCCAGCAACGGCCAGTTACGCGTGGGCGGCTCCCCCACCGGCCCCGTTTGGTCCTCCCAGGAACCCCCATTTGGTGGGTACCTCACCCTCACGTTGACGCCCATCGCCAGCGGCCTGCCGCGCATCACCTCCATCACCTCCGACGGGCCGGGGCGACTGTTCATCACGCTCCAGACGGGGCAGGTGCGGATCGTGGACAACGGCACCCTCCTCCCCACGCCGTTCCTGGACCTCTCCAGCCTCGTCTCCTGCTGCGGGGAGCGAGGGCTCCTCTCGCTGGCCTTTGACCCCGGCTACGCGACTAACGGCGCCTTCTACGTGCACTACACCGATACGAGCGGCAACTCGGTGGTGGCCCGCTACGCCGTTTCCGCCAACCCCAACCTCGCCAACCCCACCTCCGGTGTCACCCTCCTCACCGTCACCCAGCCCTACGCCAACCACAACGGTGGCCCCCTCGCCTTCGGCCGCGACGGCTACCTCTATGTAGCCCTGGGGGACGGGGGCTCAGGTGGCGACCCCGACAACCGCGCCCAGAATCTGGGCGAACTACTGGGCAAGCTCCTCCGCCTGGATGTGTCCGGAGCGCCCCCCTACCAGGTGCCCGCCACCAACCCCTTCGTGGGTATCACCGGCGCTCGTGAGGAGATTTGGGCGCTGGGGCTGCGCAACCCCTGGAAGGTGGCCTTCGACCGGCGCAGCGGAGATGTGTTCATCGGCGACGTGGGCCAGGGAACCTGGGAGGAGATTGACTTCCAGCCCGCTGGCAGCAGCGGCGGGGAGAACTACGGGTGGCGTCTCAAGGAGGGGGACCACTGCTACAACCCGCCGAGCAGCTGCGACCCCGGAGGGCTTGCCGACCCCATCCTCGAGTACCCCCACACCGAGGGCAACTGCTCCGTCACCGGTGGCACCCGCTACCGCGGGGGGATGTCCCCGCGTCTCGACGGCGTGTACCTCTACGGCGACTACTGCAGCGGCAGGATCTGGGGCGCCTCGCAGCGAGGCGACGGAAGCTGGCGGACCGTGGAGCTCGTGGACACCACCATGAACATCTCCACCTTCGGGGAGGATGCCGCAGGCGAGGTGTACGTGGCCAGCTACTCCTCCAGCGGGGGAACGGTCTACCGCATCGACGCCGCACCCGTCCCCAACTGCACCGCCACCGATGTGAGCTCTTTCACCGCTCCAGCTACTGCCACCTACGGGATCCCGTACCAGCTCCACTGGTCGGCCGTAGGTCCCGCGACCACCTTTGAGTTGGCGGAGAGCACCTCCCCCACCTTTTCCCCGGCCACCACCCAGCTGGTGACCGGTACGAGCTTCACCGTGATCCACACCGGCAGCACGCCCCAGACCTACTACACCCGCCTGCGGCCCCTGGACACCTGCGGGGCCGTCACCTTCTCCGGACCCTGGACACCTACCCAGGCCACGGCCGTGGCCAGCAACCCAGCCTGCCAGATCGAGATCGCCAACCAGGTGTACGCCGCAGCCGCCACCGTCACCTCCTGCGGCACCCTGGCGTTGGGACCCAACGTCCAGGTGCAGGCGGCGGGCGTGGTGTTTCGCGCCGCCTACCAGGTGACGCTGCGCAACGGGTTTTCCGTGCTATCGGGCGCTTCCGCCGCCCTGGGGCTCGACCCTTCCCTGGCGAACCCGTAACCCGCTGCCCCGGAGTGCAGCAGGCTAGGGAGTTTGGAGCGCAGCCAGCTTGGCGCGGACCCTCGTGCAGTCGTCGGCGTCAGGGGGGAGGAGCGCTCGTTCCCACGAGCCGTAGACGGGGTTGGGAAGGACGAGCCACTCCCTGCCCCAGCGATCGGCCGCCTTCCCCACGGCCGCCAGCCGCGCCGCAGCTGACAACCCCTCCACGGACAGGAAGTCCCCCAAGTCATCGCCGATCAGCAGCACAACCCGGTACTTCCGAGCCACGGCCTGGCGACGGCAGCTCTTGTCCGCCGCCCCGTCGCACTCGCCGCGAACCAGCACCACGTCCGGCTGGGCGGGCAGCGCCACCCCCAACGCCGCCAGGTTTTTCCGCAACCCCGCCTCGTTGCGGCGGTTGCTGACGAAAAATACGGTGACACCGCGCGCGGCAGCAAAGGCCAAGAACTCCACAGCACCTTCCAGCGCCGGGGCGGCACCCTGCTCCTCCCACCGGGCCCACGCCTCCCGATCGAACGAGCCCTGCCCGGCCAGGATCTGCGCGGCGGCGGTTAGCGAGTTGTCGAGGATCGTCTCGTCCGCATCCACGATCACGGCGTAGCGCTGGGGAGGGGGGGCGGAGTCCGGCGGCGCCACCGCGGGGGGCCAGGTAGGGTCGGCGAGGGCGCGCTCCAGGTTGACTCGCGCGGTGGCAAAGACCTGGCGGGTGCTGGCCCGGTACTCTGCCGCACGCTGCATCCACAGGACGGCGTTGAGTAGCTCGTGGGCTGCCAGCTGGCCACAGTCGTCTTGCAGCGCTCGCACCGGCACGGCTGCCGACCGGTAACTCGCCAGGAGCAGTGCAATCAGGATCGCGCTTCTGCTCGCTGCCTTCATGGCTCCCCCTGGCCGGAAGGCCTGCGCAGCTCGCGGCGGAACGCCTCCACCGCTCGCTCCAGCGCCCGGGCGCGATCGGCAGCCCGGTCCGACCAGCGGTGCGCCCGCTCCCGGGTCACGGCACCCAGGCGCGCCACGGTGGCGTCCAGGCGCTGCTGGATGCGCTGCACCTGCACGCGGGCCGCCTCCACCTGGGCCTTCACCTCGGCGCTTGAACCCGCCGCCGCCTTCACTGCCCGTTCGAACTCCCCCTTGACGGCCGCGAGCTGGCGCTCCAGCTCGGCAATCTCCCGTTCCTCCGCCGACATACGACGGGGGAGCAGCCGCACCTCGCCGGTGGTTGCCACGTTGTAGACGACGAGGCCCGCGGCCACGAGCACGATCAGCGCAATGACGGTCCTCATGCTGCCTCCCACGGGTGGAGGGAGCCTACGACCAGCTGGCGCTGGCGTCAAGCGACGGCCCTCTCGTCACGGTACCCGCTGCAGCGCCCCTGCCACCGTCAACCCGGCCGCCCGAGCCGGCGCCACTCACGTCACGCGGCAGAACAGCACCTTGAGGTGCTCCATCTCGGGGCACGCCAGCGCCACCGGGTGGTCGGGACCCGCGCCGCGCCGCTCCAGCACCGTCACCCGTCGCCCCGCATCCACCGCCGCTGCCTGCAGCGCACCGGCAAACTGCGCCTCCCCCACCAGGGCGGAGCAGGAGGCGGTGACGAGGATGCCACCGGGGCGCAGCAGGCGGAGGGCCTTGTGGTTGATGTCGCGGTAGCCCGCGAGGCCACGGGCGAGATCCCCCTTGCGCTTCACGAACGCTGGCGGGTCCACCACGACGAGGTCGAAGCGTCGCCCCGCTGCCACTAGCTCCCGCGCCAAGAAGAAAGCGTCGCCGCGCAGGAAGTCCCCCTCCACCACCGGCAGGCCGTTGCGCCGGTACGCCTCCCGGGCAAGGGCGAGGGCATCGCCGGAAGCGTCCACGTTCACCGCTGCCACAGCCCCGCCCAGCAGCGCCGCCACGGCAAACCCGCCCGAGTAGGAGAAGAGGTTCAGCACCTCGCACCCCGCCGCAAGCTCCGCCACGCGCCGGCGGTTCTCGCGTTGATCCAGGAACAGACCGGTCTTTTGCCCCTTCACGAGGTCCACCGGCAGCACCAGCTGTCCCTCGCGCACCGTCACGACTCCAGTTGGAGCGGCGCCAACTCGAGCCTCCACGGGGGCGCGGCCAGCGTAGGGACGGCGCACCAGCACCGCGGCACACCCCACGGCCGTGCCCAGGAACTGCGCCAGGTGGTCCAGGTAGGCTTCCCAGGCGGCCTCGTACAGCTCCACCACCGCGTACACCCCGTAGCGATCCACCACCAGCCCCGGGAGACCGTCCCCCTCTGCGTGCACCAGGCGGTAGGCGTCGGCGTCGATGCCCAGGCGCTCCCGCAAGGAAACCGCCGTCCGCAGTCGCTGCTGGAGGGTGGCGGCACTCCACTCCTCGTTCCCCCAGGCCACCACCCGCAGCGCCAGGGAGGCCCCCGAGGAGCCCGGCAGCGCTACGCCCAACCGTTCACCCGCCTGCGAGGAGACCTCTACTGGCAGCGAGGATGAGCCCAAGGGGGTCGCCAGGCTGCCCCGGTAGATCCACGGGTGCCCGCGCCGCACCGAAGCCTCCCGGCCCGGGCGCAGCCACACCCGCCCGGCCACGCGGAAGGGGTCGCCGGCCGTCACCACGGTTCGGCCCGGCGGAGCAGCGCCTCCACCACCCGCTCCGCCACGGGGAGACCGGTGGCGGCCGCAAAGTGTTTCCAGCCCGGGGTGGGGTTGACCTCGCCCACCACCCACCCCTCGCCGTCGGGGATGAGGTCGATACCCGCAAAGTCGAGGCCCACCACCGCTGCCGCCGCCACGGCCAGATCCGCCTGGGCCTGGTCCAGCTCCACCCCCACCACGCCGGCGCCGCGGGCCGCGTTGGCGCGGAACTCCCCCGGCTCGGCCCGGTGTTCGGCGGCTCCCAGCGCTTCCCCGTCCAGCACCACCACCCGCCGGCTCACCCCCCCGGGGGGGCAGAAGCGCTGCACGATCACCTCGTCCCCCAGGCGCCAGCAGGAGTCCAGCACGGCCTCCAGCTCGGCCCGAGAGGCGCAGCGGATCACGCCCACGCCCATGCGCGAACGGCGCTGTTTCACCACGCAGGGGTACGCGAAGGTCGCCTCCACCGCGCGTACGAGCGCCTCCGGCTCGGCCCCGGCCACCGTCTCCGGGTGGGGCAGCCCGGCCGCCGCCAGCGCTGCCACCGTGCGCCAGTGGTCGCGGCCGCGGCGGATGGGCGCGGGGCGGTTGAGGACGGGCACGCCCGAGGCTTCGAAGGCAGCCAAGACGGCCAGCACCGAATCGGGGCGCCAGTTGCCCACGCGGGGGAGGAGGGCCGCGATCCCGCGCACTGGCGCATTCCGCCGGGAGTCCCACACGCTGGGGGGGGTGGCCATGGCCACCAGGTCGAGGCCGTTAAGGACGCTCAGGCGATGCCCCGCGGCGCGAGCGGCTGCCTGGAGCTCCCGGTAGAGGGGAAGATCGGGCTTGGAGGTGAGGACCGCCAGGCGCGCCATGGACACGCCAGTCTAGCCCAACCGACGCGCTGGTGGGCCGCTCAGGCGGGGGTGGACCGCGCCGGGAGGAGGATGGAGACGGTGGTGCCGCGGCCAGGTTCCGAACGGATCTCCAGCGTCCCCTGGTGCGCCTCGGCCACGCGACTCGCCACCGTCAGCCCCAACCCCAAGCCGTGGGCGGCCGCCTCGCCGGCAGCCCCCCGCCAGAAGCGCTCCCGAGCCTTGGGGATGTCCTCGGCGGGTATCCCCTGGCCCGTGTCCGTCACCTGGATTTCGGTAAACGCCTTGCCGTCCCGCTGCGTGGGCTGGACGATGACCGTGACGCTGCCGCCCGGGGTGTTGTACTCCACGGCGTTGCGCAGCACCGCCCGCAGCGCCACTTCCAGCTGCTCCGCCCGCGCCAGGAGCCGCTCCAGCCCCTGCGCCACCTTGACGTGGACCGAGAGCTTGCGCTCCCCGATGGCGCTCCGCAGCGGCGAGAGGGCCCGCTTCATCAGGTCGGCAACCGCCACCTCCGTCACGGAGCCGCCCTCCGCTGCACTGAGAACGGTGGCTTGGCGGGTGGAGACGATGAGGTCGGCCAGACGGGTCACCTCGGCGTGGACCACTTCGAGGAGCTTGGTCGCCTTCTCGGACACGCCTTCCTCGCGCATCAGGACGCGGGCAGCGGTCTGGATGGACCGCACCGGCTCCTCGAAGGCAGAGGCCACGTACGAGAGGAGCTCTCCCTTGAGCGCCTCCAGTTCTCCCAGGCGGGCGTTGGCCGCCTCGAGCTCCTGCCGCCGCGCCTCCAACTGCTCAGTCAGAACCTTCTGCTGGGTGAGGGCCAGCTCCAGCTCGCGGGTGCGGGCCGCCACCGTCGCTTCCAGGGTGCGGTTGGCCTCCTCCAGCGCGCCGAGGGCCCGCAGGTGGGCGAGGGCCACTGCCGCGTTGGCCGCCAGCCCCATGGCCAGATCCCGGTCGTCGTCGCTGAAGGCGCCGCGTGCGGCATCGCCGTAGGCGGTGGCCACGCCCAGCACCCGCCCCTGGGCCACCAGCGGCACCGACAACCCCGCCACCAGCCCCAGTCCCAGCAGCTCCTCGGTCAGGCGCGAGGTGATCGGCCCTGTCTCGTCCACGAACACCACGAACGGCTGCTGGCTCTCCACCACCGCAGCCACCGGCGACCGCCCGTCCGCCTGGGGTCTCGCGAAGGGGTCCTCCGCCAGACCGCGCCGCTCCACCTCCTCGAGGGTGCCGTTGCGCTCCAGCAGGAGCGAGCCGCAGCTCACCCCCAGCTCCCGCAACAGGGCATCCAGAAAGCCCGAGGTCACCTGACGGCTCTGGCGGGCGCCCGACATGAGGCGACCAAACTCGTTGATTGCCCGCAGCTGCCGAATCCGCCGCGCCAGTTCCTGGCCGAGCTGATCCAGCTTGGCGTTGAGGTCGGTCATGCTCAGGTTGGCCCGCACCGCCTCCGACACCAGCTCCTCGGCGGAGAGCGTTTCCGCTGTGGCCTTGGGGCGGATCACCACCTCGCTCTCGGCGCTAGGAGGGGGACCCAAGAACGGTTGCAGCGCCGCGCGCACCCCCACCAGGAGCCGCTCCATTGCCTCCGGCTGGGCTGCCAGCCCGAGGCGGTCGCCCACCGACCGGACGGTGGCCTCGGCAATGGCCGCGAACGACTCCATGACCCCCTCGCCGGTGGTGGCCACCGTGGCAAACCAGGGGACCCCCCGCCGGTTGAGGGACGCGTTGAGGGTGGCGCAGTCCATGGCTTCGGGCAGATCCCGCTTGTTGTAGGCGAACACCAGCGGGATGGTGGCGGCATCCAGGCCGTTGGCCTTCAAGTTCTCGGCCAGGTTGGCCAGGCTCTGCTCGTTGGCGGTCTGCTGCGAGCTCTGCGAGTCGGCCACGAACAGCACCCCGTCCGCACCGGCCAGCACCGCCCGGCGGGTGGCGTTGTACTGCACCTGGCCGGGGACGGTGAACAGCTGCAGCATCAACCGGTAGCCGCGCACCCGCCCCAAGTCGATGCCCAGGAGGTCGAAGAAGAGGGTGCGGTCGGAGGCGGTGTTGAGGGCGTAGAGCTTGGTGCGCCGCGTAGGGTCCGTGACGCGGTGGATGTACTTCAGGCACGTGGTCTTGCCGCCCAGCGCTGGGCCGTAGTAGACGACCTTGAGCTTGACCTGCTTGTACTGGTTATCGAACTGTACCATGCCGCGGCCATTCTAGCAGGGCTTGCCGCGGTGGGACGAGAGTGCGGCCTGCTCCTAGCGGTTCTGGGCCAGCAGGGCGCGGGAGAAGGTCGGTACGGGTAGGGCCGGTGGGCGCTGCCGCGGCGAGCGCCCCAGGGCTGTCTGGGCAGTGAGACCCACGGTGGTGAGGTGGGCCTCCACGTAGGCGGGGTCGCCGGTGACCCAGTTCACCACCGAAGCGTACGGGTAGACCATGGCGTCGTCCGGCCCCGCCACGATGTACACCGCAGCCGTGCCACCCGCCACCCCGTGCTCCACCCGCCACTGGATGTGCCCGTAGGGCGGCACCACGTGGTCGCGCCGGTCGAGGATGTGCCCAGAGCGATCCTGCAGCTCCACGCGCACCGTCACCGCTGCTGCCGTCCACGACGCCACCCCCAGGTTGGTCCGGAAGGAGCTGTCGTCGGTGAGTTGCGGCAGGTAGGCGATGACGCTGCGATCCAGCCCCAGGGAGGCGGGGAAACCGGCGATGCCCTGGCCGAACTCGCCGCTGCCGCCCGAGGGATTGAGCGTATAGGTGCGGGAAAACACCGCAAAATCACAGCTCGACCCGCTGCAGGAGACGCGGTCGTCGTCGGCGTAGACGAGGAGCGCGCCGGTCTTGCCGCGTGCAGCGAAGCCGTGCGGACCCAGCACGTCCCAGAGGTTCAAGGTTTCCCAGGGGGCCAGCTCCAGCTCCACGGTGGGCACGCCACTACGGTTGTCCCGCCCCGAGGGGAGGAACTGCAGCACCACTGGCAGGGTGGTGGTGTGGGGGTTGTAGAGGGTGAGATCGGTATGCCAGTCGGTGCCGTTGAGGCCGGTGGTGTTGGCCGCCGCCGGGACCACGTACACCCAGGTGAGCTCGCGGCCCGAGACGGTCCCCGCCACCAGCGTCACGGCCAGGGCAACGGTCAGAGCGTATCGCATCGGCCACCTCCGGCGGGCGCCAATGCATCAGCCGTGCCACTGGCTGTGCGCGTCACCACGTGGCGGCGCGTACCCCTGTCCCTGCGAGGCGACACTCCCGCCCCGCAGGTGTAGTCTCGTGGGGGAGGTGGTAGTCATGCGAGCGATCCTGGGTCTCGTGGTGCTCCTCGTGGCGGTGGCCGTGGTGCTCACCCTTTCCGCCCGCGACACCAAGAAGAGCTTCGAGGCGGTCCAGTCGGTGTCGACGACGCTCCGGGACGACACCGCACCGCTCCCCTTCGAGGAGGAGGCGGCGCGAGCGCTCGCCAGGCGTCTGGACGAGCTGTCGGGAGTCGCCGAGCTTCCCCGCCAGGAACTGGCCGAGGCGGCCGCCACCTGTGCTGGCTGGGCCGCCGCAACCACGCCTGGCACTGCACCGTACCGGGCTGCCGTGAAGCTGCGCGCCGCCGCCGATGCCCTCCTTGCCGCAGGGCCGGGAGCGGGCGATCCGGAACGCCGGCGGGCGCGACGCCTGGTCCAAGAAGCCATGGAGGCGCTGGGTTCACCGGGAGGGTCCGCGGGCGGCTCGGTGGGGGCCATCAGGGATCAGCTGGAAAATCTGGCCACCCGCCACCAGGAAGAGCTGCAGCAGGGCAGCGAGGCGCTCCCCTGAGGCAGGGGGCTGGCGCGCCTCAGCCGGGTAGGTACGCCGCCAGGTTGGTGGTGGTCACCGCTCCGGCCCCGAACGCCTCCAGCTCCTTGGCCACGTGGGCCACCAGCCGCTTCACCGCCTCGGTGCGCTCCACGGCCACCACCGGCCAGAGGTGGACAGCGGTTTCCTCACCCCGATGCGTCACCACCACCACCGGGTGGAGCGGCCGCCCGTACTCCACCACCACCGCGGCCACCAGCAGGGTGCGCGCGTCCGCGCCCAGGTAACACCCCTCCACGCGCGCCACTGCCGTGCCCCACCGCCACGGACCGGTACCGAGCCCCTGCCAGGCCGCTTCGAGATCGACCCGCCCAGCGCAAATGACGTGCGGCATCCTCTAGAAGACGACCGCCACCATTAGCGCCGCCGTGAGGAGGGTGGGCGAGTCCGCATGTCCGGTGCGATCCAGCACGATCTCGCCCAGGAGGCGAGTGGTGTGCGTGAGCTGGAACCGTTCTCCCACCGCCACGTACCACCCGAACTCCTGCCCCTCCACCCCTTGGGGAGCCCGTTCGCCCGCCAGATCCAGGCGGTAGGCGCCAACGCCGCCAGAGAAGGAAGCCTGGCCAAAGGTACCCGGCAACAGGTAGTCGGCACCCACCGTGTAGGCGCGGAAGCGGCCGTTCCAGGGCGCCCCCCCGACCCGGGTGGTGCGGGAGAGGTCGCGGGCCTGGAGCCGCACCGCCGTGTCGTCGGAGAGGTTCAAGGAAAACGAGACCACCGGCGAGAAGTCCTCCCCCCGCCGCCAGTCCTTGTTGGGGAACGCCTCGGGGTGCAACTCGAAGGTGAGGCCGGCGCCGGCGCCCAGCATCCCCACCTGCGCTCCTGCCACCGCCGCCGTGCACATCAAACCGATCGCCAAGAGCGTGCGCATCGTCTCGCCTCCCGATGCAGGGTAGCGCGTTTGCGCGGCTCGTGAAAGCTGGTACACTCGCCGCGCCATGGCGAGTCTCGCCGGGGCTCTCGTCACGACGTTCCTGCCGTCCCGTTGCCAGCTCTGCGGGCTTTCCTTGCCGTACCGGGGCAGTCGCGCCGGCATCTGCGCCGCCTGCTGGCAAGGCGTGGCCCCGCACCCGAGGGCAGGCTGCGGGCGCTGCGGCGACCCGGAGGCGGAGCTGGCACCTTGCCTCTCCTGTCGCACCGACCCACCCCCCTTTGCAGCCGCCTCCAGCTACGGCCCCTACGAGGGGGCCCTGCGCTCCCTCGTGCTGCTCCTTAAGCACCGCCACCGCGACGAGCTCGCCGCGCCCCTGGGCGACCTGCTCTACCAGGCCTGGGAGCGCACCGGCTGGCCAGCTCCCGCTGCCGTGGTGCCGGTGCCGGCGGCCTGGCACCGCGTGCTGCTGCGCGGTTTCAACCAGTCGGCGCTGCTCGCCCGGGAGCTCGCCACAAAACTCCGCGTCCCCCTGCTCTTGGCCCTGCGCCGGCGCGGGGCGGGCCACCAGGTGGGCCTGACCCGCTCGGCTCGGCTGCGGCTGGCTCCCACTGCCTTTTCTGCGCGCCGGCCCGTCACCGGACGGATCCTGCTGGTGGACGACGTGTTCACCACCGGTGCCACGGCAACGCGCTGCACCCGTGCCCTGCTGGCCGCTGGGGCGGAGGAGGTCTCCGTCCTCACCCTGGCCCGCACCCCCAACGCTCGGAGGATCCCATGAGTCTGTTCGACACGCTGGTCCGCACCACTCTGCCCGTCACCCCCCGCTGGGTCGTCCACTTCGTGGCGCGGCGCTACGTGGCCGGCACCACCCTCGAGGAAGCCGTGGCCACGGTGCAGCGGCTCGCCGCCGAGGGGTGCTGCGCGACCATCGACGTGCTGGGCGAGAGCGTCACCAGCCGGGAACTGGCGGCGGCGGCCGTGGCCTCCTACCAGCAGGTGCTGGAGGCGATCCGCCAGCATTCGCTGGACGCCAACATCTCGCTGAAGCCGACGCAGATGGGGCTGGCCATTGACGAGGAGTTCTGCCGCGCCAACATTGCCGCCATCATCGAACAGGCCGCCGCGCAGGGGACCTTCGTGCGCATCGACATGGAGGACGCCTCCACCACCGACGCCACCCTGCGCATCTACCGGCAGCTCATCGCCCGCTACCCGGGCAGCACCGGCGTCGTGCTCCAGGCCCGGCTGCGTCGCACCCTGGCCGACGCGGCGCAGCTCGCCAGCGAGGGTGCCAACGTTCGGCTGTGCAAGGGCATCTACCTGGAGCCGCGCCGCATCGCCTACTGCGAGCGCGACATCATCCGCAGCAACTTCGTGCACGTGCTCCGCGTGTTGCTGGAGGGCGGCAGCACCGTGGGGATCGCCACCCACGACGAGTGGCTGGTGTGCGAGAGCCTGGCGCTCCTCCAGCGCCTCGGACTTCCCGCCAACCGCTACGAGTTCCAGATGCTGCTGGGTGTGGATCCAGAGCTGCGGCGCATCATCACGGCCGGCGGGCATCGGCTGCGGGTGTACGTGCCCTTTGGCACCCACTGGTACCCCTACTCCGTGCGCCGCCTACGGGAAAACCCCACCATTGCCCGCGCCGGGCTCGAGGCGTTGCTGCGCGGCCGGCTGGAGCCCTGAGGACAGGGCGCCCGTTCACCCCTGCTGCGCCTGCAGCTGCCCTTAGCGCTGGACCAGGAACTTGGCCTCGTCGCTCACCGAGCCGTGCTGGGCCGCCACGACGATGAGGCCGGTGCCCTTGTCAAGGGGCGGGATCGTGCCGGCCAGCTCCACGGACCCGCGCGCATCGGTCTCCCCCACCACCAGGTCGGTGGCCTTGCTGGCCGTGGACAGGAAGCGGGCGGCCACCCGCACCCCGGCCACCGGCCGACCACCCGGGGTGCTGCGCACCTCCACCAGGAGCGTGAAGGGGCTTCCAAAGCGCAGCGCCTCCGCGCCCACCACCTGCAGCTGGATCTGCTCCACCCGCTGCTGCTCCGCCAGCCACTCGGAAATGACTTCGTCCAGCGACTTGCTCGCCTTGGCCTCCGCCTTCTCGGCAGGGGGGGGCGGGACCAGGGGCGGACGCCGCGAGACGGTGGTGTCGCCCTCCGAACCGAGCTGCGGCTCGGTGAGGATGTCGATGCGTCCGTTGCGGATCGTCTCGACGATAACGCGGTGCTGCCGCTCCATGAGGGCCTGGATGTCCGACATGTCGGCGCCGGCCTCCAGGAGGTGGCGGTACTCGGTGCGCCGGGCTGCGAGAATCTCCCCCTTCATGTAGATGAGCGACTCGATGAGGGGCACCCCGCCAGAGCGATCTTCGGTCTGGACGTGGTAGACGGTGCCCTCGCACTCGATATCGGTGTTGAACCCGGTCAGCATCGCCCTTCCCGGGGCAGGATGCTACGAAAACCGCCGCCAACCTGTCAAACCCCACACCCGGGCCGGCCCGCCAGAATGCTAGACTCCCCCGGTGCGGGGCGCCAACTCTCGGCTGGTCCTCTTCGACGTGGACGGCACCTTGATCTCCACCGGCGGGCGGGCCGGTGCGGCCTTTGGCGAAGCGCTCCAGCACGTGTTCGGATGCCGCGGTCCCATCGAAGGCTACCGGTGGGCGGGGAAGACCGATCCGCTCATTGCCAGGGAGCTGATGCTGGCCGCCGGAGTCGAGCCGGCCGTGATCGAGGCGAACCTGCCGCGCCTTTTCGCCCGCTACCTGGAGAACCTCTCGGCTGCCCTGGCCCCCGGCACGGTCACCGTCCTACCCGGCGTCCTCCCCCTCCTCGACGAGCTGGAGCGCCGCGGCGTGGCGATGGGCCTGCTCACCGGCAACGTAGCCGCCGGGGCCGAGATCAAACTGCGAGTCGCGGGGCTTGCTGGGCGCTTCCGCTTCGGGGCGTACGGTTCCGACTCGGCGGACCGCAACCTCCTGGTGCCGGTGGCGCTTGAGCGGGCGCGGGAAGCCCTGGGCCGGGAGTTTCGGGCGGAGCACACGGTGGTGGTGGGGGATGCGGAGGCGGACATCCGCTGCGCCCGCGCCGGCGGGGCGTTGGCGGTGGCGGTGGCGAGCGGCTGGACACCACGGGCCGTGCTGGCCGCTCTCCATCCGGACGCCCTCCTGGACACGCTCGAGCCGCCCCCGGCTCTCGACGCCATCCTCGGGGTGTGACCGCCCGTTGGACCCGGGCCCTCAGTCGCCCAGCTCGTACTCTCCCGCCCGCTGCGTCTTGAGGTACATCCCCTCGATCACATCCCGGTACTTCTCGGCGATCACCCGCCGCCGCACCTTCACGGTGGGGGTGAGCTCCCCCTCCTCCAGGGAGAACTCCCGCTTGAGCAGGGTGAAGCGCCGGATGCGCTCGTGCACGGCCAGGTCGGCGTTGACAGCCTTCACCGTGGCGGCAATGAGCGCCTCGGTTTCGGGGTGGGCCGCCATCTCCTCGCGGGACAGCCCGCGGATCCCCTTCTCGGCCAGCCGGACCTCGAGGTTCTCGAAGTTGGGGACGATGAGGGCGGTGAGATAGGGGAACTTGTCGCCAATGAGCACCGCCTGGGCGATGAAGGGGGTGGCGCCCAGACGCCCCTCGATGGGTTGCGGCGCCACGTTCTTGCCCCCCGAGGTGACGATGATGTCCTTCTTGCGGTCGGTGATGAACAGGAACCCGTCCGTGTCCAGGTAGCCCACGTCGCCGGTGTGCAGCCATCCGTCCGTGTCGATGGTTTCCGCGGTGGCCTCGGGGCGCCGCCAGTACCCCATCATGACGTTGGGACCCCGCACCAGGATCTCACCGTCGTCGGCGATCCGCACCTCGACCCCCGGCAGCACTGGACCTACCGAGCCGAGGCGATTGCGGTGCAGGAGGTTGGCGGCAATCACCGGGGAGGTCTCGGTCAGACCGTAGCCCTGCAGCACCGGCAGACCAATGATGTCGAAGAACTCCGCCACCTCCCGTGCCAGGGGAGCGCCGCCGGAGATCGAGAACCGCAGCCTCCCCCCCAGGCGCTCCAGCACCTTGGAGAAGATCCGGCCCTTGGCCACCGCGTACTTGCCCCGGGCGAAGGCCGATGGCCGCTGCCCCCGCCACTCGGCCTCCTTCACCTCTCGCCCCACCCGCAGCGCCCACTCGAAGAGGCGCCGCTTGGCCCCGCCCTCCTGCTGGATCTTGGAGATGATCTTGATGTAGGAGCGCTCGAACAGCCGCGGCACCGACACCATGATGGTGGGACGCACCTCGGTGAGCTGCGTGGGCACGCGCTCGATGGACTCCACGTAGTTGATCTGCACGCCGTAACTGAAGAACACGTAATCCACGGTGCGTTCGAACACGTGCGAGAGGGGCAGGAAGCTCATGGAGATGTCGCGGTCGGTAATGGGGAAGAGGGGCTGCACCGCCTTGACCTGCGAGATGAAGTTGCTGTGCGACAGCATGACCCCCTTGGGATCGCCGGTGGTCCCCGAGGTGTAGATGATGCTGGCCAGGTCCTTCCCAGCCAGGGGCGTCACCGTCCCCCGCTGGCGGCGCGGCAGCGACGGCATCTCACCCAGGGAAACGATCCCCTCGGCGAGACCGCCGTCGATCCCCACCACCTGCACGCCATCGAGTCCCGCCACCGCCTCCAGCGCCGTGCGGGCCCGCTCCGCCCCCGAAACCAGCAGGAGCTTGCTGCCGGAATCCTTGACGATGTAGCGCACCTGCGGCGCCGGCAGGGTGGCATAGAGCGGCACCGACACGGCACCGATGAGGTGGCAGGCAAAGTCCACCACGTGCCACTCGGGGCGGTTCTCGGAAAACAGCGCCACCCGGTCCCCGGGGCCGATGCCGGCGGCGCGTAACTTGTCGGCGCACTCGCGGGTGGCCCGCTCAAACTCCCGCACGGTGAGGCTTCGCCACCCCCTGCCGGACTTGATGCGGAGCAGCTCCCGTCGGGCGGGGAACGTGGTCACAACGTGCTGGAAAAGATCTCGAAGTGTCTCCATCATCTCCCCCTCGGGCAACAGCGCGCCATTGTACGATTCCCGCCACCCCAAGCTCAAGGGTCGCGGCGGTGTCGCGCGCGGGATAATGGCCCATGCACACCTGCCAGAGGATTGCACTCCGGCTCGCGTACCTGGGGGGGCGTTACGCCGGGTGGCAGCGCCAGGCAGCAGCTCGCACCGTCCAGGCCACGGTGGAGGATGCCCTCGCCACCCTCTACGGCACCCCCATCCGCGTCACGGCAGCCGGCCGCACCGACGCTGGCGTGCACGCGGCCGCTCAGGTGATCCACTTCGACGCCCCGCTGCCCATCCCGCCGGCGGGGCTGGTGGCGGCGCTCAATGCAGCGCTCCCCGAGGACATCCGTGCCCTCAAGGCGCGCCGGGTGCCAGCGAGCTTCGATGCGCGCCGCCACGCCCGCTGCAAGCACTACTGCTACCGCCTCGCCTGGGAGACGGTGCTGCCGCCCTGGGAGGCCCAACGCACCTGGATCCTGCCCAAACGCCCCCACCTCGAAGCCATGGCGGCGGCCACGGCCCGTCTGGTGGGGGAGCACGACTTTGCTGCCTTCGCCCGCACGGGGCACGCGGGCACTGGGCGCCGCGGCACGGGGCGGCGAATCGAGCTGGCGCGCTTTGCCTCGCGCGGGCGTCGCGCCGCGATCCACCTGGTGGGCGACGGCTTTCTGCGCGGGATGGCGCGCCGGCTGGTGGGGAGCATCGTGGAGATCGGCCGGGGCGCCCAGGAGCTGGCGTGGCTGGAGGGTCTGCTGGAGGGTACCGTCACCACGCCGCCGGCCCCCACCGCACCAGCCCACGGCCTCACCCTGGAGGGAGTCCGCTACTGAAGCGCAGCGGCGGCACGCCAGGCCCGTGCTAGACTGCCCCGGCGCATGAAGGACCTGGACGCCATCGCGCCGCTCGGCTCGCCCGAACGTGAGGTGCTCGCCCGGATCCCCCCGGACCGGCTGCCCCGGCACATTGCCATCATCATGGATGGCAACGGGCGCTGGGCCCAGCAGCGGGGGTTGCCGCGGGTGGAGGGGCACCGTGCCGGGATCCGCGCCGTGCGCGAGGCGGTGGAGACGGCGGCCCGCCTGGAAGTGGAGGCGTTGACCCTCTACGCCTTCTCCACGGAAAACTGGAAACGTCCGCGCTGGGAAGTGCGGACCCTCATGGGTCTCCTCAAGGAGTACCTGAAGAAGGAACTCCACGTGCTGGTGGAGAACAACATCCGCTTCCGCCCCATTGGCCGCATCGGCGAGCTGGAGGAGGAAATCCAGCGTGGCCTGGAACGGGCAGTGACCGCCACCCAGGGCAACACCGGGATGCTCTTCCAGATCGCCCTGAACTACTCGGGGCGCGCCGAGATCACCGATCTGGTGCGGGAGGCGGTGCGGCTCGCCGCTGCCGGCACCCTCGACGCGGGCGCCATCGACGAGGCGTGGGTGTCGGCCCACCTCACCACCGCCGGCACGCCGGATCCCGACCTCCTCATCCGCACCTCCGGCGAGCAGCGGCTCTCCAACTTCCTCCTCTGGCAGGTCGCCTACACCGAACTCCACATCACCCCGGTGCTGTGGCCAGACTTCCGCGCCCGCGATGTGATTGCCGCCGTCGCCGACTTTGCCCGGCGGGAACGCCGCTTCGGGGGGGTCCTCGAGGGCGGATCGGAGGGGGCGGAGGGGGAAGCCAGCGAGGGGGAGCGGTGAGCGCCATCCGCGAAGCCACGGCGTTCCTGCTCCTGCCTGTGGTCCTCGCCGTCATCGTCTTGCTCCCGGCCTGGGTGTACCTGGTGGCGGTGTGGGCTGTGAGCCTGCTGGCGGCTGCTGAACTCCTCGCCATCCTGAGGCGGGTGCACCCGCCCACGCCCCTCTGGCCCCCCCTCCTGCTGCTGGCCGCCGCCTTGCCGGCCCTGTGGGCCCTGGGCTTGGCCGCCAGTGGACCGGTGCTGGCGGTGGTGGTGCTCCTCCTCCCCCTCGTCCACCTCCTGACGGGGCGACCCGTGGCAGGGGCTGGCGGTGCCATTGCCGCCGCAGTCTTTGCTGCTGTCTACTTTGCTGTCACCGGTGGCGCCATGGGGCTGCTGCGCACCTCTTTTGCCGGCGCGTACGGGTGGAAGATCCTCCTCACCCACTGCCTGACCATCTGGGGGGGCGACTCGGGCGCCTACTACGTGGGCACGTACTTCGGCCGGCACCGGCTGGCGCCGGTGGTGAGCCCCAAGAAGTCCTGGGAAGGGATCGTGGGCGGGACCGCCCTCTCCTTCTTTGCCGTGTGGGTGTGCCGCACGGTGTTCTTCCCCGAGCTCCCCACCACCTTGGGTCTGGCCGTGGCAGCGCTCCTGTCGGTGCTTGCACCCCTGGGCGATCTGGCGGAGTCGCTGTTCAAGCGTGACGCGGGCCTCAAGGACTCCTCCCTCGCCATCCCCGGGCACGGGGGTTTTCTGGACCGAACCGACTCCCTCTTCTTCGCGGCCCCCTTCGTCCTTGCCCTCTTCCTGCTGGTGCGCCCCACGTGGTGAAGCGGCTCTCCATTCTCGGCTCCACCGGCTCCATCGGCCGCGCCACGCTGGAGGTGGTGGCGCAGTTCCCCGAGCGCGTGCGCGTGGTGGCGCTGGCGGCCGGCCGCAACGTGGCGCTGCTGCGGCAGCAGATTGCTGCGTTCCAGCCGCACCTCGTGGCCGTCGCCGAGGAAGCCGCGGCCCGCCAGCTGGCCGCCGAGTTCCCCCACCTGGAGGTGCTGGCGGGGGAGGCGGGTCGCATTGCCGTCGCCACCCACCCCGATGCCACCACCGTGGTGGGAGCCTTCGTGGGGGCGCTGGGGCTCGTCCCGACGCTCGAGGCCATCGAGCTGGGCCGGGAGATCCTCCTCGCCAACAAGGAGACGTTGGTGGCTGCGGGCGAGCTGGTGATGGCCACGGCGGAGCGCACCGGTGCCCCGGTGTTGCCGGTGGACTCGGAGCACAACGCCCTGCACCAGGCGCTGCGCGTGGGACCCGTGGGGACGGTCCGCCGCCTCATCCTCACCGCCTCGGGCGGCCCCTTCCGCACCACACCGCTCGCCGCGCTGGCCAAGGTGACGGTGGAGCAGGCGCTGGCGCACCCCACCTGGCGGATGGGGGCGAAGATCACCGTCGATTCCGCCACCATGATGAACAAGGGGCTGGAGGTCATCGAAGCCCACCACCTCTTCAACCTCCCCGAGGAGCGCATCGAGGTGCTGGTCCACCCCGAGAGCCGCGTCCACTCCTTGGTGGAGTACCTGGACGGCACCCTCATTGCACAGCTCTCGGTGAACGACATGCGCTTCCCCATTCTCTACGCCCTCGCCTACCCCGAGCGCTGGCCGTCCCCCTTTGGCACCCTGGACCTCGCAGCCCTGGGGTCGTTGCACTTCGAAAAGCTGGACGAGGAGCGCTTCCCCAGCGTGGGCTTGGCCCGCGCAGCGCTCCGTGCCGGCGGCACGGTCCCGGCTGCCCTGAGCGCCGCCAACGAGGTGGCCGTCGAAGCGTTCCTGGCGGGGGTAATTGGCTTCACCGCCATCCCGGCAGTGGTGGAAGCGGTGAGCGAGCGGGAGGCGGCGCGCCCCCACCCCCTCACCACGCTGGGCGACGTGCTGGAAGCGGACCGCCGTGCGCGCGAGGAGGCGCGCCGGCTGCTCGAGAAATACCGCCTTTCGGGGGAGGCGTTGTCATGAACGTGGGGTGGCCTTCGTGCTGGTGAACATTTTTGCCCTCGTGGTGGTACTGGGGGTCCTCGTCTTCATTCACGAGGGCGGCCATTTCCTGGCCGCCCGAGCGGTGAAGGCAGGGGTCAGCGTCTTCTCCTTCGGTTTTGGCAAACGGCTATTTGGCGTCACCCGGGGCGGCACCGACTACCGCGTGAGCCTCATCCCCCTGGGCGGCTACGTGCGCATCGCCGGGCTCGGTCCCGACGAATCCACGCCGGTGGGTGCAGCCGGCGAGGAAGAGAAGCTGCTCCCCCGTTGGCAGCGGAGCATCATCCTCATTGCCGGGCCGCTGGCCAACGTCGTGGGAGCGGTTGCCTTTCTCGCCTTTGCCTTCGTGGTGGGGGTGGAGGTGCCAGCCTGGCAGCACCAACCTCCCGAGATTGCCTGGGTGGACCCCGATTCGCCCGCCGCCGAAGCAGGCGTGCTCCCCGGCGATCTCGTGCTGGCAGTGGACGGCAGGCCGGTGGCGACGTGGCGGGAGCTGGAGATGGAAACGCTCTCCGCCCCAGGTCGCACGCTAAAGGTCCGCCTGCGCCGCGGCGGCACCACCTTCGAGGTGACGCTCACCCCCCGCAACGTGAGCCGCTACGCCCTGGGCTACGCGGGACTCGCCCCGCTGTTGCCCGCCCAGGTTCCGCGGGTGCTGCCGGGGAGCGCCGCCGAGGAGGCTGGCCTTGCCAGCGGCGACCGCATCCTCGCCGTGGACGGCGAGCCGGTGCGCCACTTCTACGACCTGATCCGCCTGGTGGGTGGCCGCGCCGGGCAGCGGATCGTGCTCACCGTGGAGCGCAACGGGCACCAGCTCCAACTCCCAGCCACACCCCGCACCGTGGACGGGCAAGGCAAGCTCGGCATCCCGCTTCCCAACCCCACCGTCGTGCAGCGCTTGGGCCTGCCCGCCGCGGTGACCGAGGCGTGGCGCGAGTGTGTCCGCATGACCCGCGAAACCTTCACCGTGCTGGGCCGCATGGTCACCGGGCAGTCCTCCATCAAGCAAATGTCCGGGCCCATCGATATTGCCCGCTTTTCCGGGGAGGCGGCTCGCTCCGGCTTCGTCAACCTCGTCTGGCTCCTGGGGGTGATCTCCCTGCAGCTGGCCATCTTCAACCTGCTGCCGGTGCCGGTGCTGGATGGCGGTCACCTGCTGGTCACAACGCTGGAATCCCTGCGGCGCCGCGATTTTTCCTTCCGTACCAAGGAACGGATCATCAACATTGGCTTCTGGCTCATCATCGCCCTGGTGGTGGTGGTGCTCTTCAACGACGTGATGAAGAACCTGCCTGCCCACTTCGGCCCCTTCTCCGCCCCCGGCAGCCGGTAGGCCCTGCAGGAGCGGGGGTTCGCGTCCACTTGCGGAGCTGGGCGAGGGCGCGGAGGACGGTGGCGTTGCGGGCACCGGGCGGGATTTCCAGCACCATCGGCACGCCCTCCAGTCGCGGGTCGCCCAGGATCTTGCGGAACACCGCTTCGCCGAGCTGCCCCTCGCCCGGCACGGCGTGCCGGTCTCGGCGCGAGCCGCAGGCCACCGGCGAGTCGTTGCCGTGGATGAGGTCGGGGGCCACGCGACCCCAGTGGGTGGCAAGCTCCGCCAGCACCTCGTCCCACCCGTCGCCCTCGAGGTGGTAGCCCGCTGCCCACAGGTGGGCGGTATCGAGGCAGACGCCGATGCGCTCGGCGGCGCCCTCGGGCACCAACGTGGCGAGCTCCGCCGGGGTGGCACCTAGCTGGTGGCCGGCGCCTGCGGTTCCCTCCAGCAGCAGCTTGGCCGATCCGGCCCCGGCCCTCGCCAACGCCTCGGCAATGGCGTCCCGGCACCGTAGGATGGCCTCCCCCCGCGCCGCGTCGCCAGCGGAGCCGGGGTGCAGGACCACGCCCGAAAGGCCAAGGGCATCGGCCGCCCGCAGCTCCTCGGCGAGCACCGCGAGGGAGCGTTGCCGCAAGGTATCGTCGGCGCTCGCCAGGTTAAGGAGGTACGGGGCGTGGGCAAAGCACCGCCCTGCGAGACCGCCCGCAGTAGCAAGGGCGCGGAAGCGAGCAATTTCGGCCGCCTCCAGCGTTCCCCCCTGCCAGCGGCCGGGGGGCCGCAGGAACAGCTGGAGCGCCTGGCAGCCACAGGCGACAGCCGCGGCGGCTGCCCGAGAAACGCCGCCCGCAGCGGAGAGATGCGCCCCCAGGTAGAGCACGCCGGTATGGTACATTGCCAGGTCATGGGGACGAGGCTCCTGCGCGGGGTCGCGGTGCTCGCTGGGTTTGGCATCGGCTGCGCCGTGGGGGTGTGGCTGGTCCTCTGGGTGGGGCTGCGCTCCACCGCGGTTCGCGTCGCCGATGTGCGCGGCATGGAGAAGTTGCAGGCAGTGGCCGTGTTGCAGGAGAGTGGATTGCTCGCCAAGGTGCAGGAGGACGTGTTCGACGCCACGGTGCCGGTGGGCCGCATTGCCCGACAGCGACCGGGCCCTGGCCTGGAGGTAAAGCGTGGATCGGTGGTCCGCCTCTACCCTTCCCAGGGCAGCGAGGTGCGACGGGTGGGGAACCTGGTGGGACTGCCGACATCGTTGGCCGAAGCGGAGCTGGAGGAGGCGGGTCTGCACGTGGGCCGGACCTGCCGGATCGAGGGACAGGCAGCCGCTGCCGTGGTAGTGGCCCAGTCCCCCCCGGCCGGTGCGGCGGTGGCACCGGGAGGCGCCGTGGACCTGCTGGTCAACACCGTGCCGCAGCGCTCACGCTTCGTCATGCCCGACTTCGTGGGGATCGACGAAGCGATTGCCAGTCGCGTCATCCGCGCCCTGGGGTTTCGCCTCACCGCGCGGCAGGAGGTGCGCTACGTGGGGGTGCGGCCGGGGATCGTGCTGCGCCAGGATCCACCGGCGGGGGGGCCGGTGATGGAGGCGGAAACCGTGGCCCTGTGGGTGAGCCGATGACCGTCCGGGTTGCCCCGTCGCTGTTGGCGTGCGACCTGGGCCGGGTGGCCGAGGAGGTGGCCTCGGTGGTGGCGGGGGGAGCCGACCTGCTCCACTTCGATGTCATGGACGGGGTGTTCGTACCCAACCTGTCCTTTGGACCGGCCCTGTGCGCCACGGTGCGGCGCCTCACCACCCTGCCCCTGGACGTCCACCTCATGGTCACGAACCCCGACGCCCTCATCGAACCGTTTGCCGAGGCGGGCGCCAACCGTCTATCCGTGCACGTGGAGGCGGTCACCCACCTCCATCGCACCGTCACCAGGATCCGCGAGGTGGGCTTGGCACCAGGGGTCGCCCTCAACCCGCTCACGCCGCCCGCAGCGTTGGAGGAGTGCTGGCCGTACGTGGATTTCATCGTGATCATGACCGTCAACCCCGGTTTTGGTGGGCAGCGGTTCATCCCCGAGATGCTGGACAAGGTGCGCCGGCTTGCGGCTCTGCGCAGCGCGCGGCGACCGGCGGTGGAACTGGTGGTGGATGGCGGCGTGGAGCTGGAAAACGCGACGGAACTGCGCAGCATTGGCGTGGACGTGCTGGTAGCCGGGACGACGGTCTTTCGCGCAGCGGACCGCCGCGCCACCATGGCTGCGCTGCGCGGAGAGGTGAGAGTGTGAGACAGATCACCTGCGTGCTCCTGCTCGTAATGCTGGCCGGCGGTTGCCGGTCCACCCCCAAGGAGTCCCGTTTTTTCGACGAGGTGGGGGCGCTTTCCAAAGAGGAGATCCTGGCCAAGGGGGATGCCCTGGCTGCCAAGAAGAAGTGGGAAGAAGCGCGGCGGTACTATACCTTCGTGGCCGACGCCTTCCCCAACGATCCACTGGGGCGGCAGGCCGCCCTCAAGGTGGCGGATACCTTCTTTGCCGAGAAGACGGTGGAGGCGCTCACCGAAGCCCAGCTCCGCTTCCGGGATTTCTCCAACCGCTACCCCAACGACCCCAACCGAGCGTACGCCCTGCTCATGCTGGGCAAGTGCAGCCTCCAGCAGGCGCGGGGGCCGCTGCGCGACCTGGCGCCGGTGCGCGAGGCGGCGAGCAGCTTCCAGCAGGTGGTGGAACAGTTCGGCAACTCGCCCCAGGCTCCCGAAGCCCGCGAGCTGCTGGCCCAGAGCCGCGAGATCCTCGCTGAACACGAGTACTTGGTGGCTCGCTACTACTTCAACATCAAAGCGTTCGAAGGGGCCCGCATGCGCCTCCAGTACCTCCTCGCCAACTTCCCCGACTCCGCCGCAGCGTCTCGCGGCAAGGCACTGCTCGAGAGCGTGGAGGCGGCCCTGGCCTCGGCGCCTGCCGGCGGGGGACAGGACGGCGCGGGGGGTACGGTGCGAACGAGCTCCGACCGTTGACGACGACGAGTCGGTGGGGTATGGTAGACAGCGGAGCTAACAGCTTGTGCCGAAGGAGAAGAGTGCCATGGTCCGCGCAACCGTTGCTCTCCTAGCTGTTCTCGTGGCTTCCGTAGGGATGGCGGAACAGGCGGTGAACCCACCTCCGCGGCCGCTCCACCGGGTGGGCGACCACTGGACGCCCTACGATCCCCCCACCGAATTCCCGCCCGGCACCAACGTCTACATCATCCAGCCGGGGGATACCCTCTGGGACCTGGCCGCCAAGTCGCTGGGCAACCCCTACCTGTGGCCGCAGATCTGGGAGCAGAACCAGTACATCCGCGACGCCCACTGGATCTACCCGGGTGACCCGCTGGTGATTGGCGTGAAGGCAGCGGAGGCTCCCACTCCCCCGCCGGCCGGCGAGGGGGCCGGCGCAGCCGAGGCGGCTGCACCCACCGGGGAAGCAGGGGGGGGTGGTACCGAGGCGGGCGGAACGCCGGGGGGCGAGGCAGCAGCGTTGGAGCTGGTGCCCCTGGGATCCGAGGACGACATCTACTGCTTCGGTTACCTGGCCCCGGCGGACGCCCAGCCCAAGCTCACCGTCACTTCGGCCGAGCAGATGCAGTACCAGGCCAGCTACTTTGCGGGTGACATCGTGTACCTCTCCAAGGGGAGCGCCGAGGGGGTGGCGGCGGGGCAGGAGTACTTCCTCGTGGCGCCGGGACGGGTGGTGCGCCACCCGGCAACCAAGGCAGTGCTGGGGCGCATCATGCGTTACGTGGGGCATGTGCGCGTCCTCTGCGCCCAGGAGCATTCGGCCACTGCGGAGATCATGTCCTCCTGCGACGAGGCACGGGTGGGGAACTGGCTCGAGCCGTTCGAAGCGCTCCCCATCCCCATGGTGGCCCTCTCCGCCCCGACCACGCGCTGCGACCTGCCCAACGACAAGCCGAAGGGCTACATCGTCTACAGCAAGGACGACGTGGTGAGCTTCGGGGGGGACCACGTGGTACTCATCGATCTGGGTGCCGCCGACAATCTCGCTCCCGGCACGGTGTGCACGCTGTACCGGGACAACCCCGTGGCCGGGGCACCCCGGATCGTGCTGGGTGAGGCAGGGGTGCTCACCGTGGGGGAGCACTGGGCATCGGCCAAGATCATGTCCTCCTCCCTGCCGCTCGTGGTGGGAGATCGAGTCGAAGTCAAGTGAGCGAGCAGGACACCGAGCGGGGCGAGGCGCTGCGCGCCATCAGCGAGGCCGTGGTATCCGTGGCGGATGCCGTGCTGGACCGAGGGTTGACGCTGGACGAGGCGGTGGCGGCCTTCGAGACGCGGCTCGCCAAGCAGGCCTTGAGCCGCCACGGTGGCAACCTGTCCCAGGCGGCGCTGGCCCTGGGTGTCCACCGCAACACCCTGCGGCAGAAGCTGCAGCGCAACGGCGCGAGGCCGCAGCGGGGGAAGTGAGGTGCTGCGCGGTCGCGCCCTGACCGCCCTGTGGCTCAGCGTGGCGGCCGGGGGTTGGCTGGCTTGGTACGCGCAGCAGCTCGATCGCCGCGGCGGGGAAGAGCGGGGGGGCGAGCCGCCCCACCCGGCTGCTGCGGGATCCATCGAAAGCACCCCCTTTCTGGAGGGCGCTCCCGCCGTGCCAGCCGAGCTTGCCGCTGCGGCCGCGCACGCCGGTCTGGACCCCGCCTTAGTGCTGGCCGTCATCGAGGCCGAGTCCGGCCACGACCCCGCGGCCGTGTCCGCCAAGGGGGCTGTGGGCCTGATGCAGGTGCTGCCCCAGACAGCGGCGCTCCTCGGCTTTGCCGAGGTGGCCGATCCCGCCACAAATTTGGAGGCCGGGTGCCGGTACCTGGCTTCCCTCCTGGATCGCTTTGGCGGCGATACGGAGCTGGCGCTGGCGGCGTACAACGCCGGCCCGGGAGCCGTGCGCCGCTGGGGCACCATCCCCCCCTACCGGGAGACCCGGGAGTTCGTGGCCCGGGTGGCCGCAGCCTATCGGGAGTTGACCGGCGTGGGACTGGAGGCCGCCGCTCGGGTCATGCCCGAGCCCTCAGGAGTGCTTTGAGTTCCGGTCCTCCTCGCGAGACTCCCCCCGCAGCGCCGCGCGGAAGTTCCTGATCCCTTCGCCGATGCCGCGCCCGAGTTGGGGCAACCGGCTCGCGCCAAAGATGATCACCACGATCACGAGCAGCACCAGGAGTTCCGGGAGTCCGATCGTGCCAAACATTACAAGCCGCCTCCGCCACCAGAGTATACCCCTTCGAGAAAGGAGGGCCTGGACACTGCCTGCCGGAGGGCGAGGGGAGCCTCGAGTTCCGCCAGAGCAGCGAGCGTCTGGCTGCGCGCCTCGGGCAGGAAGTGCAGGTAAGCGCTGCGGCCCAGCGACGCCAGGCGCAGGAAGGTCCCCATCACCTTCAGGCCCCGCTGGGCGGCGCACTCCACGAAGCGTTGCTCCCACCCGGCCACCCACCCGCAGGCCGAGGCCAGGGTCGGCAAGGAGAGGCGCGGCGCAGCCAGCAGGTTGCTGCCCCCGCGCTCCCGCAGCAGCGACACGGCATCGTAGGTGTCGGGACCGCCGCGTAGATCCTGGAAATCCACGGCCACCACCGCGCCGCCGTGCCAGAACAGGTTGTGGAGGTGAAAGTCCCGGTGGGCCAGACGGAAGGGGTGACGGGCCAGGCGCTCGGCCAGATCGTCCAGGAATGCGGCTGTCTCCGGGTCCTCCGCCAGGCCGGCCAGCGACTCGAAAACAGCCAACTCGCGGCGGAAGAACGCTGCATCGAAGGGGGGGTTGGGAGCCTCCTGCCAGGGGCAGTGGCCGAAGCGCGCCAGCGCCTCGACGAGCGACCCCACCACCGCGCCGCCGCGGTGTGCCAGCGCCACCTCCAGGTTCTCGTCCCCCAGGTCCTCGCTGGCGATACCTGTTCGACCCTGCCCAAGCTGTCGGGGGATGGGCAAGCGCTGCGAGGTAGCCCAGACCTGCACGGCTACATCGTGCGCTACCTGTGCCTCGCTGCCCGCGGGGTAGAGGGAAACCACGAGTCGGCCGCCGTCGTGGCCCCAGATCCGGAAGAACCGGCGCGACGAGGCGTCGCCAGCCAGCGCCTCGACCCGGCTGGCCGCTACCCCGAGCTCCGCCAGCAACTCCTGGAGCTCCCGATCACCCCCCGCCACCTGCACCGACGCATGGTAGCGCAGCGCAGCGGCCGCAGGCGGCGCGTCGTGGCACAATGGCAGCGGCCCGCGAGGGGCCCCATGGAAGCGTGAACGTGCCTGCCACCCACCGCCGCCTCGACCTCCTGGACGCGCCTGCCGGGGCGCTGGAGGCGCTCCTGGCCGAGTTGGACCCCCGCCCGTACCGGCTGCAGCAGGTGCGGCACTGGCTGCTTCGCCGTCTCGCCACCGGTCCGGAGGAGATGAGCGACCTCCCCAAGCCGCTACGGGCGGCGTTGGCGGAGCGCACCGTGGTGTCGCAACCCACCGTGGTGGAAGAGCAGCGGGCGGCGGACGGCACCGTGAAGGTGGCCCTGGCCTACGCCGATGGGGCCGTGGTGGAGGCCGTGGCCATGCCGGGGGAGGGGCGCACCACCCTGTGCCTTTCCAGCCAGACGGGGTGCGCGGTGGGCTGCACCTTTTGCGTCACCGGCGCCCTCGGGGCGGGGCGTAACCTTTCCGGGGGGGAGATCTTCGCCCAGTACCGCACCCTCGTGCGGCGGGAAGGGCTTTTGGGCTCGCCCCTCAACGTGGTGTTCATGGGCATGGGGGAGCCCCTCCTCAACCCGGCCGGGGTGGGTGCCGCCCTGGAGTTCCTCGCCGAAACCGTAAGCCCCAAGCGGATCACCGTCTCCACAAGCGGCATCCTGCCCGGTCTGGCGTGGCTGGCGCAGCTGCCCCGTCGCCCCAACCTGGCGGTGTCGCTCAACGCCACCACCCAGGCCCAGCGTGCGGCGCTCATGCCCACGGCGGCCCGCTGGCCCATGGAGGCGCTGCTCGAGGCGCTGCGCCGCTTCCCCCTGGAGCGGGGACGGCGCATCACGGTGGAGTACGTGCTCATCGGCGGCATCAACGACACCCTTGCCGATGCGGCCCGGCTGCCCCGCCTGCTGGCGGGCATCCCGGTGAAGGTCAACCTGATCCCCTTCAACGCCGATGCCACCTACCTCCCGCACCTGGAGGCTCCCAGCGAAGCGCAGGTGGACGCCTTTGCCGGGGTCCTGGCGGCGGCACGGCTCAACGTCACGGTGCGGTGGAGCCGCGGCCGGGAAATTTCGGGAGCGTGCGGTCAGCTGCGGGGACGCCGCGCCCCCGCGCCAGCTGCCCCTGGCATTGTGCGGTTGCACGGCGCCTAAGAGCGGCTCCTCCAGGTCCAGCTGGGCTCAGCGGGGCGTCAGCACCACGGCGCTCCACTGCCGCCCCGCGCCCGCACCATCGCGCCGGTAGGAATGGTAGCGGTCCGAGCAGGCGGTACACCCGGCGAGGCGCAGCACGCCCCCAGGGGGTACCCCCAAGGCCAGCAGCCGGCCCGCCGCCCAGCGGCTCAGGTCCACGGCCCCGTCGACGCTCCAGTCGCTCCAGGCCACTGGGTGCACGGCCAGGGCCTCGCGCACCTCGGTACCCACCGGGTAGTGGCATGGGCCCACACCCACGCCAAGGATCGCGGTGAGCTGCCCAGGGGACACGCCGAACTCGTTGCCAATGCGCCGCAGCACAGCACCGAGGATGTCCGCCGCCAGCCCTCTCCAGCCGGCGTGGACGATCGCCACCACCTCTTCGCCCACGAGGGCCACGGGGAGGCAGTCCGCCGTGAGGACCAGCAGCGCCACGTGGGGTTCCGCCGTGATGATGGCGTCGCACTGGCCAACACAGTGCGCTGCCACGGGCAGGGGCGCGTGCTGGCCGTAAACGAAGGAGGTGGTGCCGTGCCGCTGCTCGGCCCAGAGCACGGGCACAGGCGCTCCCACCAGGGCGGCGATGGACTCCACCGCTGCTGCAGCGATCCTCCCCGCAGATCCGGCGGCGGGAACACTGCTGGCATCGGCAAACAGTGCTGCGCCGCCCCGGCACGTCAAGGCCGTCACGCCCCTTGCGGTTGCGGATCGCTCCACGGGCCTATGCTACACTGCGCGGCCGGAGGCCGCGTGGACAAGGGACGGCGGGGAGGTTGGCAACAGGGCGTTCGGTTTACCTCGCTAGCGTGTCCCCACCCCCTTCGGGCTCCCCGGCGCGACCCCCAGCCAGGTCGCAACGCTGTGGCGTTGGGCCGGCACGGCGCCAGTCCGCGCGGAGGCGGACGGTGATCCTCCTCGAAGACGTGGTGAAGAGCTACAACGGCCGCCCGGCACTGCGCGGCATCACCACCTCGGTGGAAGCGGGGGAGTTCGTCTTCTTGACGGGTGCTTCGGGCGCTGGCAAGAGCACGCTGTTGCGGCTGCTCTACCGGGCCGAGCTCCCCGACCAGGGGCGGGTGCGGGTGGCTGGGAGCGACCTCGTGGGCATGAGTCGGCACCAGGTGGCGCTGTTCCGGCGCCGCCTCGGGGTGGTGTTCCAGGACTTCAAGCTGTTGCGCCGGCGCACGGTGGGCGAGAACATCTCCTTTGTGCTCTCGCTCCTCAACGTGAGCGAGCGCGAGCAGCAGCGCCTGGTGTACCTGACCCTCAAGCAAATGGGGTTGCAGCACCGCCTCGGGGCCTACCCCGACGAGCTGTCGGGAGGCGAACAGCAGCGCGTGGCGGTGGCCCGGGCCCTGGTGTGCCAGCCGGAGCTCATCCTTGCCGACGAGCCCACCGGCAACTTGGACCCGGAGCGCTCCCACGAGCTCATGGAGCTGCTCAAGCAGATCAACTACCAGGGGACGACCGTGCTGGTGGCCACCCACGACCGCTCGTTGATCGCCAGCCACCCTGCGCGCACGTTGACCCTGGAGCGCGGCCGGCTGGTGCGGGACGGCTGGGGCGTGGCCCCGTGAACCGGCACTTTGCCCGCGAGCTCCGCCGGCAGCTGCGAGAGTCCGGTGCCGTGGGGGGGGTGGCCATTTTGTTGATGGCTGTCGCCACCAGCTGGGGAGGGGCGCTGCTTGCCGCGCGGCAGTGGCTGCAGGGGCAACTCCTGGCGCAGGGCCGGGAAGCCTCCATCGTCGCGGTGCTCGCCTCCCCAGCCGAGAGCGAGCCGCTGCGACAGGCGTTGCTGGCTGCCTTCCCCCAGGCTGCAGCCACGGCGTTGCCGCCGGCGGCGGTCCGCAAGCAGATCGCCAGCTGGTTCCCCGAGGTCGCTACGATGCTCGCCGGGCTGCCCGAGACCAGCTTCCCGGCCCTCCTGCAGGTGGTGGTCCGCACGGACGACGAGCCGCGCCTTTCGGCGTGGCTGGTCGCTCGCCCGGAGGTCACGGTGGCGCAGAGTTCGCGCATCTGGCAGCGGCAATTGGGCGAGTTTGCCAGCCGACTGGGGTGGGTCGGCTCGGCGGCGGCTGCGGTCCTGCTGGGTGGCTGCCTGGTGGTGGTGTTGCTGGTGATCCGCCTGCTGGTGCTCTCCCACGCGGACGAGATTGCCATCATGCGGCTGATCGGCGCCCACGAGGCTGCCATCCGCGGGCCGTACTTGGGCTGCGGCGTTACCTTTGGCCTGGCCGGCGGCGCGCTGGGTGCCGTGGTGCTGGCGGCGCTGGTGCTGCTGGTGCAATCCCTCGTCCCGACCTTCGCCCTGGACCCCCGCCTCCTCCTCTCCCTGCCCCCCATTGGAGCCGCGGTTGGCCTTGCCGGGGCGCTCCTGGGCCTCGTCTCGCTGCCCCGCGAACCGTGACGGCGGGCCCTGGGGGGTCCTGAATGCAGCCGGCCGCCCGCCGTGGCGAGCGGCCCTAAAAAGCACAGAACCACGCTCAGCGCGTGGGCGGCGGGGTGGGGGCGGCGCCGATACTCTGGTACTGACGCTGGAGTTCCTCCAACTTCTTCAAGCGCGCCGCCTCGTCGTCAGCCTTCTTGTTCTGCTCTGCCAACGACTGCTTGTTGCGCATCTCGGCAACCTTGCTGGCGTTGCCGGCCTGCTCGTAAGCCTGAGCCGCCTCCTGGTAACGCTTCGCCTTGTCAAGCACGAAGCCCAGCGAGGTGTAGATCTGCCGCCGCAGCTCGGTCTGCGGCCCCTTGGCCAGCGCCTTGCGGAAGTTGCCTTCCGCCTCGCCGAGGTTGTCCTTGCCCAGGTAGCACTGCCCGCGGTAGTAGAGCACGAGCGCATTGTCCAGACCGCTGCGGTCCAGCCACTTGAGCGCGTTATCGAAATCCTGAGCACCCAGCAGGGCCTCGGCGGCCATGAGGGCACCTTCCGGCCCACCGCGCTTCTCGGCCAGGTTGGTGGCCACAGCCGCCACCGCATCGTAGAGCGTCCGCTTCTGCTGACCCGAAGCCAACCGCGCGGCGCGGGTCCCTGCCGCCACCGCATTCTTGCCCAGGGTCGGGTTGCCGGAGAGCTCAAAGCCCCGCCGGTACGCTTCGAAGGCCTCGCTGTTGCGATCGGCCCGCGAGTAGGCGCTCCCCAAGAAACCCCACGCTTCCGCGTTGTTGGCATCAGCGTGGGTGGCCTGCTTGCCGAACTCGATGGCCTGGGAGGAGTTGCCCTGGGCCAGCGCCACTTGCCCCTTGGCCGTCAGCACCGCGGCCTTCTGCGCCGGCTTCAAGGTGTCGGTCGTCACTCCCGACAGGGCGGCGGCCGCGTCGTTCGTCAGGCCCTTCTCCAGCATGGCCTGGGCAGCCGCCACCGCATAGCCGGCGTTGGTGGGCTCGAGGCGCACCGCTTCGCGGAACGCCTTGAGAGCCTCGTCGTTGCGACCCAGCTGCGAAAGGACCCTGCCGAGCATGAAGTGCCCCCCCGCAAAGGTGGGGTTCTGCTTCACGACACCTTCGAACTCGGCGAGCGCCGTTTGCCAGTCCTTCTTCTGGTACGCCGCAACTCCCGCGTTCCAGTCAGCCCCAGCCACGGCGGCCAGGAGAGTGAAGACGGCGAGACCCCATGCCATGTGACGCATACCGTACCCCCTCGTACTCGTGACGTGCCCCCTAGCCCGACACCAGCGGCGTGACCCGCCGCAGGAACTCCCCCGCCTCCTCCCCACCCTTGAGCAGCGAGATGACGCGGGCGAGGTGGTCCACCATGCTCTGAATGGCGGCCATCCCCTTGCCCTGTTCGATCTCAGTGCGCGCCAGGCGGTACTGCTTTTCCACGGACTTTGCACCGCCCGGCCCCACCAGCTCCTCGGCAATCTTCCGCACGTTTTCGGTGAGGGCCAAGAGGGTGGTGGCCGAGGGCCCGGCGGGAGCCCCCTGGGCGGGTCGTTCGTTGGCGTCTCTCAGCCCGATCAGACCGGAGGAGATGAGCCCGAAGAGCACCTTGCACACCTCGAAAGCGGAGAGCTTGGTGGCCTCCTCGAGCTGCCGGATCGTGCGCTGCCCGTCGATCTTGGTGACCACGATCCACTCTTGCGGGGACAGCGTCACCTGGTCCTGACCGGACTGGCGCGGCTGGAAGTAGGGGATCAGGTCCAAAGACGGGATGCGGCGCTGCAGCACGCGCCACTCGTCGAGCCGCCGCGCCGCCTCCATCATCAAGCTTGCGTTGGACTTGGTCACCGTGACCTGGTCCGACTCCACGTTCGGCGTGAAGATGAAATGGCCCTTCTGCCAGATGGCCATCTCGTACACCGCGTTCTCGCCGCGCAAATTGCCCACGTAGGCGTCGGTGATCTGACCGTCGCGCAGGTAGATCTTCCCCTCGGCTCCCTCACCGGAAATGCTGAACACCCCCGTCTTGCCCGAGACGCTCACGAGCTGGATCACGTCCGGGAAGGCGATGTCGGCGAGGGAACCCTGGAGCGCCATGGCGTCACCTCGTCATTGCAGCCTGAAGGTGACCGTCACCGTGACCAGCACCTCCACCGGCCGACCGTTGAGGGTCGACGGTTCGTACTTCCACTGCTTCACCGCTTCCACCGCCGCTTCCGTGAGGCCCATGGGGAGGGAGCGCAGGATCTTCACGTCCCGCACGTTCCCCTGCTTGTCCACGGTGATCTCCAGGATGACGACCCCTTCCATGCGCGCCTTGCGGGCGATCTCCGGGTAGATGGGCTTGACCTCGTGGATCTTGCGCGGTTCCTTGATCTGGCCACCCACGCGGATCGGGCCCGTGTCCTCCACCGGTGCCGGCGGTGCGTCCGGAACCCCGAAGATCACGTCATCGGGCACGACGTCCGGCAGCGACTCTTCCGGCTCGATCTCGCGCACCGGCTCCGGCTCGTCGGGAGTCGGGTCGGGGATGGGCACCCGCACGGTGCGCGGCTTCAAGACCTCCACCTGCTTGCGCACCTCCGGCGGCTTGAACTTGGGCTGCTGCACCACGAAGATCTTGCGCTCCTGCTTCTGGGCAGCGTGCACCTTTG
>JACADV010000011.1 GCA_013388425.1 Thermoanaerobaculaceae bacterium | reverse complement strand
GCCGCACGAGCGCGGCGCTCCAGGGATGACGGGATCCTTCGCCTGCTGCGCAGGCTCAGGATGACTGCAGGCAAAGCGGAGGCGCGGGGTGAGAAGGATCCCGGCCACTGCCCAGGTGAGCCCACCCAAGCGGGGGCCCTGGTACGCTGTGCTGCACAGCCGGGATCTGGCGGCGCCGGGCCAGAGCCGGGTGGGGAGGTGGAGGATGGAACTGTTGGACGCAAGCCGCAGCATCGTGGTGGTGATCGACATGCAGGGCAAGCTCATGGAGATGGCGTACCGCTCCTCGATGGTGGTGCGCGCGACGATCCGGCTGCTACGCCTGGCGGAGCTGTTCCGCGTGCCGGTGGTGCTCACCGAGCAGTATCCAAAGGGGATCGGCGTCACCGATCCGCGGGTGCGGGCCGCCTTCGATCAGCTCACGGTGCCCAAGGGCTACCTGGAGAAAACCAGCTTTGGCTGCTGCGGAGACCCACGCTTCGAGACGCTGCTGGCTGAGGTCCGTCCCGGCCTGGCGCCCACGCAGCGGCAGATCGTCGTGGCCGGAATCGAGGCGCAAGTGTGCGTGATGCAGACCGTGATCGAGCTGTTGCGCACGAACCACCAGGTGCACGTGTGCTGGGAGTGCGTTTCCGGCCGCGGCGAGGAGTACCGGCGCCACGCCCTCGAGCGCATGGCGAGAGCAGGGGCGGTCATCACGAACCACGAGTCGGTGGCCTTCGAGTGGGCGCGCGACAGCAAGCATCCGGCCTTCCGCGAGATGAGCGCCCTCCTCAAGGAGGGGCAGCTCCTGGAGTAGCCCCGGCTGCCACCGTCTGGCATTGCCACGGGGGCAGCTTCCATGTGCTCGGGCGGCAGTGGCGAAGCCGGGCCGAGCGGGGAGCCAGGACAACCACTCACCCTGCCGGATCGCTATTTGGCTGACAAGGCGCCAGCAGCTCAAACGGGATCGACGCCGTGCGAAGGCGGCCCCGGCGTTGAGGGGTGCCACCCACCAGCACAGCCTGCCAGACCCTCGTTGCAGCGTGGCACAGACGCCGCATCTGCCCTTGTCCGCTTGGCGTACACCGGGGAGCGCGCGGGACCTCCCACACCCGGCACGACAACAGCCGCAGTACCGCTTCCATCTTGCGGCGCGACGAGCACCGCGCCCGCTCGACGCGCCCAGCCTCCCCTCCGGTCGCCCTCCGGCTGGCAGCTGCGGCTGTTCCACCGCGCGGTGGCGGGGCGTTCTCGTGTATCATCGCCGCATATGAAGCACCCGTTGAGGATCGCTCTGGGCGCGGACCACGGCGGCTTCGAACTCAAGCAGCAACTTGCAGGGTTTCTCGCTTCCCTGGGGCATGCAGTCACCGACTGCGGTACCTCCAGCCGGGAGGCGGTGGACTACCCGCAGTTTGCCGCCAAGGTGGCGAGGCTGGTGGCGTCGGGGGAGTGCGATGTGGGGATCGTCGTGGATGGCGCTGGCATCGGCTCCGCCATGGTGGCCAACAAGATTGCCGGCGTGCGCGCCGCTGCCTGCACCAGCGAGGCTCTGGCCATCAACGCCCGCGAGCACAACGATGCCAACGTGCTCACCCTCGGTGCCGGTCACGTGGACCTGGCCACCGCCAAGGTGATTGTGTCGGCGTTTCTCTCTACCGAGTGCACCGAGGAGCGCCACCGGCGCCGCGTGCAGATGATCCGCGATCTGGAGCGGGAGTGGGGCGCTGGGGAGGGGATGTCCGCGGCGGATCTCGCCCGCATCGTGGAGCGGGTGACGGCCCTGCTGGGCGGCACGCACCGCCCTGGCACCACCCCGGTGATCGCCCCGGGCGATCTCGCCAAGCTCATCGACCACACCCTCCTCAAGCCGGAGGCGACCCGCGCCGATATCCGCCGCCTGTGCGAGGAGGCGCGCCGCTACGGCTTCTACTCGGTGTGCGTCAACCCCGCCTACGTGCCGCAGTGCCGGGACGAGCTGCGCGGCAGTAACGTCAAGGTGTGCTGCGTGGTGGGCTTTCCCCTCGGAGCCCAGCCGGCGGAGATCAAGGCGTTGGAGGCCCGCCGTGCCATCCGCGAGGGGGCGCGCGAGATCGACATGGTGATCAATATCGGGGCGCTGAAGAGCGGCGACGACGCAGCGGTCCTGAAGGACATCCGCAGTGTGGTGGAAGCCTGCCGGGATGGGGGGGCCGTGTGCAAGGTGATCCTGGAGACCGCCCTGCTGAGCGAGGAGGAGAAGCGGCGCGGGTGCCGCCTGGCCATGAAGGCCGGGGCCGACTTCGTCAAGACCTCCACCGGCTTCTCCAGCGGTGGCGCCACTGTGGAGGACGTCCGCTTGATGGCTGGAGAAGTGGCGCCGCGCCTTGGGGTCAAGGCCTCCGGTGGGATTCGCACCTACGCGGACGTGGTGCGCATGATCCAAGCGGGGGCGACGCGGGTGGGGTGCAGCGCCAGCGTCAAGATCATGGAGGAGGCCCTGGCCGCTGCTGCACGGGGGGAGGGGTAGAGCCGTGTCGGAGCTGCGCTGCTACATTTTTCTCGATAGCCTGCAGCCCAAGTACGCCTCGTTTCTCGGCACGGTGGCGCAGGGTTTCCTGCCGGTGCCGGGACAGGCAGCGCTGTTCGTGGAGGTGGCGCCAGGGATGGACATCATGCGGGTCACCGACGTGGCCCTCAAGGCCACCAACGTGCGGCCGGGGATGATGATCATCGAGCGCCTCTACGGCATGCTGGAGATCCACTCCGATTCCCAGGCCGACGTGCGCGCCGCGGGGCGGGCGATCCTGGATGCCCTCGGCCTCAAGGAGGAGGAACGGATCAAGCCGGAGATCTTCACGAGCCAGGTGATCCGCAACATCTCCGACTACCACACCCAGCTCATCAACCGCACTCGCCACGGCGACATGATCCTGCCAGGGCAGTCGCTGTACGTGATGGAGTGTGCGCCGGCCGGGTACGCGGCCATTGCCGCCAACGAGGCGGAAAAGGCGGCCAACATCAACATCCTGGAGGTGCGAGCCTTTGGCAGTTTCGGCCGCGTCTACCTGGGCGGCGAAGAGCGCGACATCGACGTGGGGTACCGGGCCGCCGAGCAGGCCATCGCTGACGTGACCGGCCGGCCGGCGAGGAGCGGCGCATGAGGCGTGCTACGCCCCCCGTCCCCCGAGGCGCGGCGCGGCAGCGCCAGCGCAAGGGTTGGCGTGGTGCGCCCGACGCGGGGACGGTGCGGGGTGCGTCGTCGAGACCCGTTGCTGCACGCGGGGTGATGCGGATAGGCAGAGACAGGAGGCACTGTGATGCTCGAAGCGCTTGGCATGATTGAAACGAGGTCGTTTCCCGCCGTGGTGGAGGCTGCCGATGCTGCCGTCAAGGCGGCCAAGGTGGAGCTGGTGGCCTACGAGAAGACCGGCGGGGGCTACACCACGGTCATCGTGCGGGGTGACGTGGCGGCGGTGAAGGCGGCCTGCGAGGCCGCCCAGATCGCCGCGGGCCGGGTGGGCGAGGTGGTGGCGGTGCACGTCATTGCCCGGCCCCACATCAATGTGGATCAGGTCATGCCCCTGGGTCGGCAGGGGTTGGCCAAGGCGGCCAAGAAGTAGAGGCGCGCTGCGGCGCGGCGGTGCCGCTGGGCGGAAGGAGAGCCGGGCCCATGCTGCTGGCGAAGGTGGTGGGGACGGTAGTGGCGAGCCGCAAGGAGGGGAGTCTGGAGGGGCTCAAGTTCCTCCTCCTGCGGGTGGTGGACGAGACGGGCCACGAGACCGGCGCCACCGTGGTGGCTGCCGACGCAGTGGGCGCCGGACCGGGCGAGATCGTGCTCTTTGCTGCCGGCTCCTCCGCGCGGCAGACCACCATGACCGACAAGCGGCCGGTGGACGCGGTGGTGATGGCCATCGTGGACATGGTGGCTGTGGGCGATGCGGTGACCTACAAGAAATGACGCAGCGACCACACCGCGCGCTCTCGCCTGGGGAGGGTGAGATCTCTAGCTCGAAGCCGTGTTGCCCCCTGCTCGGTTCGAGCGTCGCGTGGGCAGCGGTCCTGGGCCCCTCGTCGCGGCCAGGGCATGCTGGGGAGCGCTCATGTCGCGGTTGACCGAGCAGGAGATCGAGGCCATCGCCCGGCGGATCGTGGCCGATCTCGAGGGGCGGGCGCCGGAGGTAAAGCCCTCCACTCGAGCGCTGCTGGCGGGGGCGGGGCTGTTCCCCACCGTGGACGAGGCGGTGGCGGCGGCGGCTGCCGCCCAGCCGGTGTTCGTGGCGCTGCCGCTCGCCCAGCGGGGGCGTATCCTTGCTGCAATTCGTGCCACCATGCTGGAGAACTGCGAGGTGTTGGCGGTCTCGGCCCACCGGGAGACGGGGCTGGGGCGGATCGAGGACAAGGTGGTCAAGAACCGCCTGGTCACGGAGAAGACGCCCGGTCTCGAGGACCTCTTCCCGCACACGGTGACCGGCGATCACGGCCTCACCCTCACGGAACCCGCCCCCTTTGGCGTCATCGCTGCCATCACCCCCTGCACCAACCCCACCTCCACCATCATCTGCAACGCCATTGGCATGCTGGCCGCCGGCAATGCGGTGGTGTTCAACGCCCACCCGGCGGCTAAGGAGTGCTCGGCGCAAACCGTGACCCTGCTCAACCGCGCCATCACTGGAGCCGGCGGGCCACCCAACGTGGTCACGTGCGTGTCGAACCCCAGCATCGAGACGGCCCAGGCGCTCATGCGCCACAGCGGGGTGCGGCTCCTGGTGGTCACCGGCGGTGGGGCGGTGGTGCAGGCAGCCATGGCCTCGGGCAAGCGGGCCATCTGTGCCGGTCCGGGCAACCCGCCCGCGGTGGTGGACGAAACGGCGGACCTCGATAAGGCGGCCCGCGATATCGTGCTTGGCGCCTCCACGGACAACAACATCATCTGCGTGGACGAGAAAGAGGTCATCTGCGTGGCCTCGGTGGCCGACCGGCTCCTGGCGGCCATGGGGCAGCAGGGTGCGGTGGTGGTGCCGCCCCACCGCCTGCGCGCTCTGGAGGGGGTGATCTTTGCGCGGCAACACGGCCCGCGCCAGCACGCCGAGGTGAACCGGGCGTACATTGGCAAGAACGCGGCCGAGATCCTTTCCCGTGCTGGCCTCCAGGTGCCGGCTGCTACGCGGCTCGGGGTGGTGGAGGTGGAGGCGGATCATCCCTTGCTGTGGACCGAGCAGATGCTGCCGATCCTGCCCTTCTGCCGCGTCCGCTCGGCGGAGGAGGCGATTGCCCTGGCGGTGGCCGTGGAGGGGGGGAACCGCCACACAGCGGTGATGCACTCCCGCAACATCGACGCCCTGTCGCGCATGGCCAAGGCCTGCGACTGCTCGATCTTCGTTAAGAACGGCCGCTCCCAAGCCGGGCTGGGCCTGGACGGGGAGGGGTTCTGTTCGTTCACCATTGCCAGCCCCACCGGCGAGGGACTCACCGGTCCGCGGTCCTTTTCCCGCTGGCGCCGGTGCGTGCTGGTGGACCACTTCCGGATCACCTGATGAAGACCCATCCAGCCCTGGCCCTGGTGGAGTTTGCCGATATCCCCACGGCGGTGCGGGCCACCGACGCCATGATCAAGAGGGCACCCATTGCCGCGCTGCGGTGCGGCACTATCACCGCCGGGCGCTTCCTGACGATCATTGGCGGCACCACGGCGTCGGTGGAGGAAGCGCTGGCCGCGGGACGTCTGGAGGGGGGAGGGGCGGTGGTGGGGGAGGTGCTGCTCCCCGACGTGCACCCCCGCCTGTACGAGGCAATCGCCGGAGTGCGCAGGCCACCCCCAGCTGGCGCCCTGGCGGTGGTGGAGACGGACACGGTGGTGGCCACGGTGCGTGCAGCCGAGGCGGCCCTCAAGGGGACCGGCGTGGAGCTGGTGGAGATCCGTCTTGCCGATGCTGGCCTCGCCGGCAAGGGGGTGGCGGTGTACGGTGGCGAGCTGCACGAGGTGGAGGCGGCCATGGGCCTGGCCCGGGCCGCCGCCCCGCCAGTGGGGCACCTCTCCATCACCATCGTCTCCGCGCCCCACCCTTCGCTCGTGGAGGCACTCGCGGGCGGTACCGCCTTGGCGGCAGCGGCGCTGGTCGACCTGGGTGGGGAGGGGTGAGGGTGCTGCTGGGTCGGGTGGTGGGGACGGTGGTGCCCTGCGTGGTGTACCGGGGGCTCGAAGGGGTCCCGTTGCTCCTGGTGCAACCCCTGGACAAGGCCGGCAACCCCAAGGGGCGAACGCTGGTGGCGGCAGACGCCACGCGCATGGCGGGCCCTGGCGAGCTGGTCTACTACGAGGGGGGACGGGAAGCGGCACTCGCCCTGGAGCCGTGGTTCGTGCCGGTGGACCACGCCATCGTTGGCATCGTGGACCGGCTGGATCGCGAGGGGGAGAAGGCGTGATCCTGGGGCGCGTCATCGGCACCATCACCTCCACCATCAACCACCCCTTCTACGAGGCCAAGAAGCTCTTGATCGTGGAAAAGACCGACGCAGGTGGGGAGCCGCTTGCCGACTATCTCATCGCTGTGGATGTGGTGGATGCGGGGGTGGGGGAGCGCGTCCTCGTCCTCGACGAGGGCAACGGCGGGCGGCAGATCTTTGCGGCACCCGACGCGCCCATCCGCTCGGTGGTGGTGGGCATCATCGACGGTGTGGACGAGGGGCGAGGGGAGAGCGGCGAGCCGTGAGGGAGCCCCTCGGGGGTGACACGGTGGGGCGGCCCGGCGCGGGCAGGAGAGCCGGTCCCTCCGCGGACGCCGCCTGCTCGTGAACCAAGAGCTGGTGGCCCGCCGCCGCTGCTGTGGCTCGGGCGAGCGCGAGGCCGCTCGAGCGCGTTGACAGTTGGCAGCCGCCACCGCACACTGCCCGGCAACGGGAGGGGTGTATGAAGAGCCGAGTGCTTGCCCTGGGGTGCATCCTGGCCGCGACAGCGGTGGGGGCTGCCGGGATCGATCCGGACCTGCTGTCGGGCCTGACAGCGCGCGCCATTGGCCCGGCGGGGATGAGCGGCCGCATCGCCGACATCGTCGCCGTGGAGTCCGATCCGTCCATCGTCTTCGTCGGAGCCGCCACGGGTGGGGTGTGGAAGTCGGTGAACGGCGGCTTGACCTTTGCGCCCGTTTTCGACGACCAGCCGGTGGCCGCCATCGGTGCCCTGGCCATCTTCCAAGCCAACCCATCCATCGTCTGGGTGGGCACGGGGGAGAGCAACGTGCGCAACTCCGCCTCGGTGGGTGACGGCGTGTACCGGTCGCTGGACGGCGGCCGCAGCTGGAAACACCTGGGCCTCGACGGCAGCGAGCGCATCGCCCGCATCGTGCTCCACCCCCAGGATCCGGACACGGCCTGGGTGGCTGCCCTGGGTCGCGAGTGGGGCGAGAGTGCAGAGCGCGGCGTGTTCAAGACCACCGATGGGGGGGTCACCTGGAGGCGGGTGCTCTACGTGGACGAGCGCACGGGTGCGGCCGATTTGGTGATGGACCCCTCCAACCCCAACAAGCTCTTCGCTGCCATGTGGCAGTTCCGCCGCTGGCCGTTCTTCTTCCGCTCCGGTGGTCCCGGCTCGGGGCTCTACGTGAGCCACGACGGGGGCGAGAGCTGGCAGAAGCTGCAGGAGGAGGACGGTCTACCCAAGGGACCGCTGGGACGGATCGGTGTGGCCATCTGCCGGTCTCGCCCGGAGGTGGTGTACGCCCTGGTGGAGGCGGAGAAGAGTGCGTTGCTCCGCTCCGAGGACGGCGGCCGGACCTTCCGGACCGTGAACGATTCCCCCAACGTGGCGCCGCGGCCGTTCTACTACGCCGACATCCGCGTCGACCCCGAGTGGCCGAACCGGGTGTACTCGCTGGACTACGTGGTGCGCGTCTCCGACGATGGCGGCAAGACCTTTACCCCGCTGCCGGGGTGTTCCCAGGGGCACGGCGACTACCACGCCATGTGGATCGACCCCAACGATCCGGACCATTTCCTGCTCGGTGACGACGGGGGCGTGCGCGAGAGCCACGACCGCGGCCGGACGCTGCGGTTCGTCGCCAATTTGCCGCTTGCCCAGTTCTACCACATTGCCGTGGACGACGACACGCCGTACCACGTGCTGGGCGGGATGCAGGACAACGGCTCGTGGCGCGGTCCTGCCTACGTGTGGCGGCGCGATGGCATCCGCAACCACGAGTGGGAGCTGGTGGGTTCTGGCGACGGCTACGACGTCCAGCCTGACCCCACCGAGCCGGGCACCGGCTACGCCATGTGGCAGGGGGGCAACCTGCTGTGGTGGGACGTGCGCTCGGGGGCCCGCCGCCCCATCAAGCCGCCGCAGGGGGAGGGGCCCCGCCTGCGCTTCAACTGGAACGCTGCTCTGGCCCTGGACCCCTTCGACCCGAGGACGATCTACTACGGCAGCCAGTTCGTCCACCGCTCCAGCGACCGCGGCGCCACCTGGACGATCATCAGCCCCGACCTCACCACCAACAACCCCGAGTGGCAGCGGCAGGACGAATCGGGCGGCCTCACCCCCGACGTCACCGCAGCAGAAAACTACTGCACGATCCTCACCATTGCCCCGAGTCCGGTGGCCCGCGGCGTCATTTGGGTGGGGACCGACGACGGGCGCATCCACGTGACGCGGGACGGCGGGGTCACCTGGACGAGCGTGGAGGGGGGCCTCAAGGGGGTTCCCCCCCACACCTGGATCCCGCACATCGAGGCGTCACGCTTCGACGCGGGCGAGGCGTTCGTGGTGCTGGACGACCACCGGCGTTCCAACTGGACCCCCTACGTCTACAAGACCACTGATTTCGGGCGCACCTGGACCTCGCTCGTGACCCCGCAGCTGCGCGGTTGGGCGTTGGTGGTCGAGCAGGACACCGTCAAGCGCGACCTGCTCTTCCTGGGGACCGAGTTCGGGCTGTACGTGACGCTGGACGGTGGCAAGAACTGGCTGGAGTTCCGCCACGGGGTGCCCACGGTTTCGGTGATGGACCTGGCACTGCAGCCTCGCGAGGGGGATCTCGTCATTGGCACCCACGGGCGATCGGCCTTCGTCCTGGACGACATCGCCCCCTTGCGCGAACTTTCCCCCGCCGTGTTGAGCGAGCCCATTCACCTCTTCCCCATCCGCCCCGCCCAGCAGCACCTGCGGGCTCCCGAGGTGGGCGGCTTCGGCCTCGGCCACGGGGAGTTTCGCGGTGAGAACCGCCCCTACGGCGCCATCCTTACCTACTCCCTCCACCGTGACGACCTGCCGTTGCCCAACGAGGCCAAGGAGAAGGAGCGACGCGAGAAGGAGCGGGCCGCCAAGCTAGCGGCTGCAACGACCTGGGAACCCGTGGGGGCGACCCGGCCCTCCGGGGAGCGGGCGGTGGAGCCAGGCGAGCCCAAGGTGACGATCCGAATCCTCTCGCAGGGGAAGGTCATCCGCACGCTGGAGGGGCCCGCCAAGGCGGGGATCAACCGGGCTGTCTGGGACCTGCGGCGGGATCCGTTCCGCCAATTCCCGCGGCTCGAACCTCCGCGCGAGGAGGAGGACAGGCCCCGGGGCCTGGAAGTGCCGCCCGGGGAGTATGAGGTGGTGGTGTCGCTGGGCTCTGCCGAGGCGCGCGGGAGCGTCACGGTCGTGGCCGATCCCAGCGCTGGCTTGCGTGCCGAGGAGTGGCAGCAGCGCTTCCAGTGGCTCCTGGCGGCAGGGGCGCTGCGGGACCAGCTGGCGGGGGCGGTAGAACGCCTGCGCGAGGCCCGCACCGATGTGGAGGCGGTCATCACTCGGGTGCGGGAGCGTGCAGCTCGCGAGAGCAGTCCCGCTGCGCGGAAGGAAGAGCTGAAAAAGGTGGAGGCATCGCCCCTCGTGAAGGACGGGCGCGCCCTCCTCGAGCGGCTTGGAGCGGTGGAGCGGCGGGTGTGGACGCCGCCGGAGACGGTGGGCATCGTAGCGGAGAACGACGCCCTCTCCGCAGTCCAAGAGGTCCTCGAGCCGTTCGGGGAGTCTTGGCACCTGCCAAGCGCCAGCGACGAGGCGCGACTGGCTCGGGCCAGGAGCAAGGTGGCGGAGGTGCTGGCCGAGGTGGACGCCCTCTTGGCAGGCGAGCTGGCTGCCTACCGCAGCCAGGTGGAGGCTGCTGGCCTGCGCCTCCTCGCCCCCTGAGGTGCGCCCCTTCTCCCCGTCACCCTGAGGCGCTCCCTTTTCCCCGTCACCCTGAGGCGCTCCCTTTTTCGCCGTTACCCTG
>JACADV010000050.1 GCA_013388425.1 Thermoanaerobaculaceae bacterium | reverse complement strand
GCCGCAGGATGACGGATGGGGGGGCGCGGCCCCAGGATGACGGCAGGGGGGGCGCGGCCTCAGGATGACGGACGGGGGGCGCGGCCTCAGGATGACGGAAGGAGGCGCGGCCTCAGGATGACGGAAGGAGAGGCGCGGCCTCAGGATGACGGAAGGGGGGGCGCGGCCTCAGGATGACGGAAGGGGGGGCGCGGCCTCAGGAGGACTGCAAGGGCGTTTCTAACGGCCCCAGCTCTGCAGCACCTTCATGTAGTTGGCGCGCTCCAGGGCCTGGGGGTTGGGGCAGGAGCGGTGGCTCATGGAGCCAAGCATCTGCCGCAGGGATTCGTACTCGTGCTGCTCCAACCACTGCTCCATGCCGCGACGCAGCACGGCGAGGTGCTCGGGGCCCTGGCGCAGCAGCGCCGAGACCACCTGCACGGCGCTGGCCCCCGCCATCACCGCCTTGATGGCGTCCTCGGGCGTGTGCACCCCCCCGGAGCAGGCCAGGTTGGCCTTCACGTGCCCGAAGAGGATGGCCAGCCAGCGCAGGCGCAGCCTCAAGGTGGGGGAGTGGGAGAGGGTGAGGTTCGGCACCACTTCCAGGTTCTCGATGTCGATGTCGGGCTGGTAGAAGCGGTTGAAGAGCACGATGCCATCCGCCTCAACCTCGTCCAGTGCCCTGGCAAAGTGGGCGAGCGACGTGAAGTACGGCGAGATCTTCACCGCCACCGGGATCTTCACCGCCTGCTTGACGAGCTTGACCGCGTCCAGCTTACGGCGCTCCACCACATCGGCGCTCTCCCAGGCCTGGGTGGCCAGGTAGTAGAGGTTGAGCTCGAGGGCATCAGCGCCGGCTTGCTGGATGAGGGTGGCGTACTGCAGCCAGCCGGCGGGCGTGGTGCCGTTGAGCGAGGCAATGACCGGTACCCGCACCGCGGCCTTGATCTTGCGGATCTGCTCCAGGTAGGCGTCGGGACCGAGGCGGAACTCGTCGGGGCGCGGGAAGTAGGAGAGCGCCTCGGCAAAGGACTCCTCGTGCATTTCGACGGCGCGCTCCTGGCCCAGCACTTCGTGATTGATCTGCTCTTCGAAGAGCGAGTGCATGACGATGGCCGCTGCGCCCGCGTCCTCGAGACGCTTGACGGTGCCCAGATCGTCCACCAGCGGCGAGGCGCCGGGCATCAAGGGGTGCGGCAAGGAGAATCCCAGGTACGTGGTCGAGAGGTCCATGGCGGTTCCTTCCCTCTAGCTTTCCTTCTCGGCTGGCGGCTCGCCGGCGGTGACGGCTGGCATCGCCAGTTTCGCCAGGTGTTCGTAGGCGATGAAGCGGTTGCGCACTTCGATCTCGGACCGAGCCAGGAGCTCGGCAAACCGCTTGGGGTGCATCTGCTCCACCATGCGGAAGCGGGTCTCGTTGCGGACGTACTCGGCGAGCTTGGTCTTGCCGGGGGCGGAGTCCAGCTTCAAGGGATTCTCGCCCGAGGCGATGCGGCGCGGATCCCAGCGGTAGAGGGGCCAGGCGCCCGAGTCCACCGCCAGTTTCTGCTGCTCGCACCCGTAGGAAAGGTCGTAACCGTGGGCGATGCAGTGGCAGTAGGCAACGATGAGGGAGGTGCCGGGGTAGGAGTCCGCCTCGACGAAGGCCCGCACCGTCTGGGTGTCCTTGGCGCCAAAGGCCACGCGGGCCACGTAGACGTTGCCGTAGGTCATGGCGATCATGCCCAGGTCCTTCTTCGCCACGCCCTTGCCAGCCATGGCGAACTTGGCAGCAGCGCCCATGGGCGTGGCCTTGGAGGCCTGGCCGCCCGTGTTGGAGTAGACCTCGGTGTCCAGCACCAAGAGGTTCACGTCCCGCCCCTGCGCCAGCACGTGATCCAGTCCACCGTAGCCGATGTCGTAGGCCCAGCCGTCGCCGCCCACCGCCCACACGCTCTTGCGCACCAGGTAATCGGCCAGGCGTTCCAGCTGCCGCGCCTCCGCTGAGTCGATGCGGGCCAGCTCGGCGCGCAGCGCCTGCACACGCTCCCGCTGGGCCGCTAGCCCGGCCTCGTCGCTCTGGTTGGCCTGGAGGATGGCCGTGACCAGGTTGTCCCCTAGCTGCGGGGCGAGGGCGCGCAGGTAGTGGCGGGCCAGGTCCGCCTGCTTGTCCACCGAGAGGCGCAGCCCGAAGGCAAACTCGGCGGTGTCTTCAAAGAGGGAGTTGTTCCAGGCCGGTCCGCGCCCGTTGGCGTCCACGGCGTAGGGGGTGGTGGGTAGGTTGCCGCCGTAGATGGAGGAGCACCCGGTGGCGTTGCCGATGAGGGCGCGGTCGCCGAAGAGCTGGGTGAGGAGCTTGACGTAGGGTGTTTCGCCGCAGCCGGCGCAGGCGCCGGAGTACTCGAAGAGCGGGCGGAGGAACTGGGAGCCCTTCACGTCCAGCTTCAGTGCTGCCCGGTCCACCTCGGGGATGGCCAGGAAGAAGGCGTAGTTTTCGCGCTCCGGCTCGCGCAGCGGCATCTGCGGCGCCATGTCGATGGCCTTGTGCTTGGGGTTGGACTTATCCTTGGCCGGGCACACCATGACGCAGAGTTTGCAGCCGGTGCAGTCCTCGGGCGCCACCTGGATGGTGTACTTCCACCCTTTGAACTCGGCAGCCTTGAAATCGGTGGCCTTGAAGGTGGGCGGCGCACCGGCCAGCTGCTCCGGGGGGTACACCTTGGCGCGGATCGCTGCGTGCGGGCAGACCAGCGCGCACTTGTTGCACTGGATGCAGATGGCGGGATCCCAGACGGGGATCTCCAGGGCAATGTTGCGCTTCTCCCACTGGGTGGTGGCGGAAGGCCAGGTCCCGTCCACCGGGAAGGCCGACACGGGCAGGAGATCCCCCTTGCCAGCCATCATCACGGCCGTGACGCGCTTGACGAAGTCGGGAGCCGCATCGGCAACGATGGGCGGACGGCGGCGGGTGGTGGTGGCTGTGCTCGGCACCTTCACCTCGTACAGGTGGGCGAGGGTGTGGTCCACCGCCTCGAAGTTCTTGCGCACCACCTCTGGCCCCTTCTTGCCGTAGGTCTTCTCGATGGACTTCTTGATCTGGGCAATCGCCTCCTCGCGCGGCAACACCCCGGAAATGGCAAAGAAGCAGGTCTGCATGATGGTGTTGATGCGCACGCCCATGCCGGTATCCTTGGCCACCTTGTAGGCGTCGATCACGTAGAACTTGAGCTGCTTCTCGATGATCTGCTCCTGCATCTCGCGGGGCAGGTGGTCCCACACCTCGTCGGGACCAAAGGGGGCGTTGAGCAGGAAGGTGGCTCCCGGGGCGGCGTAGTCGAGCATGTCGTACTTGTCGGTGAAGACGTACTGGTGGCAGGCCACGAAGTTGGCGCGCTTGATGAGGTAGTGGGAGCGGATGGGCTTCGGGCCGAAGCGCAGGTGGGAAATGGTGACGGCCCCGGCCTTCTTGGAGTCGTAGACGAAGTAGCCCTGCCCGTAGTTGTCCGTCTCCTCGGCGATGATCTTGATGGAGTTCTTGTTGGCGCCCACCGTGCCGTCGGCGCCCAGGCCGAAGAAGATGGCCCGCGACACCGAGTCGGGTTCGATGTCGAAATCCCCGTCCACAGAAAGCGAGGTGTGGGTCACGTCGTCCTCGATCCCCACGGTGAAGTGGTTCTTGGGGCGGGCCTCCTGGAGGTTGTCGAACACTGCCTTGATCATCGCTGGCGTGAACTCCTTGGAGGAGAGGCCGTAGCGACCCCCCACCACGAGCGGGTCGGTGGCGAAGGGGGAGATCCCCTCGTCCCGGGCCTCGCGCAGGGCGGTGATCACGTCCAGGTAGAGAGGATCGCCGAGGGCGCCGGGCTCCTTGGTGCGGTCCAGTGCGGCGATGCGGCGCGTGGAGGGGGGCAACACCCCGACGAAATCCTTCAGGGAGAACGGCCGGTAGAGGTTGACCTTGACGAGCCCAATTCGCTCGCCGCCCTGGAGGGCCCAGTCCACGTACTCCTTGGCGGTTTCCGCGCCGGAGCCCATGAGGACGATGACCCGTTCAGCCTGGGGGTCGCCGTAATACTCGAAGAGGCGGTACTGGCGGCCGGTGAGTCGGGCAAACTCGTCCATGGTTTCCTGGACGATGCCGGGGCACGCCAGGTAGTAGGGGTTGCAGGCCTCGCGGGCCTGGAAGAAGGCGTCGGGGTTCTGGGCGGTGCCGCGGATGAAGGGCCGGTCCGGGGTCATGGCCCGCTGCCGGTGGGCTGCCACCAGCTCGTCGGTGATCAGGGCCCGGAGATCGTCGTCGGTGAGTTCCTCGAGCTTGTCCACCTCGTGGGAGATGCGGAACCCGTCGAAGAAGTGGAGGAACGGCACCCGGGCCTTCAGGGTGGCGCACTGGCCGATGAGGGCGAAATCGTGCGCCTGCTGCACCGAACCCGAGGCCAGGAGGGCGAAGCCTGTCTGGCGGCAGGCCATGACGTCGGAGTGGTCGCCAAAGATCGACAGGGCATGGGTGGCCACCGTGCGGGCGGAGACGTGCATGCAGTAGGAGGTGAGCTCGCCGGCGATCTTGTACATCGACGGAATCATCAGGAGCAGCCCTTGGGAGGCCGTGAAGGTAGTGGTGAGGGAGCCGGCCTGGAGGGAGCCGTGGACTGCGGCGGCGGCACCGGCCTCGGACTGCATCTCGATCACCTCGGGGACGACCCCCCAGATGTTCGTCCGCCCTTGAGCCGACCACTCGTCGGCAAACTCGCCCATGTTGGAAGAGGGGGTGATGGGGTAGATGGCAATCACCTCGTTGGTGCGGTGGGCCACCGAGGCGGTGGCCTCGTTCCCGTCCACGGTGATCATCCTGCGTTGCGCCATGACGGACCTCCCTGACAGCTCGTCTCGCTCCTGGGTGCGACTCTTCGCGGGGCGATGTGCGAGAGCGCGGCCCACCCGCTTCACGTGAACCGCTTCACAACCGCCAGTCTACGCCCGCCACGTGGCTTTGGCAAGCGGCGCTGGGGTATCGCCTGCTGCAGGGCAGCCGAGCGGTCGGCGGGGCGCGTGGGGGGGGAGAGGGGGTGGCGGCCCTGAGGGGAGTCGAACCCCTGCTGCCGGCTTGAAAGACCGGTGTCCTAACCGTTAGACGACGGGGCCGTCGTGTCCGGCGGGCGGGAAGAGTAGCACAGGGGTCGGCCACTCCCAGGGGATGTCCGGCATGCGCAGCCGCTCGACCGCCTGGCCGTTGCCGACGACGCTGCGCTCGAGGATCTCGTCGACGTCCTCGAGGCGGACCCGCTGGTACCACAGGTTGTACGGCCAGATGGCGACCGTGGTGCCGCGGCTGCAGTGCTTGAGACAGCCGGTCTTGGTGACCATCACGCTGTCTGCGAGGCCGAGCTCACGCACGCGCACCTTGAAGCGCTCCAGGAGCTCCAGCGCACCCCGCGGGGCGCAGCTCGGCTTGCCGGCGCCCGGCGGGCGCTCGTTGGCACAGATCAGGATGTGAGCCCGTGGTGTTGCCATGGCGTCGATTCTCCTGCCGGAGACCGGCGGTGAGCACCGGCCTCCCATCCGCGACCGGCACTACTTCTGGCCGCCGCCCGGGCCCATCATCGCCGACATCTGCACCTCCTCGTAATCCGGCGGGATCACGAAGGTGCTGTCCGGCGTCGCGAACTCGAGATCGAGCTTAGTCACCTCGATGACGGTGGTGGTGGTCTCGGACTTGCCCTTCTCGTCGGTGTCCGTCTGCACCATCCTCATGCGCAGCGGGAACCCCTTCATCGCCGCCATCTCGGCCTTGATGAGCTTGTCAAACTCATCGTCGCCGACCGACGGCGGCTCCTTGCGCAGGTAGGTTCCGAGCGCCGCGTCCACCAGTTTGGGCGCGGTCCACACCTCCTGGACCTTGGTGATCTTCGAGTTTTTCTTGATCATCATGAACTTCATCGACTGGGCGTAGCTGATGTTGTAGGTGTAATGAACGGTGGGGAGGCCGACGATTGTGTCGCCCTTCTCTTCGCCGACCTTGACCACCTTGGGATCGGTGATCTTCATGTTCATCATCTTCATCATGCCGCCGGCCATGCCGGCCAGCGAGTTGACGTCCCAGGCAAAGTACTGCTTGTCCTCCGGGTTAACCATGTAGACGCTCTTGCCGCCATCGGTGGTGATCATGTACATGCCGGCCTTTGCCATCGGGTTCTCGCTCTCGGCGAACACCACCTTGGCCTTGTCCCCGGCGACCCAGGCTTTGACCGTCGTGTTCTGCATGTCCGCGCCCTTGCGCCCCGATGCAGATGTCTTCGCCTCGTAGTACAGCCCCGCGAAAGCCTGCGACGCCGCCAGCACGGCCGCGCCGAACACCGCGAGTGAACGCTTGCCCATGAGTGTCTCCTTCTCGTGCACGGTCCGGAATTATCGACCAGCTCCACCGGCGATGCAACGGCGCAACCTCACCCGAGCGGTCCCCCGGCGGGACCGCTCGGTGGAGCGCCGCCTC
>JACADV010000029.1 GCA_013388425.1 Thermoanaerobaculaceae bacterium | reverse complement strand
GAAGAGCGCAGGCTCAGGATGACTGAAGAAAGAGGGCAGGCTCAGGATGACTGCACTTGCCTTTTCCGTCACCCTGAGCCGCGTCAGCGGCGAAGGGTCCCGGCAATGCTGGCAGGCCCGCCGTGCAACCACGGCGCTTCAAGGATGACGGGATCCTTCGGCCGCTGCGCGGCCTCAGGATGACTGAAGAAAGAGCGCAAGCTCAGGCTGACTGCAGGAAGAGCGCAGGCTCAGGATGACTGCAGGAAGGGCGCAGGCTCAGGCTGACTGCAGCAGGGTCCGGCCCTTGCCTACGCGTGGCGCCGCGCGAATTCCTCCATGAACGCCACCAGGGTGCGGATCTGGTCCACGGTGACGGCGTTGTACATGGAGACGCGGATCCCCCCGATGTCGCGGTAGCCCTTCAACCCCACCATGCCGTTGGCCTTGGCCTCCTTGACGAAACGGTCGTTGAGCTCGTCGGTGGGGAGGAAGAAGTCCACGTTCATCACCGAGCGGTCGGCAGGGACGGTGACGAAGGGGCGGTAGAACTCCGGGTAGCGGTCGATGCAACCGTACAGCAGCTCGCCCTTGGTGCGGTTGTTGCGCTCGATGGCCTCGAGCCCCCCGATGGACTTGTTGTAGGCCAGGACATTGCGAAGGATGTAGATGCCAAAGGTGGGCGGGGTGTTGTAGAGGGAGTTCTTCTCCACGTGGATGCGGTAGCGCAGGTAACTGGGGAGCTCCTTGTCCAGGCACTGCTCCAACAGGTCGTCGCGGATGATCACCACGGTGACGCCCGAGGGGCCGAGGTTCTTCTGGGCGCCAGCGTAGATGAGGCCGAAGGGGGTCACGTCAAAGAAGCGCCACAGGAAGTCCGAGGACATGTCGCAGGCGAGCGGGATGCCGCCAGTTTCTGGGAACGACTTCCACTGCGTCCCCTCCACCGTGTTGTTGGAGGTGAAGTGGACGTACACCGCGTCGGGGTTGACGCGGATCTCCTCGGGCCGCGGCAGGCGCGAGTACTTTTCGGGCTTGGTGGTGGCAATGAGGCGAGCGTTCTCGCCAGCAACGATGACTGCCTCCTTGTAGGCCTTCTCGGCCCAGGAGCCGGTGGCAATGTAGTCGGCCTTGCGCCCCTTGTAGAGGAGGTTCATGGGCAGCATGCCAAACTGCAGGTGGCCCCCGCCTTGGATGAGGATGACCTTGTAGTTCTCGGGGAGGCGCAACAGCTCCCGGAGCAGGGCAATGGCTTCGTTGTGGACCGCCTCGTACTCCTTGGAGCGGTGCGAGATTTCCATCACCGACATGCCGGTGCCGTCAAAGTCCAGCAACTCCGCCTGCGCCCGCTCGAGGGCGGGGAGCGGCAACGCCGCCGGTCCAGCGTAGAAGTTGATGACGCGGTTTGCCATGAGACGCTCCTTTCTATCGCTTCCAGGAGGAGAGCAGGGCCACCACCTCGTCACCGATGCGGCCGAGGTTCTCCTTGGAACTGGCGCCAATGTGGGGGGTGAGGATGACGTTGGGGGCCTTGAGGATCGGCGAGTTGGGGTCGGGTGGATCGGAGTAAAACACGTCCGTGGCGTAGGCCCCGACCTTGCCGGAGGCCAGCGCCGCCGCCAGGTCTTCCTCGACCACGCACTTGCCCCGGCTGGTGTTGACGATGACCACGCCGTCCTTCATCTGGGCGATGGCTTCGGCGTTGATCATCCCCTTGGTCTCCTCGGTGAGGGGGGTGTGGAGGGAGAGGTAGTCACACTGCCGGTAAAGGTCCCGCAGGGTGGGTGTGAGGATGGCCACCTCGGAGGACTTCACGTAGGGATCGAAGGCCAGCACGCGCATGCCGAAGGCGACGGCGCGGCGGGCCAGCTCCGAACCGATGCGGCCAATGCCGATGAGCCCTAGGGTCTTCCCGTACAGCTCGGTGCGCTTGATCTCCTTCTTGAGGAACTTGCCCTCCAGCTTCAGGGCGTTGTGCGCCTCGATGAGTCGCGTGGGGACGGCGATCATGAGGGCGAAGGCCAGCTCGGCAACGGCAATGGCCGAGGCCTGGGGAGTGTTGCGGACCTCGATGTGGCGCTCCTTGGCGGCGGCCACGTCGATGTTGTCGATGCCCACCCCGCCGCGGATGATGAGCTTGAGCTTGGGAGCTGCGGCCATCCATTCGGCGGTGCACTTGGTCTTGGAGCGAACCAGGGCAACCTCGGCCTCCGCCAGGCGGCCCAGGTCGTCGGTTACCTCCCCGAACTGCTCGAGGCGCTTGGGGAGGGCTGCATCGAAGGCGTCGCAGATGAGGATCAGCATGCCGACCTTCCTTTCTCGGGAGATCCCGAACTCACCACACATCCAGGGTGCGAACCAGCAGGCCCGAGCGGAGCTTGGGCTCGAACCAGGTGGACTTGGGCGGCATGACCTGGCCGCTGTCGGCCACGCTCATGAGCTGGTCCAGGGAGGTGGGGAAGAGGGCAAACGCCACCGCCCACCCCTCCCGCACCCGCCGCTCCAGTTCGCCGAGCCCACGGATCCCACCGACAAAGTCGATGCGCTTGTCGGTGCGCGGGTCGCGGATGTTGAGCAACGGCGCGAGGACGTTCTCCTGGAGGATGGACACGTCGAGAGAGCGCACCGGATCGTTCTCCGGGTAGGTGCCGGGGTTGGCGGTGAGGCGGTACCATCGCCCGTCCAGGTACATGCCGAACTGCTTCGGGGCGGCCGGACGGGGGGTGTCGGTGGGTGCCACCGTGAACTTGTCGGCGAGGAGGGCGAGGAACCGGTTGGGTGTGAGGCCCGCCAGGTCCTTGACCACCCGGTTGTAATCCATGATCTGCAGCTGGTCGTGGGGGAAGAGAACGGCCATGAAGTAGTTGTACGGCTCGTCCCCGCGGTGGTGTGGGTTGGCGGCGCGGCGCTCCAGACCCACCCGGGCCGCCGAAGCGGTGCGGTGGTGGCCGTCGGCCACGTACAGGGCCGGGACCTGGGCGAACGCGGCCGTGACGGCGTCCGTGAGGTGCGGGGGGACGATCCAAACGGTGTGGCCGATGCCGTCTTCAGTAACGATGTCGTAAATGGGCTGGGTGGACCGGACCTGCTCCACCAACGCGTCGATTTCCTGCCGCTGGCGGTAGGTGAAGAAGACCGGCTCGGCGTTGGCGTTCTGCTCGTCCACGTGGCGGGTCCGATCGTCTTCCTTGTCCTTGCGGGTGAATTCGTGGCGTTTGATGAGCCCCTGTTCGTACTCGGCGCAGGAGGCGGCGCCCACCACACCGGCCTGCACGTGGTTCCCCATGCGCTGCTGGTACACGTAGTACGAGGGGGTGTCCTCGCGGATCAGCACGCCTTCGGCGATGAGCCGGCGCAGGTTCGACACCCCTTTGGCGTACACCCGATCGTCGTAAAGGTCCACCTCGGGGGGGAGGTCGATCTCGGGCTTGGTGATGTGGAGGAACGAGAGTTCGTTGCCTGCGGCGAGTTGGCGCGCCTCCTCGGAGGAGATCACGTCGTAGGGGGGTGCCGCAACCTGGCGGGCCAGTTCGGGTCGCGGCCGCAGCGCGCGAAAGGGTCGAATCTCGGACATACAGATCCTCCAGCCGGTGACGACCGCACCGCTGTGAAATCTATCACGAGAGGGGAGGCAAGGCTACCCCGGCCGGGAATTGGCCGAGCCAACCTGCAGCTGCGGGCCGGGCCGGAGGACCTGGGACCTCCGCAGGCGCGCTCGGAGTGTGGTACAAGGGCGCTGTGACTGGCCTGGACCGAGTGCGTGCCCTCCTGCGACTGCAGTGGTTCGTGGTGGGCTCGTGGCTGGTGGTAGCGAGCGGGCTCCACGCGGTCTTGACACCCTTCCCCAAACGGTGGAAGCGCACCGCCCCCTACATTGCCCGGTGGGCGCGGTTGGGCGGGCGGTGTCTGGGGGTTCGGGCCACGGAGGTGGGGGAGCGGCCGCGCTCGGGTAGCCTGGTGGTGGCCAACCACCAGGGCTACGTGGACATCGTTACCATTGGCGGGCTTTTCCCCTGCATCTTTGCCGCTCGCCACGACATGCGGCGCTGGCCAGTGCTGGGGTCGCTGGCCGCGTCCGGGGCAACCATTTTCATCAACCGCGACAACCGGCGCGCGGGGTACCGCGGGGTGGGGCAGGTCACCGCGGCGTTGCAGGCGGGCGCGACGGTGATTGCGTTTCCGGAAGGCACCTCCACGGACGGGACCGGCATCCTGCCCTTCCGCACCGGAATCTTCCAGGCGGCGGTGGAGGCGGCAGTTCCCGTGGTACCAGCGGCGATCCGCTACGACGCACTGGACGGGGAACCTATCACCACCAGCTCGCGGGAGGTGGTGGGCTGGTACGACAACCAGCCGTTCCTCTCGCACCTGCTGGCCCTGGGGGCGCACCACACGGTGGACGCCACGGTGATGTACGCGCCACCACTGCTCCCGCCCCACACCGACCGACGCACCCTCGCCAGCGAGGCGGAAGCTGCGGTGCGCGCCTTGCTGGGGATGGAGGGCGGGGTGCTGCCGCAACGGGTAGGGCGGGGTGGGGTGCGGACCTTGGAGGAGGCGAGGCAACGGTGAGCGGCGAGACGGTGGGGCTCGTCCTGGTCGCGCTGGTGGTGCTGGCCATTCCGGTGGTGCTGCTGGTGCGCGCTGCGCGGCAGGAGAGCCGGATGCGCGAGGAGCTGGGCCGCCTGGCCCTCACCGTGGTGCAGGGGCAGCGCGACGCGCTGGCGGAGTTTGCCGCCACGGTGGAGCGGTTCCACGCGCGGCTGGGTGAGTTTGGCGAGCACGTGCAGGTGGGGCAGCGGCAAACTGGCGAAGTTCTGCGCGGCGAGCTGGAAGAGGCGCGGCGCACGCTCCAGGCGCAGCTGGAGGGGCTGGTCAAGGCGGTGAATACGCAGCTCGGCGAGTCGCAGCGCAACCTGGGGCAGCAGTTCGAAGGTGCCACCAAGGTTTTCGGTGAAATCAAAGGTCAGCTGGGGCAGGTGGCGGAGATGGCGGCGCGGATGGAAGCCCTGGGGCGGGAGATCGATGAGTTGCAGGGCATCCTCAAGGCGCCGAAACTGCGCGGGGGGTTGGGCGAGGCGCAGCTCGAGGAATGCCTGCGCCAGGTGCTGGCCGCGCCCTACTTCTCGACCCAGTACGCCTTCCAGGGGGGGCAGAAGGTGGATGCGGTGATCCGCCTGGGCGACCGCCTGGTGCCCGTGGACGCCAAGTTCCCCCTGGAGTCGTTCCAGCGCCTGGCGATGGCCGAGGACGACGCGGCGCGGCGAACGGCGCGGCGGGAGTTCGAGCGGGCGGTGCGGGCGCGCATCGACGAGATCGCCGAGAAGTACATCCGGCCCGGCGAGGGAACGTACGACTTTGGCCTCATGTTCATCCCTGCGGAAAACGTGTACTACGAGGTGATCATCCGCGACGACACCCTGGGCGCAGAGGGTTCGTTGCTGGCCTACGCCACTTCTCGCCGGGTCGTGCCGGTATCGCCCAACTCCCTGTACGCCTACCTGATGACCATCGTTGCCGGCCTGAAGGGGATGCAGGTAGAGGCGCGGGCGCGGGAAATTCTCGGGGAGCTGGGCCGACTGCAGCGGGAGTACGAGCGGTTCGCCGAGGCGTTCCGGCTCCTGGGGAAACACCTGGACGCCGCCAGGGGGAAGTTCGAGGAGGCGGAGCGCCTGGCTGGGCGGCTGGGCCAACGCCTGGAATCCGTGGCGGGCCAAACCACGCTGCCGGGCGAGGAGGTCCCCCCTGGGCTCACCGGCGGCACGCCAGGGTGAGCTCGGGCTGCGCGCCGCCAGCTCGGACTATCATGGGGAGAGCATGCTGGAACCCGGCCAGCGTATCGACCGCTTCGAACTCGTCTCGTTCCTCGGCAAGGGCGGCATGGGCGAGGTGTGGCGCGCCCGCGACCCCCGGCTGGGGCGGGAGGTGGCGCTCAAGGTGCTGCCGGAGCACGTGGCGCGGGATGCGGAGCGGGTCAGCCGCTTCGAGCGGGAGGCGCGGGCGCTGGCAGCGCTCAACCACCCCCACGTGGCGCAGATTTACGAGGTGGGGGAGTGGGTCCCTGCCACCCCCGGCGAGGTGGCGGGCAGGGGTGCCGAGCCGATCCGCTACCTGGTGATGGAGCTGGTGGACGGGGGTTCCCTGGCCGGTCGGCTGGCCAGCGGGCCGCTGTCGGTGCGGGAAGCGTTGCGCGTGATGTCGCAGGTGGGCAGTGCCCTCGGGGCGGCCCACGCGCGCGGCGTCATCCACCGCGATCTCAAGCCCGCCAATATCCTCCTCACCGAGCAGGGCGAGGCCAAGGTGGTGGACTTTGGGCTGGCGCGCTTCTTCCGCCGTCGGGAGGAGGTGGGGGACAGTGACATCACCCAGGCCGTGTCCAGTTCCGGAATGGTGGTGGGCACCGCCTCCTACATGGCTCCCGAGCAGGTGCGGGGGGAGGAGTGCGACGAGAAGTGCGACGTGTGGGCCTTTGCCTGCTGCCTTGGCGAGGTGCTCCTGGGGAGGCGGGTGTTCGAGGGCGCTTCCGTCCCGGAAATCGTGGGCAAGGTGCTGGGGGGCGCTGCCGATCTGGAGGGGCTGCCGCGGCAGACGCCGCGGACGGTACGACGGCTGCTGCGCCGGTGCTTGAGCCGTGGCCGGGAGGAACGGCCAAGCATGGCCGAGGTGCTCCGGACGCTGGAGGCGGCCACCCAGGTGGGGAGGAGAAGGGTTCTGGCCGCGACCGTGGCGGCGACTGGTGCAGCGGTGCTGGTGGCCTTGGCGGCGCTGCTGTGGCGGGGACACGGCGAGATTCGTCGGACGGCGCCGCTGGAGGGAGACCTGCGGGTGGCAGTGGCTTCGGGTGGATGGCGCGCCGGTGCCGGCTCGAGGGAGTTTGCGGAGCGGCTGCGGGAGCGCTTGCTCTTTGTCGTGGCCCAGACCAAGGGGGTCCAGGCGGTGTTGGAGGGGCAGGAGGACGTGACCGTGTACATCCGCGCTGCCGGTACGGGGGTGGGCGAGCGGCTCCACGTCACGGTGGAGGACCCCAAGCGTGGCGCCATCGTGGCGGTGATCGACGAGCCGGTGGGCCCGGCGGGCGCGTTCATCGCAGGCGATGCAGTGGCCAAGCGGCTGGCGGCGGCCCTCCAACTGGAGACGATCCGGCGCCAGATGGAGGCGGACGATGCCCTGCACGGCTTCTTGGTGCGCCGGACCGCCTCGCTGGAGGCAGCCCGGGCTTTTCGGGACGGCCTCCAGGCCTACACCCGCACGCGCCTGGCGCCGGCGGAGGAGCTGTTCCTGCGGGCTCGCCAGGAGGACCCCAGTTTCTGGCCCGCCTACGTGTACCTCGCCCAGATTGCCGGATCGAGCAGTCG
>JACADV010000010.1 GCA_013388425.1 Thermoanaerobaculaceae bacterium | reverse complement strand
TGATCGGCCAGGCGTGCGAGTTCGATTACTCGGGGGTGCAGGGGGTGCAGGCGCTGCGGGAGGAGGGGGTTCGGGTGGTGCTGATCAATTCCAACCCCGCCACCGTCATGACCGATCCCCAACGGGCCGACGCCACCTACGTGGAACCGCTGACCCTGGAGATGGTGGCAGCGATTCTGGAGAAGGAACGCTGCGATGCGCTGCTGCCCACCCTGGGCGGACAGACGGCGCTCAACCTGGCCGTGGCCCTGGCCGAAGAGGGGGTTCTGGACCGGTTGGGAGTGCGCCTGTTGGGTGCCGATGCCGAGACCATCCGGACCGCCGAGGACCGCGAACGGTTCCGCGAGGTGATGCGGCGGGTGGGATTGCCGGTCCTCCCTTCGGTGACGGTCACCTCCCTGAGCGAGGCCGAGCGGGCTGCCCAGCTCGTGGGGTTCCCAGCCATGCTCCGCCCCTCCTTCACGCTGGGGGGCCTGGGGGCGGCGATGGCCTACAACCGCGAGGAGTACGCCCAGGCCATCCGGGCTGCCCTGGCTGCCAGCCCCGTGGGCGAGGTGCTGGTGGAACGCGCGGTGGAGGGCTGGAAGGAGTTCGAGCTGGAGGTGATGCGGGATGGGGCGGACACGGTGGTGGTGGTGTGCTCCATCGAGAACCTGGACGCCATGGGGGTCCACACCGGCGATTCCATCACCGTGGCCCCGGCCTTGACGCTCACCGACCAGGAGTACCAGGTCCTGCGCGATGCGGCAGCCCGTTGCCTGCGGGCGGTGGGGGTGGAAACTGGTGGCGCCAACGTGCAGTTTGCCGTGCACCCCGCGAGCGGCGAGTGGGCGCTCATCGAGATGAACCCGCGGGTGTCCCGTTCCTCCGCTTTGGCTTCCAAGGCCACCGGCTTTCCCATCGCCCGGATTGCAGCCAAGTTGGCCCTGGGCCTGCGCCTGGACGAGATCACCAACGCCATCACCCGCACCACGCCCTGCGCCTTCGAGCCCGCCCTGGACTACGTGGTGGTGAAGATGCCCCGCTTCGCCTTCGAGAAGTTTCCCGATGCTGCCGATGTGCTTGGCACCTCCATGAAGGCGGTGGGGGAGGTGATGGCCATCGGTACCACCTTCGAGGAGGCGTTGCTGAAGGCGGTTCGCTCCCTGGAAGGGGGGTCCCACTCCCTGGCGGCGCCGCCAGCGCTGTAGGCGGCCGACGACGACAGCCTGCAGGGCGCTCTGCGCGTTCCCAACTCGCGCCGACTCTGGGCGGTGGCGGAAGCGTTGCGGCGGGGGTGGCCGGCGGAGCAGGTGGCGGCGCTGTGCCGTTGGGACCCTTGGTTCGTGCGGCGCATCGCGGGCCTGGTGGCCGCCGAGGAGCTCCTGCACCGGGCCGGGTGGGGGGAGGAGCGTCTGCTCCTGGCGGCCAAGCGCCTCGGTTTCGGGGATGAGGAGCTCGCGAGGATCTGGGGGTTGGGGAGCGCCCAAATTGCCGCGCGGCGGCGGGCGGCAGGGGTGGTGCGGCGGTACCGGAAGGTGGATACCTGCGCCGGGGAGTTTGCGGCCCACACGCCGTACCTGTACGGCACCTTCGGCTCCTGTGACGAGGTTCCCGAGGCCGACCGCCCGGCGGTGGTGATTCTCGGCTCGGGGCCGGTCCGCATCGGCCAGGGCATCGAGTTCGACGCCTGCTGCGTCCACGCCGTGGCCGGTGTGCGGCGGCGCGGCTTTGGGGCGGTGATGGTGAACTGCAACCCCGAGACGGTGTCCACCGACTGGGATGCGGCCGACCGCCTCTACTTCGAGCCCCTCACCCTGGAGGAGGTGGTGGATGTGGTGGAGCGGGAAGGGGCAGCGGGGGTGCTGGTGCAGTTTGGCGGCCAGACGCCCTTGAAGCTGGCCCGAGCCCTGGAGGGGGCCGGGGTGCCAATCCTCGGGACGCCACCGGCGGCTATCCACCGCGCCGAGGACCGGGAGAGCTTTTCCGCCGTGGTAACTCGCCTGGGGCTGCGGCAACCACCCAGTGCCGTGGCCGCGACGCTGGTGGCGGCGCGGGAGGCGGCTGAACGGCTCGGGTATCCAGTCTTGCTCCGTCCCTCGTACGTGTTGGGCGGGCGGGGGATGGAGGTGGTGTACCGACGCGAGGAGCTGGAGGCGTACTGGGCGCGGGAGGTGGGTGCTTCGCTGGAGCACCCGCTGCTCATCGACCGGTTCCTGGAGCGGGCGATCGAGATCGACGTGGATGCCCTGGCGGACGGGCACGACGTGGTGATCTGCGGCGTTCTGGAACACATCGAAGAGGCCGGGGTGCACTCGGGGGACTCCTCCTGCGTGTTCCCGGCGCATTCCCTGTCCCTGGAAACGCTGGCCGAGATCCGGAGGATCACCCGTCTGCTCGCCTTGGAGCTTGGAGTGGTCGGGCTGCTCAACCTGCAGCTGGCCGTCAAGGACGGGAACGTCTACGTGCTGGAGGCAAACCCCCGCGCCTCGCGCACGGTGCCGTTCATCGCCAAGGCAACCGGTGTAGCGTGGGCTTCCCTGGCCGCCGAGGTGTGCTGCGGCGCGCGGCTTTCCGAGCTGGGTGCCAGTGACGGCATCCCCATGGGTGTGGCGGTGAAAATGCCAGTGTTCCCCTTTGAGCGGTTTCCCGGCGTGGACCCGCGCTTGGGACCGGAGATGCGCTCCACCGGCGAGGTGATGGGGAGCGGCTAAAGCTTTGGGGAAGCCTACGCCAAGGCTGCACTGGGGGCGGGGCTGCGCCTGCCGGTGGCCGGGACCGTCTTCCTGTCCCTGGCCGACCCCGACAAGGGGCGCGCGCCGGCCCTGGCGGCCCGTTTCCTAGAATTGGGGCTGGAGGTGGCCGCCACCCGGGGAACCTCGCAGGCGCTGGCCCGAGAGGGGATCGCCACGCGAGTGGTGGCCAAGGTTTCCGAGGGGCGGCCCCACGCGGTGGACTTGATGGTGAACGGCGAGCTCCACCTGGTGGTGAACACCGCCAGCGGGTCGCGGGCACGGCGTGACGGGGTGGCCATCCGGCGGGGCGCTCTGGAACACGGGGTGCCCTACGTGGCCACGGTGGCGGGGGCGTTTGCCGCAGCCGAGGCGATCGCCGCCCTGCGGGACCGCGTGCTCGTCCCCCGCTCGCTCGCCGACTGGGCGGCGTGGCGCCGCCGCTAGCCTGGCTCTGGCGCTCACCTTCCCTTTGTGACCAACGTGCGCTAGTCTCTGCCGGTGGCAGCAGCCGCGACGAGAGGAGACGAAGATGCCCAAGACGTTGGAACGGGAGTGGGAGTTCGAGTTACCGGCGGCACGACCTGAGGAAATTCTGGCCGGTCTCGCGGCGCGGGATCGCCTGTTCGGTCAAACCCTCCTGATGGAGCCCGAGGAGCAGCCGGAGAAGAGCGTGGAGGCGTGGATTGGCACCAGCGACGCGCTGGCCGGCCAGGTCTACCACCTGGGCATTTACGCCGAACTGTCCGGGGCCAAGGAGTACCTGGAGCCAGCGGCTGACGCCCTGACGGAGGTCTTCGAGGAGCAGATTGCCGCGGGCACCGCCGATGCGGCAGCGGCGACGCTGCTGGAGCGGCAGCCGGTGGACGGCATCGTCTTCCAGGCGGTTCCCGAGGAGGAGGAGCAGCCGCAGCTGGTGCTGCCCGAATGGCTCGCCCCCGAAGGGGCGGAGCTTCCCTGGGGGTTCACCGCGGTGGACCGCACGGGGGCCCGGTGGCCGCGGGCAGAGGTGGTGGAGCGTCACCGTCGCCTTGCCGTCGTGCCGTTTGGCGAGGAGTACCTGCTCTACGCCCTCCCACCCCTGGAAGAGGAAGAGGAGAAGTAGCGGCTCGCCCGGGGGCGAGCGAGGCGTGGTGCCGGAGGCGGGATTCGAACCCGCACGGGCTGGAGCCCACCGGATTTTAAGTCCGGTGCGTCTACCGTTCCGCCACTCCGGCGTGGGTGCAGCGTAGCTTCTCCCGACTGGGGGCTGCGCGGAAGCGGCCGCGGGGGTCCACTAGGAGCGCAGGATGGCGGCCACCTCGGCCACCTGACGCAGCGCCTCGGCGGCAGGGCCGTCCACCATTTCCACGTGGCCGCCGCGTTCCAGGACCGCCCGGGACATGCGGTCCACCAGGTGCTCCTCCCGCGCCACTGCCTTCCCGCAGAGCGGGCAGCGCTGGTCGGCGGGTGGGACTAGCACCTGGCAGTCGGCGCAGCTCCCCCCCTCCAGTTTCAGCCCGTGCAGGTACACGAGCTTCCACACGCGACCCTGGTTCACGGCGTCCAGCGTGGCCGACAAACCGGCCACCGCTCGCCCCCCCTTGCGGACCTCCTTGAGCAGGTCGCGCACCACCTGCAGCTCCTCGGCACGTTCCAGGCGCGCCTGCACCTCGGCGGTGCGGGCGAGGATCTCTTCGGTGCTGGCGGTGACCGGCAGCGGCAGGAGTTCCACCAGCTTGCCGCGGAGCCGCTTTGGTAACTGCCGCGCCAGTTCCGATGCCACCTCCACCGATCCAGCGATGATCAGCCGGTCCACCTCCAGCTGATCCAGGATGCGCGCCATTTCCGAGGCCACCATTCGCACATGGTTGGAAACGCTCTCGTCGTGGCGGCGCTCCATACGAGGTTGGGAGCGGAGCTTGTCGGAGGTGGGTGCATCCGGTCGAGGTGGTACCGCCGAGATGAGGTCCCGGTGCTCCTCGACCTCGCCCAAGAACACGGTGGCCAGGCGCGCCCGCTTCTGGTCCACGATGACAATGCCAAAGCGTTCGTGCTCGTCCAGGGCCTCCACGAGCGGCCGCAGGAACGCCCCCACTCCCCAGTACGCCCCCGAGGGCAGGGGGATGCGCAGCACCTTGCGGAACGTCACGCCAAGGCCGCGGTGACGGGCCAGCACCAGCGTGCGGCCGGTGGGCTCCACCCGCTTGACGATCTCTTCCACCTCGGGGATGACGGCTGCCAGCTCCTCGTCGTCGGGGTTGGCGGCGCGGAGCTGGCGGAGCAGGTCCTTGAGGTGGGTCTCGAACTGGCGTCGCCGGTTGGCGGCGTTGGTCTGATCCACGTCGAGGTACAGGGTGAGGGTCTTGCCCGGCGCCTGGGAGAGCTCCTGCAGCTGCTCGATGTCACGATGACGAATCATTCCCACCTCCGTGCCACGATTCAAGTATAGGGGAGGGTGCAACACGGGCCAGGTGGGCCAGGACGAGGGCCGCGGAGACCCCCACGTTGAGCGACTCCACGCCGCGCAGCAGCGGGATGGACACCTCGAGGGAACAGCGCGCTGCCACGCTCGGGGAGAGGCCACTCCCTTCGTTGCCGAACACGACGAGGGTGGGGAGGCGGGGGGCCCAGCGCGGCAGGGGCACTCCCCCGTGCGCCACGGTCCCCACCACCTGGCCGCCAGCGGCCTCCACCGCGTCAGCGAGGGGGGGAAAGGCAGCGTTGGCCTGAACGGGGAAGAGGAGGGACTGGCCCGCCGCAGCACGGATGGCGCGGGGGGAGAAGGGATCGGCGCAGCCTCCTGAACAGGCAACCCCGCAGGCCCCCAGGGCAGCGGCGGAGCGGATCACGCCACCCACGTTGCCCGGGTCTTGCACGCGGTCCAGGTAGAGCAGCACGCGGGCGGGTCCGAGGGGGGCGGAGGGCCGCGCCACCACCGCCAGCACGCCCTGGCCGTGCTGGGACGGGGCGAGGCGGGAGGCGGTCTCGTCGTCGAGCAGGAAGACCGGCACGGGGTGGGCTCCCCTCCCCGCCAGCAGGGAGAGCACGGCGGCCAGGTGGGCGCGGGTGGTGAACACCGATTGCACCCCCACGCCGCGCGAGAGGATGTCAGCCACCAACTTGACGCCGTCCACCACCGTGAACTGCGGGTGCTCGCCGCGCACGATGGAGCGCAGCTCCGCCACGCGGGGGTTGCGGCGACCGAGGAGGGGAACGGCAGGAACTCCGGACACGAGACCAGTCTAGCCGCTTGCCCACCCCCAGTCTTGGGGGAGGGGTTGACAGGTATGTGTGTCGCATGGCGCATAGGCAGTGTGAAGCACGAAGGGGATGTGCTGGCTAAGGACGTGGCGGTGGGCACCGGTCGCCTGCTGTTGGCTTTTCTCGTGGCCTACACCGTAGCGCTGTGCCTCGGCGCTTCCGCCGCTGTCAAGTTCTCCATCGGGAGGGGTTCGGAGCAACGGGGGAGGAAACGGGTAGAGGGTAGGAGGGGGGCTGGCGGGCAGGTTGGGAGTGAGATGGTGCCTCGAGCCCGATGTCAAGTTGGACCGGGAGCCTGGTGAGCACCACGAACTGTGGCGACGGGGTCGAACCCGGGAGCACGATCTGGAGAGTTCAACGAGCCCAGGCTGT
>JACADV010000078.1 GCA_013388425.1 Thermoanaerobaculaceae bacterium | reverse complement strand
TCCGGCCCCGTCGGCCCCGCCCACGTGGGGAAACTCCAGCACCAGACCGGGCAGGCCGTTGAGGACGAAGAGGTCCAAGTGGTTGAGAGCGGCCGTCCGGAGCGCGATCCGCACCTCGCCCGCCCCCGGCGTCGGAGACGGGAGCTCACACAGCTCCAGCTCCACCGTGGATCCGTGTCGAGCGAAACCCAACGCCTTCATCCCCCGCCACCTCCACACGCATGGTAGCGCACCCGAAAAACAGCAAGCCGCCCCGGCCAGAGCCGGGGCGGCTGTCTCGGTTCGGCACCGTCAGTTGTGGTTGTTGAACACCACCGGGCGTTGCACCCAGTAGTTGTGCTGCAGCCCGGCATCCACCGTCTCCAGCACCAGCTGGTGGACCCCGTCCACGTACTTGCTGGTGTCGAGGTCATAGCGGAAACCGGCCGTGGCAAACACGAACTTGGGGTAGAAGGGGTACTTCTTCTCCAGGTCCGGACGGGGGATCAGCATGTTCGGGTTGGGATACTGCAGGGAGCCATCCAGAATCCCATCCACGTACACGTTGATGGTGCGTACCATGTCTGGATCGTAGACCCACCCGGTCACCTGCACCACCCCCTGGAGGTCCTCCATGTTCACCGGGTGTTCCAGCTCGCCAAAGGAGGGGTAACCGCCCCACTCCGGGCACTCCAGAATCACCGGGATGGTGTCGATGATTACCGGCGGCCGATCCGGATCCTGGGTCCCCACACGGATGGCCAGGTAGTGGAGTCCCTTGTGGATACCCAGCCCGTACGGTGGCAACGCCACCAGGTAGTTGATGTCCAGGGCAAAGAAGAAGCCCGCGTACTTGGCGTCAGCCCCGAACTGCGGGTACTGGTACAGAATGTCGGGGCGCTCCTTGCCGTAGCAGTTCACATCCATGTAGAACTGCGGCAGGAACACGCAGTCGCGCGAGGTGGACTTGAGGATGACCCCGTCCAGGAGCAGCTCCACGTACTTGACCCCAGCGAAGCGGTCCTGGTCGTTCTGATCCACCACCCACCCCGCTACCCACTCGATGCGGTTGCCCACGTCGTACTCGATGCCCGAGGGCGGCTCGCCCCCCACGCAGGAGGTGGAGTAGAGGTGACCGTTGGCCATGGGGTAATCAATGCGCCCGAACGGACCCAGCGTCGAGTAGTTGTTGTCGAACACCATGGTCCGCCGCGCAATGATCCGGTTGTGGCCCAGGGTGTCCCACGCCCGCACGGCAATCTCGTGCATGCCGTTGGTGAAGCGGGTGGTGTCCAAGTTCATCTGGAACCCGGAATTGGCCGCCGCGGCCACGTCGGGGTGCGCCAGGGCCACGTCCGGCCGCGGCAGCCCGTACAGCGACTGCCCCACCACGCGGCCGTCCACCATCACCTCGATGTCCGCCCGCAGGTGCCCGTCGGGGGCGGTGGTGGTGCGGATCCCCTGGTCGTCGATGGCCCACCCGACGATGGGGTACGCCCCCGACACCACGTCGTGCATGCCGTAGATGACCGGGTCCCGCGGACTGTCCAGAGCGCCCAGGGGCGCCTGGTTGATGCTGTTGTCCACGGTGACCGTGCGCTCGCCGAGGACCTCCTGGTCCGAGTTGCTAAAGAGGACCCGGATCGCCACGGTGTGCGCACCGTCGGTGAAGTTGCTGGCCAGGAACGACGTGACGAACCCCGGCTCGAAGGGGAACGGTTCACCCTGGAACCGGGGGTACTTGCGACGAACATCGTCGCGCGGCTGGTTGATGTCGGCGTCGTGGAGCGGTGTCCCGTCCACCAGGAGCGTGATTCTGGCCACGCCCCGCTGGTCGAGGATGAACCCCCGCACCTCGACGATACCGAACACCGTTGCGCCAGGCACCGGCGTGTCGATGCCAAAGATGGCCTGGCTTGTGGGCTGCGTCACACCGTGATCGTTGATGCCCGCGACCGCGGTACCGGCGACAACGACGCCGGCCAGGAGCAGAAGAAGTCCCCGCACTGTTCCGCGCATTACCGTTCCTCCCGAAGAGTTTGCACCCGCACACGAACACCTTTGTGCCAACATAGGGGCGATACCCGAAAAAGTCAAGAGGGAGCGCATAGCGCAGCACTCCAAACGGCTCGCGGCCTGCACTGGCCGCATTCTTGGCCGCGAAACGCTGCCCGCCTGCCTTGGCCGGCACTGCCGTGGGCCGGCTCGAAGGAGTTGCCCGGACCGCCAGCACCCGCTACCCTGCCCCCGTGGTGCGACCGCCTCGCTCCCGCGCGCTTCGCCTCCTGGCCAGCCTGCTGCTGGCCGCTGGCCTGTTCGGGTACTTCCTGCACCGCGCCCCCCTGGCGGAGGTGCTGGCCACCGTGGCCCGGGTGGACGCCGCCAACCTGCTCCTGGCGGTGGCCGCCGCGCTCCTGTCTTACGCCCTGCGGGCGATCCGCTGGGGGCTGTTGCTGCGGCCCGCTGGACGCGCCCCCACCGTCCAGCTGCTGGGCGCCACCGCCGCTGGCTTTGCCACCTCCACCATCTTCCCCGCCCGAGCCGGGGAACTGGTCCGGCCGCTCCTCCTCGCCTCCCAGGCGCGCCTGCCGGCGGCCGCCACCCTCGCCTCCATCCTCACCGAACGCCTCGTGGACCTGGCCTCGGTGCTGGCCCTCTTTGCCGTGGGGGTCGCCCTTTCGCGCCACACCCTCCTGACCTCGGCACTCCCCGCCCTGGTCCGAGCTGCGGCGCTGGCTGCCGCGGCGCTTCTGACCGGTATTGCCCTCCTTGCCCTGCTCCTGCGCCACCCGGAGGGTGTCACGCGGACCCTCTTGAGCTGGGTGCCGGCGCGGTTTCGCGAACGTGCCAGGAGTTTTCTCCAGCACCTGCTGGACGGCCTGGGCGCCGTCAAGGACCCGCGCACGCTGGGTGCGGTGGGGCTCGCCAGCGCCTGCGTGTGGCTGCCAGTTTGCTTCCAGATCCAACTCACCGGCCGTGCCTTTGGCCAAACTTTTCCCCTCTCCACCACCTTCGTGGCGCTGGGCGTGTCGGTACTCGGCCTCGCCGTCCCCACCCCGGCTGGGGTGGGCGGGTTCCACGCCGCCGTCCAGTTTGCCCTCACCGCCCTCTTGGGTGTGGATCTCAAGACTGCCACGGCGTTTGCCCTGGTGCACCACGGGGTGTGCTTCTTCCCCATCACGGTCATTGGCCTCGCCTACCTGGGCGCAACCGGAGCCGCCCTGGGCGAGGCCCCCAGCGGTTCCCGCACCGGCCCCCCGGGAGGGACGTAGATGCGCTGCCCCTTCTGTGGCAACCTGGAAGACCGCGTGGTGGACTCGCGGGAACTGGCCGAGGGGAGCCAGATTCGCAGGCGTCGGGAGTGTTTTCGCTGCGGGCGGCGGTTCACTACCTACGAGCGGCTGGAGGAGGTGCCGGCGCTGGTGGTCAAGCGGGACGGGCGTCGGGAACCTTTCGACCGGAGCAAGGTTCTGGCTGGCCTGTTGCGGGCCTGCGAAAAGCGGCCAGTGGGGTTGCGCGAACTGGAGGAGGCCGCGGATCTCGTGGAAGCGGCGGTGAACCGGAAGGACGAGCGGGAGATCCGTTCGGAGGAGATCGGTCAGATTCTCATGGAGCAGCTGCGAAAATTGGACCAGGTGGCGTACGTGCGCTTCGCCAGTGTGTACCGACGCTTCGAAGACGTGGAGCAGTTCCTAGTGGAACTGGAGAAGCTCCGCTCCTCCCCGAGGGGGTGACGGTGGAACGCCGACGCACCAGCGTACCGCTCATCGAGGCCCTGGCCCGGGAAGTGGACGAACTGCTGGCCCACGCCCTCTCGGAGGCGAGCGGGACCTGGGCCCCGCCCGTGGACCTGGTGGCCTGCCCCGAGCACTTCCACATCCTCGTGGACCTGCCCGGCGTCCCGGCCCGGGACATCACCGTGTCGCTGCGCGACCGCCAACTGGAAGTGACGGGGTGGAAGGCGCCGGAGCCGCACCGTTCGGCGGGGAAACGCTACCTGCGGGTCGAGCGGTCCTCGGGCCGGTTCGCGGTGCGCGTGGAACTTCCCGGGCCGGTCGATCCCGTGCGAGGGCGGGCGCACCTGGGCGGAGGCGTGCTCCGCATCGAGCTACCCCGAATCGAGGATCGTCGCAACCGCGTCCACATCCTGCCCATCAGCACAGAGGAACCATGAGCGAGACGCACGAGACGAACGTTCCGAAGCAAGAAGAAGCTGTGGCCATCCCCGACCTGCTGCCGGCCGTGGCCCTCAAGGACACCGTCCTCTTCCCCTTCGTGATGGTGCCACTGGCGGTGAGCCGGCCGCCCTCGGTGGCGGCCGTGGACCAGGCCCTGGCCGAGAACCGGCTCCTCCTGCTCGTTACCCAGCGCGACGGCGACGTCGAGGAACCCACACCAGCCAACCTGTACACCGTGGGCACGGTGGCGGTCATCGTTCGCATGATCAAGCTCCCCGATGCCCGCATCCGCATCCTCGTGCAGGGGTTGGCGCGGGCCCGTATCGACTACTTCGTGCAGGAGGAGCCCTTCCTGCGGGTCAAGATCACCCGGTTGGCGGAGCCTGCCACCTCGCCCGACAACGTGGAGCACCAGGCCTTCCTGCGCAACCTGCGCGCCGGGCTCGAACGCGCCGCCGAGCTGGGCAAGCCCGTCTCCCCCGAGGTGCTGCTCATTGCCGCTTCCCTGGAGGACGGGGGGCGGCTTGCCGACCTCGTTGCCTCCAACCTCGACCTCAAGCCCGCCGACGCCCAAGCGGTGCTGGAGGCCACGGAACTGGGGGAACGGCTGCGCCTGGCCAACGAGTTCCTGCAGCGCGAGCTGCAGCTGTTGGAGGTGCAGCGGCAGATCACCTCGCAAGTGCAGGGCGAGATGGACAAGTCGCACCGCGAGTACTTGCTGCGCCAGCAGCTCAAGACCATCCAGAAGGAGCTGGGAGAGCAGGACGATTTCGAGCAGGAGATCGAACGCTACCGCAAGCTGGTGGCCGACAAGGGTCTCTCGGAAGAGGCGCGGGCGGAGGCGGAGAAGCAGTTCAAGCGCCTGCGCACCACCAACCCGGAATCGGCCGAAGCCTCGGTGATCCGCACCTACCTGGACTGGCTCACGGGGCTGCCCTGGCAGCGCATGTCCGAGGACAACCTGGACCTGGCCAACGCCCGCCGCGTCCTGGACGAGGACCACTTTGGCCTCGGCAAGGTCAAGGAGCG
>JACADV010000021.1 GCA_013388425.1 Thermoanaerobaculaceae bacterium | reverse complement strand
GTTTTCCCCCGCGCGACATCGACCTCGCCGCCTTTGGCGGTGTCAACGCCATTGCCGTTGAGGGCGATGGCACCCTCGTGGGGGTCGCCGATCCCCGACGCCAAGGGTGCGCTGTTGCCGCTACCCGCTGAACGAGCCGCGATAGCTCCCCCGGCCGCGCTCCCCGCAAGGGGCGCGAGCGGGCACCCTCACAGTTGGTCAAGGAGTAACAACAGACCCAGGAGCACACCCACAAGCCCCACGAGCAACGGCCAGCAGCCGTAGGGCGGGGCCAGCTGGCGGTCGAGCTCCCGTTCGAGACGGTCCCGCAGCTCGGCCACCAAGGGGTCCACCCGGGGCTCCACGCCACCACGATAGCGCGGCCGGACTCCGGCCGCAGGTCCAGGCGCTCGCGAAGGTGGGGTTGACACGGGGTGTGGCAGGGTATAGTTTTGTGGTACCCGTTCACGCCACCTCCATACGGAGGGTGCCATGATTTCCAAAGTGTTTTCTGCCGTGCCACGGGGCGTGGAAGCGCTCCCGGTCCAGGTGGAGGTGGACGTTCGCCCCGGGCTGCCCGCCATCACCGTGGTGGGGCTGCCCGACACGGCCGTGCGCGAAGCCCGCGAGCGGGTGCTCGCCGCCATCCGCCACCTGGGCTGCCACCTGGATTCACGCTCCATCGTCGTCAACCTCTCCCCGGCGGAGGAGCGCAAAGAAGGCTCGCTCCTGGATCTGGCCATCGCCCCCGGCATTATCGCTGGCTCCGCCCACCTCCCCGCCACGCCCCTGGCCGAGACGTGGCTGCTGGGCGAGCTGTCCCTGGACGGCGGGCTCCGGCCCGTGCGCGGCGTCCTCCCCATCGTGGAGGCGGCCACGCGGGCCGGCGCCAGCGTCATCCTCCCCGCCGACAATCTCGCCGAGGCGCTGGTGATCCGCGGCGCCCGCGTCTTCCCGGCCTCCTCCCTGGGTCGCGTCATCGCCCACCTGCGCGGCGACCAGCCCATCGACGCAGCTCGCGGGGACAGTACGGAGGGGGAGCGGCACGCGCAGAGTGCGCCCCTCGATCTTGCAGATGTGGCCGGACAGGAGCGCGCCAAGCGCGCCCTCGAGGTGGCCGCCGCGGGGGGGCACCACCTCCTGTTCCTGGGGCCCCCCGGCGCCGGCAAAACGATGCTCGCGCAGCGTCTGCCCGGCATCCTCCCCGACCTCACCGAGGAGGAGGCCCTGGCCACCACCAAGGTGTACTCGGTGACCGCTGGCGTCCCGAGGCCGCGGGGGCTGCTGCGAGAGAGGCCGTTCCGTGCCCCCCACCACACCATCTCCGCAGCCGGCCTGGTGGGCGGCGGGCACCTCCCCCACCCGGGCGAGGTGTCCCTCGCCCACAACGGCGTCCTGTTCCTGGATGAGCTCACCGAGTTTCGCCGCGACGCCCTGGAGGTGCTGCGGCAACCCCTGGAGCAGGGCACCGTCACCATCACCCGTGCTGCCGGCTCCCTCCAGTTCCCCGCCCACTTCCAGCTGGTGGCCGCCACCAACCCCTGCCCCTGCGGCTACCTGGGCGACCCGCGCCGCGAGTGCCGCTGCACGCCCCTCCAGGTGCGTCGCCACCGCGCCCGCCTCTCCGGCCCACTCCTGGACCGCATCGACATCCAGCTGGACGTTCCCGTGGTCCCCTTCCGGCAGCTCGCCACCGCTTCGGCGGGGGAAACCTCGGCCGTGGTCCGCGAGCGCGTGCAGCGGGCACGGGAGCGGCAGGCGGCTCGCCTGCGGGGCAGCGGGCGACGGACCAACGCCGAGCTCACCCCCCGCGAGATCCGCCGCTACTGCCCCCTCGACGCGGAGGGGGAGCGACTCCTGGAACTGGCGGTGACGCGACTGGCCCTCTCCCCCCGAGCGATCCACCGGGTCCTGAAGGTGGCCCGCACCATTGCCGACCTGGAGGAGAGCGAGCACCTCTTGCCGCGCCACGTGGCCGAGGCCGTGTCGTACCGTGCCCTGGATCGTGCCAACTGAACGCTGGGGTGGCCAGGTGGCGAGCCTCTACAATGGGGAACGATGCGGGAGGCGCCCCGTTCGGCGATCGAGGAGGTCCTACTCGAGGCCAGGTCGCTCCACTTCCTCACCCCCCAGGAGCGTGGTGGGGGGTGGCGCCGCTACTTTGGGCCCGTGGCGGACCGCGTTCCCGAGCCGTACCCCCTCTTTGCCGAGGACGAGCGCACCTCCCACGGGCCCGCCTGGCCGCTCCTCGCCTCCCCCAACTGGCAACGCTTCACCCGCGAGCTTGCCACGCTTATCACCGCCGAGGTGGGGTACCGCGTGGCCGTGGCCAGCGGCGCGCGGCCCGAGAAGCGGGGGCTCGTGACCCAGCGTGGTGCAGCGGTGCAGCACCTCGCTGAGCTCTTGGAAAACGCCCTGCTGCACGACCACAACCAGCGCCTGCCGGAAATCCTCTGGCTTGCCCTCTCCCGGGAAATGACCGAAGCAGCCACCGCAGCCCTGCGCAGCGCCCGGCTGGATACCCCAAAGGGAAGCCCGGCGGAGCTGGCCCCCATCCGCTACGCCCTCGCCGAGGCCCACATCGATCTCGCCTTCCGCGCCGAGGCGGAGGCGGTGGGGCGGCTGAAGCGCTCGGCCGATTTCGAACCCCCACCTCGCACCCTGGCCTTTGGGAGGTTGCTGCGAGAGGACGTGTTGCCGTTCCTGCTGCCAGCGCCCACCGCCCGGCTCGCCGACCTCGACCCGTACCTGCGCATCCGTCTGGCCCTGGACGTGTCGCGCTTCCACACCGCGCTGGCCACTGCCGTGGCGTGGCTGGACGAGATGCGCCAGGAGAACTTGACCTTTGCCCGCGCCCTTTCCCTGGTCGCCCCCGAAGCCACCCAGTGCCCCTCCTGGCAACTCATCTTCGTCCCTGGCGTCCTCGACCTGCTGGAAACCTTCGAGGGGCGAGCGGCTCAAAAACTGCCTGCGGATATCCGCACCGCCATGGAGAGCCTGGGGGCCCGCCTCAAGCGGTTCGAAGTGGTGGCCGCCCTGCGGGAGTGTCTCCTCCCCGTCACGGTGCGGGGCAACACCCTCCTGGTCGAGACCAGCGGGGGCTCGATCCGCCTCTCCAGCTCCATCCGTCCCCTCGACTTTGCCGCTCCCGGCGTGGTGGATTCCACCGTGCGGCGGTACGGCCTGCTTTACGACCTGGTGGAGTTCACCCAGATCCTGGAGGGGTTGCGCCGGCGCGGCCGCAGCGCCGAGGACGAGGCGCTCCGTTTCATGGTGCGGTTCCAGCAACGTGTGCAGGAAATTCGCCAGCGGCACCGCCTGCACTTTGAGAAGTTCCTGGGCGACGGCGCGTTCTTCTCGGCCCGCCGCCCCGCTGCCGCCTTCTTCGCCGCCGCCGAACTGCGCCAGCTTTACGAGACGTTCCGCGTCCAGGGGTTCCCCTTCGATCGGGGGTTGCGGTTGGCCGTCAACGTTGGCACCTACCACCTCTTGCCCATGGTGGCCGAGGGCGAGGGGGCCCCGCACTTCGAGTTCCTGGGCCACGGGCTCGTGGAACTGGCGCGCCTGACCACGGGCAAGACCACTCAGGAGGTGGAGGACATTGCCGATTTCCTCATCTCCGCCGGGTACGACGTGCACCGCGTCCTGGAGTTCCTGGAGCCCGTGCGCCACGCGAGCCGCCACCCCGACCACGTGCGGCAGCGCCCCTACGCGGCGTTCCTGGCGGAAAACCAGGAGCTCGTCAACCTGGGCGGGGTGGTCACCGAGGCGTTTCTCCGCGAACTGGAGGCCGAGCTGGCCGGTCAGCCCCTCTTCGAAGCGGAGCAGTGGGGGCTGCGCTGGCTCCTCGTCCCCGGCCCCACCGAGGACGGCCGCAGCAACTACGTGGGCCTGCGGCTGCTGGGAACCCCCCGTCTCAAGGGGCTCGACCCCACCCCGGTCGCCGAGATGGCGGTCTTCGAAGCCATGGCCGAGCCCCCACTGCCGCTGCCCCAGGGCGCGTCGCTCTTAGACTCCCTGCAGCGCCTGGCCGGCCGGGAAAGCGGCGCTGCCGAGAGCGGCAAGCCCGAGGCGCTGGTGGACCCGCGGCTGTGCGTGGCCAGCGTCCTGGAGGCCCCGGATACCCGCATCTGGTACATTGGCCTGTTCCACGAGGAGGTGGACGCCCTCTTCCACGCCTTCCGGGTACCGCTGAGCCCGGTGGGGGTGCAGGACGGCGAGCCCTTTGAATCGTGGCTGTTCCGACAGCGCTTCGAACTCGCCAAGCTGTACCGGGGGTTGCGGCGTGACGGCCACGGCGCCACCCTCTCCCTGGCCGACCTGCGGAGCCGCGACGGCTACTTTGCCTGCCTCCTGCAAGCCCCCCACCGCTCCCCCCGGTGAGGGCGGCACTGCCTGTGCTACGCTCTTCGTGTATGGCGGCGATCGACGTGTACATCCCCGACACGAGCGCCCTGGTGGAGAACCCGGACTCCCTTGACCGACTCCTCCAGCCCGGCAACGTCGTGGTGCTCCTCCACCAGGTCCTGGAGGAACTGGACCGACTCCAGTCCAGCAAGAGCAAGTCCGACGGCGTGCGGGCCGCAGCTCGCGTCGCCACCCGCAAGATCCTGGCCTACCGTAACGCCGGTCTCATCCATCACCACCCCGAGCGCATGCTGCGCGGCGACGTGCCGTTGGATGCGGTCGGCGCCACCCCCACAGGCGGGGTGCTGGCGTGGGAGCCACCCACCCCCACCCCCGCCGACGGCAACGGCGACAACGCCATCATTCACGCGGCGCGCCGCATCCAAGAGCTGGTCAACGGCAACGGGAGCATCCGCGTGGTGCTCATCTCCGAAGATTCCAACATGCTGCTGCGCTGCGACGCCCTGGGCCTCGCCGCCGAGCCGCTGCGCTTTGGCAAGCTGGAACTGGCGAGCCCCGCCGACGTCTTCGACGGGGCGGTGGAGCTGGCGGTGGACGCCCCGGTGGAAGACGCCTTCCTCGCGAGCGCCCCGCCCCGCGAACGCTTCGTCCCCCTCGAACTGCTGGCCGAGCACTTGCCCCACCCGTTGTGGAACCAGGGGCTGATCCTCACGGGTCCCCAGCGGCAGATCCTCGCCCGCGTGGATCTCGACGCTGGCGTGGCGCGGGAGTTGCGCTTTGCCCAGTACTGGGACAACCGCCGCCAGCAGTGGCTTCCCCGCACCATCCTCGGCTTTACGCCGGCGGACCCCCGGCAGGTCCTGGCGCTGGAGTTCATCCTCGACCCCGACGTCCAGCTGGTGGTGCTCGAAGGCCCAGCGGGATCCGGGAAGACCCGTCTGGCCGTGGTGGGTGCCCTCTACCTGCTGTTCGGGCAGCCTTCGGCCCTCAAGGTGCACCAGCGTTCCCAGCCTCTCGCCATGCCCACCCCCGGTTACGAAAACGGCCTCATCCTCCTGCGCCCCGAACAGGCCTCGAGCCGCTTCGAGATGGGGTACCTGCCCGGCAGCCACGAGGAGAAGCTCTCCCCCTGGCTCGAACCGTTCTTCCAGGCAATTCGCTCGGTCTCCTTGGCCAACGGCCACGACTTCCAGCGCGATCTGGAGGCAGCCGGGCGTTTCACCCTGCTCTCCACCTCGCTCCTGCGCGGCCTCGACATCGAGAACTCGCTGGTCCTGGTGGACGAGCTGCAGAACGGCGACCGCCACCTGGCGAAGACCCTCATGAGCCGCTTCTGCGCCTCCTCCAAGGTGGTGCTGTGCGGCTGCCTCGACCCGGTGCAGATCGACAACCCCTACGTGGACTGGAAGTCCAACGCTCTCACCAGGATCAAGCAAGCGTACCGGGGCTTCGGCCCGTTCGTGGGGCAGGTGCGCCTGGTCCACAACTACCGGGGCCCCATCTCCACCAAGGCGGACGAACTCTAGGAGGCATGGCAATGCGTAGCAGTCTAGGCGTGGCGTTGCTGGCGACCCTGGCCGCCGTCGCCGGAAAAGGAGGCACCATGACGGACGCCATCCATTGGCTCGGCCACGACACCTTCCGCATCGACGGCCCCCCGGTCGTCTACGTGGACCCCTACGAGATCCGCGACGGGGTACCTCCCGCCGACCTCATCCTCATCACCCACGAGCACTTCGACCACTGCTCGCCGCAGGACATTGCCAAGATCCGCACGCCCAAGACCCAGCTCGTCGGTCCAGCGGCGGTGCAGAAGGCCCTGGGCGGCAAGATCACGGTGGTGGCGCCCGGCGATCGAATCACCGTGGCGGGTATCACGGTACGGGCCGTGCCGGCGTACAACATCGGCAAGAAGTTCCACCCCAAGAGCGCGGGGATGGTGGGCTACCTCTTCACCGTGGCCGGCGTCACCTACTACCACGCGGGAGATACCGACCACATCCCCGAGATGGCCGGCCTCGCCCCCGACGTGGCGCTGCTGCCCGTGTCCGGGACGTACGTCATGACCGCCGACGAGGCAGCCCAGGCGGCACGGGCCATCACACCGAAGGTGGCGATCCCCATGCACTACGGCAGCATTGTCGGCGGCGTTGCTGACGCCAAGCGTTTTGCCGAGCTGCTAACCGGGTCCGGCATCGAGGTGGTGATCAAGAAGCGCGAGTAGCGGCCCGGAGGCGGGGCTGCCGGGAGGGGAAACGATGCTCGAAGCGGTGGTCCTCATCAACGTCCACCCGGGCCAGATGCGCAGCGTGAGCGAAGCGCTGGTGGGCCGGGACGGAGTCCACGAGCTGTACTCGGTCGCCGGTGCCTACGACCTGGTCGCCATCCTCCGCACGCCCCGCAACGAGCGCCTGGAAGAGCTGGTCACCGGCGAAATTGCTGCCGTGCCGGGGGTGGCCAAGACCACCACCCTCGTGGCGTTCCGCTGCCTCTCCCGCCGCGACAGCGAAGGGGTCTTCTCCCTGGGCCTCGAACCCGAGCGCTAGCCTCCACCCCGCCGACATCCGACTCGCTCCGTCCGCACCCTGCCCTGCCCACCCCCCTGCCCGCAAAGCGTGCAGCGCCGTCTGCCCACACCGGTGGGTTCGCGCCAGCGCGCCGCAGAACGCCCAGCGGGCCGCGCCCGCAGCCCTGCCAGCAAGCAGCCGCCAAACCACGACCCCGCTTGCGGCATTCTCCGACCCCTTTCTGTTGGTTTCCTTTCAGGTAGAATGATAATAGTGGCGAACAGCTGACGTGGGAACGATGGGCCGACAGGAAATTGCCCGATGCAGGCTGACGAGGATATCAAAGAGCTACGCGCTGCCGATTCCCCAATTCTCGAAAGAGAGAACGGCCCGTCTTCCACACGGGTGGTCACACGGGACTGGGCGATAAGACGCACCAGCGTTGACGAATCGACCACTTTCCGAAGTTTGCGCGTGTACCTACAGCCAGAGGCCCTGCGAACGCCGCCTGCCTACCTTGTGGCCTTGGCGCTGGCCGTGCGCCGCGCGTTCGCCTCGATCCGCTCGAACCGCGGCGGCCCGGCGATCCCCATCACCTTGTTGAACAGGATCTCGGCCTGGGGGGTGTGGGTCCTGGGGTCGCGGCGGGGGTGCGCGAGCTGTACGCAGGCGGCCTGGGAGCCGTCCTGGTTGGTGCGGGAGGTGATTCACAGGTACATAACTATGTTAGAGGCGTGTTATTCAGCCCATGTCAACCCCACAATCCTCTACCGTGTGCCTACGCCATGCGAGCCCTGCGAGCCCCCGTACGAGGGTCAGCTTTCCCAAAATGCGCGACGTGCGATCTCGGATGGGCCTCGCGTCTGACTTTCAACCTGGAAGACGGGCCCTCGCGTCTCCCCCGCGCACGCGGGGATCATCTTGGAGTTGGGTTCCACCCCAACCGCGGAGCATACCCCGCACGGGGCGCGCGGATTGAAACCAGTGTGTCAAGGATCCAGTAGTGCATCGCTCTAGTCGCGCCCCGCACGGGGCGCGCGGCGCGGCTAATTACGGTGCTTGAGGTGCACCAGCTCTTCGCGGTTTCCTGCGGGACCCAGGATCGGTGATTCGAGGCGCTGGAGGCAACGCAGTCCGGCGCGTGCCGCGGCGTCGATGACGGTGGCAATGGCCGCCTCCCGCACCTGCGGGTCGCGTACCACGCCACCCTTGCCCACCTCGCCCCGCCCCGCCTCGAACTGCGGCTTGACGAGGGCCACGAGGTCGCCGTGGGCGGCCAGCAGCGGCACCAGCGCCGGCAGCACGAGGCGCAGCGAAATGAAGGAGACATCCACGGTGATGAGCTGGAACGGACCCGGCACCTCCTCGGGCGAGAGCGTGCGGGCGTTGACGCCTTCGCGCACCTCGACGCGCGGATCGGTGCGCAGCCGCCAGTCGAGCTGGCCGTGCCCTACATCCAGGGCCACCACACGCGCTGCGCCCCGGGCGAGCAGCACATGGGTGAAGCCGCCGGTGGAAGCGCCCACGTCCAGACAGCTCTTGCCCTTGGGATCGATGCCGAAGGCGTCGAGGGCGGCCGCCAGCTTCACCCCACCCCGCGACACCCAGGGGTGATCCGCGCCCACTACTTCCAGGGGCGTGTCTTGGGGCACGAGACGCCCCGCCTTGTCCACGCGGGCTCCGGCGGCCAGCACCTTGCCCGCCATGACCAGTGCCTGCGCCCGCGTGCGCGAGGGCGCGAGACCCCGCTCCACCAGCAACTGGTCGATGCGTACCTTGCGGGCCACCCCGGCGATCGTACCACCGAGACCCGGCGCCGCCGCACCGGTCCCCCGGGTGCTACCATCCTGGCGTATGGGGAAGCACCTGGCGGCCCTGCTCAAGGCCATGCGGCTGCGGCACTGGCTCAAGAACGGCTTCGTGCTCGCGCCAGCGGTTTTCGCCGGCCACGCCTTCGATCCCCCCGTGCTCGGCCAGGCGGCTGCCACGGCGCTGGCCTTCTGCTTGGCCGCCTCGGCCGGGTACCTCGTCAACGACATCCTCGACCGGGACGCCGATCGGGCCGATCCCGTCAAACGCTTCCGGCCAATTGCCAGCGGCGAGATGCGGGTCCCGGCCGCGCTCCTGTGGGCCTGCCTGCTGGTGGCGGCTGCCCTTGCCATCACCGCTGCCCAGGGTGCCCCCGTGCTCCTGGCACTGGTCGCCTACCTCGTCATCACCACGGCGTACTCGCTCTTGCTCAAGGTCGTGCCGATCCTGGAGGCGCTGGTGCTGGCCACCGGCTTTCTGGTACGCCTGGTGGCCGGGGCCCTGGCCATCCAAGTGGCCATTTCCTACTGGCTGGTCATCTGCGGCTTCCTCCTCGCCCTCCTCCTGGCCTTTGGCAAGCGCATGCCCGAAGCGGTGCACCCCAGCCAACGCACCCCCACCTACCCCCTGTCCTTTCTCCACGACGTGGTCACCATGCTGGCGGGGATGACGGTGGTGGCCTACACGCTCTACACCGTCTCGCCGGACACCACTGCCAAGGTGGGCTCGCGGGCGTTGCTCCTCACCGTGCCGCTGGTGCTCTTCGGAATCCTGCGCTACCTCCTGCTCCTCCACCGTGAGGGAGCGCAGGACCCCACGGCCACGCTGTTCTCCGACCGCCCCCTCCTGGTGGCGGTAACGGCCTGGGCCGTGGCAGCCGGTGCCGTGGTCCACTTTGGAGGTGCCCCGTGAAGAGTCGCGTCGCCATCCTGCGCACGAAACCGGAAACCGTGCTCGCCGATGTCGGGCGCCTGTGTACGCTCGCTGGGATGGCGGAAGCGCTCGATCCACGGGCCATCACCATCCTCAAGGACAACATCTCCTGGCACTACCCGTTCCCGGGCGCCAACACCACCCCCTGGCAACTGGAGGGAACGATCCTGGCGCTGCGCCAGGCTGGCTTTGCGGATCTGGTGTGCGTGCAGAACGACACGGTGGTGACGGATCCCAAGAAGGGGGAGCGGCTCAACGGGTACGTGGGCGTCCTGGAGCGGCACGGCGTGCCGGTGCGTTACAACTGCTTCCCCTTCGACCTGAAGTGGGTTCGCTACGAACCGCACGGGGAGCTCTTGGCCCTGCCGAAGGTGTTCCCCCACGGCATCCACATCCCGGAGTTCTTCATCGGCACCAACATCGTGCACCTGCCCACGGTCAAGTGCCACATCTACACCACCACCACCGGCGCCATGAAGAACGCGTTCGGCGGGCTCCTCGCCACGCGCCGGCACTACACCCACACCTGGATCCACGAAACCCTGGTGGACCTGCTGACCATTCAGAAAGAGATCCACACCGGCCTCTTTGCCGTGATGGACGGTACCACCGCCGGCAACGGGCCGGGACCGCGCACCATGATCCCGGTGCGCAAGGACGTGCTGTTGGCAGCGACGGACCAGGTGGCCATCGACGCCGTGGCGGCCCGGCTCATGGGGTTCGACCCGCTGTCCATCCGTTACCTCGCCCTGGCCCACGAACGCGGCCTTGGCGTGGCCGACCCGCGCGATATCGAGCTGGTGGGCGAGCCCGAGATTGGCACCGAAAACTGGAGGTTTTCCGTGGGCGACAACCTGGCGAGCCGGGTAGGCGACCTGCTCTGGTTCGGACCGTTGCAGGGCCTGCAGAAGCTCCTCTTCCGCACGCCGCTGGTGTACATCTTCGTGGCCGGCTCGTACCTCTTCCACGACTTCCTCTGGCACCCTTTCATCGGCACCCGCCGGGAACGGGAGTTCCTGGCCACTTCCCCCTGGGGCGCGCTCTTTGCCCGCTACCTGCGCGACGGCGCCTTGGCCCCACCTTCTGGCACTCACGCCTGACGCCCCGCCACCCTCCCTCCACGTTTCCTCGCAGCACCGCCCGGTCGCCGATCCGCACCTGCCAACCCTCTCAACCGTCCCGCTTCTGCCATCTTACATTCGTCTAATCAACGACTTCGCCAAATTCGTCAACTACGCCGTACCTGGTACCGTTGTCT
>JACADV010000066.1 GCA_013388425.1 Thermoanaerobaculaceae bacterium | reverse complement strand
GGTCTGGGCGCGCTGCCAGAGCGCCTCGGAGCGACTCCGCTGCCTGGCCCCACCAGAAGCAGAGAAGGGTGTCACAGCCACCCCTCCGCCAACACTTGTCTGGCGTGGTAGGTGATGATGATGTCCGCCCCGGCGCGCCGAAAGGCGTGGAGGTTTTCCAGGGTGACGGTGCGCTCGTCGATCCACCCCCGCTGGGCAGCGGCCTTGACCATGGCGTACTCCCCGGAGACGTTCGATTTTCTCACCCCAAGGCACGCGCTGCGCCAGCTTTTGGACCGGCTGCTCACCTTGGGCGAGGGTTCTGGCGGGTACTGCTGCGGGGCGTGGAGAAGGCCCGGGGCGAGTGGGCGCTGATCACCACCGGGCACAACCTGCTCAAGGAGTACCGCTTCGCCTGGCGAGCAACGTAGGGCCCCCCCTTTGGGAACTAAGCACCGCCCATTGGCCCACGGCCACCAACATTTCCCGCTCAAGGATCTCACGGCCCGCAACCCCATCGAACGCCCCAACCGCCTTGAGCCGGTCCCCTCCACGGTCCCAACCTCACCCCTCCACCATTCCGTGCAACACGCTCCGAGCCGGTGTTGTCTTCCCTGGCGCAGTGTGGGAAACTCGTCCGTCATGTTGATGTCGCAGGGGTCACTGGCCGTACCAGGACGGGCAGGGGTGCAGCAAGCCTCGGGATCGCTGGCGGTGCTCTCGCCCCTGTGTCTGCTGCAGGCGGCGCGGGCCTCCGCCCGCAACCTGCGCCTGGTGCTGCGTCACACCGAGAGCGGGGCGGTGGTAGTGACGGTGTTTCGCGGGGGGAATGTGACCATGGTCTTCTCGCCCGGCGACGGTCGGTCGGTGGGGGAGCTGCTCCTGAACGCCGGCCTGCTGGAGCGGGAGCGGGTGGAGGCCCTCCTGCGGCAGCGGGTGGGCGCCGGGCCCTCCCTGCAGCGTTTTCTCCTCGAACGCACCTCCTTGAGCTACGTGGACGTCCAGCGCTTCCTCGACTTCCAGGCGCGCCAACGGCTTCTCGACGCGCTGGTGTGGGAGGACGGTTACTTCCAGATGGCCGAGTACGAGGGGGGGGAGGAGGTCGGCTTCGATCTGGCGCTGCCTTCCTTCGAGTCGCTGTACTGGCGGGCCGCTGCCCGCCGTGCCGATCTCCCCCGCTACCTGGAGGCTCTCCCGGGCGCGCCGGCGCGGACCCTGGTGCGGCGGCGGCGAGGGGCCCTGCGCCCCCTGGATGCCTGGGAGCGCGAGGTGTTTGCCACCATCGAGCGGCCAGTGTTGCTGCCCCAGCTCGTTGCCCGTCTGCTGGTGGACGACGACCTGGTGCTGGGGGCGGTGCTCCGCATGGCGGAACGCCGGCAGCTCGTGCTCGAGCCGGTGGCCCAAGTGGCGCCGGCGCCCACACCGATCGTCCCGTGCGAGCTCAAGGCGCTGATGCGAGAGGTGGGGGGGGTGCTCCGCCCCGGCACCGGGGGCAAGCCGGCCGATATCTGGGTGCTGGTGCTCTCGGCGCAGACGCAAACCGCTCCGCGCCTGGTGGCGGCCATGGCAGGCGGGCCGTCCGTGACGTGGGGGAGCGAGAGCAGCGGCAGCCCGGCGGGGGTGGCGCGTGGACTGGTGGCCGTGGAGGGTGGTGGGCGGCTGTGCTTCCTGGCGGCGAGGCCCGATGCGCTGTCGCGCGGTGCGCTGGAGGGGATTCTGGGGCGCTGCGACGCGGTGGCGCTGGTACGCGAGGGGGACGGAGCGGAGGAGCGCCAGCAACTGGGGCAGCTGCGGGAGCGGGTGTTACTCGCTGCAGGAGGGTGGCGGCCGGTGCTGTTGGGGATCGACATTGGCGCGGCGCTGCGGGAGTGGGACCACTTCCCCGACGCGGTCATCGGTCTGCCGGAGCTCGGCCTCCTTCCGCCGGGAAAGCTGGTGGAGTCTTTTCTTGGCGGCCTCGTTGCTGCCGCCAAGTCCAGGGCTCAGCTCGCGAGCTAGAGGGGCTTTAGGTGGGTACGACACCGGTGATGCGCCCTGAGCGGTCAGGGACAACCCCCTTCCGGCCCAAAACCGGGGGCGGTCGGGGCAGCTTCGCTCTCGATGCCGTGGGCGGGTGTGACCACCCGGGTGCCGGCGGCCGGCGCCCAGGGGGCAGTCCTCTGCCCGCGCGGGGCTACCTCCCCGGCTTCCCCCGAGGGGTGCTCGACCCCCTCCAGCGTGGCGCAGGGCGCACCCTCCAGGCGAGAGCGTGAAAGGCGTGTCGAATTCCCTGCCCCAGTGGGTGGATCAACCTGCCGTTCTCCAAGAGCTGTGTCGGCAGGCACGGAGCGTCGGGCGCGTGGCCATGGACACGGAGGCGGACTCCTTCTACGCCTACTTCCAGAAGCTGTGTCTGGTGCAGCTCTCGTTTGCGGGGCGCCACGCCCTCGTCGATCCCCTGGCCTTGTCGCGTGCGGGCCTGGATCCGCTCGTGGAGTTGCTGGAGGATCCCTCGGTCACCAAGGTGTTCCACGGTGCCGACTACGACGTGCGGGTGCTGCACCGCGACCTGGGGGCGCGGGTGCGGGGGCTTGAGGATACCCAGGTGGCGGCACAGCTCCTGGGAGAACCGCGAACTGGTCTGGCGGCCATGCTCCTCAAGGAACTCGGCGTGGTGGTGGCCAAGGAGCACCAGCGGGCCGATTTCAGGCGCCGTCCGCTGCCGGAAACGTTGCGCCGCTACGCAGCGGCCGACACCGCCCACCTCCTGGCTCTCGCCGAGATCCTGCGCCGCCGCTTGAGCGAGATGGGGAGGGTAGGGTGGTGGCTCGAGGAGTGTCGTTTCCTGGAGGGGGTGGAGTGGTCCTCGCCTTCGACGCCAGCCGCGCCCCACGAACGGATCCCGGGCGCCGGCAAGCTGGCTGGTGTCGCCCGCGACCGGCTTGTGGCTCTGGCGCAGTGGCGCGAACGGGTGGCAGCCGAGCTGGATGTGGCGCCGTTCCGGGTAGTGCGCAACGAGACCCTGCTGCAGCTTGCCCGGGAAGGGGCTGCCTCCCTGGCGGAGTTGGCGGGGCGAGCCGGAGTGGGAAAGGCGCTGGCGCGCCGTTTTGGCAAGGAGCTCCTGGCGATCCTCGCGACCCCGCCCCCGGCGCCGCCCCGGGCACCGGCGCCGCCGCGGCGGGTGGATCGCGAGCGGGAGCGACGCACAGCTCAGCTCAGGGCAGTGCGCGATCAGGTGGCCTCCCAGCTTGGCATTGACGGCTCCTTGCTGGCCCCGCGCGCCGCCCTCGAAGCCCTGGTGGACGGACGGGTGGCCGACAGGGAAGGGCTGCACCGCTGTCTCGGGCGGGAGTGGCGCACGGCCGTGCTGGCACCGCACCTCTTGCCGGTGCTCGCCAGCTTCAGCGCAGCTCCGGACGGTGAGCATGCCCCGCCGTCGTGACGAGGGGGTGTTGCTCGTGCGCTACCCCTTCCGGGAGCGCGACCTGATCGTTGCTGCGCTCACCCGTAGCAGTGGACTGCTCCGGTTGCTGGTCCGGCGGGCGCGGGGACCGCGCTCCCCCTGGGCCGGCAAGCTGGAGCCGCTGGCCCTGGTGCGCATGACCTACTTCGAGCGGCCGCGCTCGGAGCTCGCCACCCTGGACGAGGTCGCCATGGTGCGCTCCGCCTTTGCCCTGGCCCAGCGCCCCGCGGCCTGGGCTGCCGGGCAGGTGCTTTCGGAGCTGGCGCTCGTCTTCTGCCCCGCGGGCCAGCGGGCCGAGGCTTCGTTTCGACTGGTGGACCGGTGCATCCTCGCCCTGCTGGAAGGGCACGATCCGCAGATCGTGGTGGACTACGCGTGCGTGTGGACGGTGCGGCTGGCGGGCGTGTTGCCGGAGCTGGACCGTTGCGGGGTGTGCGGGGGTTCGCTAGGGGCGGGCGAAGCGTTCTACGATGCGCGGGCGCAAACGTTCCTGTGCCCGACCCACGCCCAAGGGGGGAACTGGCCCGTGCTCTCGGCGGGGGCGCGCCGCTGGCTCGAGGGCGTGCTCTCGACGCCAGTGGAACGGGTCGAGGAGCCGGCGCCGGCCGACGCCAGGGCGTGGGTGCGGCAGGCGAGGCTCGCCTTTGCTGAGAGGGAGTTGGTGACGCTCGCCACCTTTGCGGCTCTCAGCGCCCCTCCGGAGAAGGGCTAAAATGCTCCAGTGAAGCCGGTTCGTCGCTTGCCCTTGCCGCTCCGGCGCGGTGCCCGGGTGGGCGTTTTTGCCCCCGCCGGGCCAGTGGCCATCCCTCGCCTGCGGCGCGGCGTGGAGCGGCTGGAAGCGGAGGGGTTCCGCGTGGTCGAGGCGGCGAACGTCCGCAGCCGCGACGGCTACCTGGCGGGGGACGACGAGGCGCGCCTGGCGGGGCTGGAGGAACTCCTGGATGCGGGGGTGGAGGCGCTCCTCGCAAGCCGGGGCGGCTTTGGCAGCGCACGGCTGTTGGGTCGGCTGCCCTGGGAGCGGCTGACCAGCTGGGGCGGGTGGCTGGTGGGGTTTTCGGATCTCACCGCTCTCCACGCGGGGATGGCAGCTTGCACCCAGCTCGCCACCCTCCACGGCCCCATGGTGGCCACGCTGACCCGGCACGAGGGTTCGACACGGCGGCTGTTCCAGTGGCTACGGGGCGAGGCGCCCGAAATGCTGTTCCGACTCACCTCTGCCCAGGTAGTGCGGGACGGAGTGGCCCGCGGCGTGGCCGTGGGCGGCAACCTGTCCGTGCTCACCTCGCTGATCGGCAGCCGCTTCGAGCCCGACTGGGACGGTGTCGTGCTGTTTCTGGAGGATGTGGGCGAACCGCTGTACCGGCTCGACCGCATGTTGACCCAACTGCGCCTGGCCTCTAGACTCGGGCGCATTGTGGCTCTGGTGGGTGGACGCTTCGTGGGGTGCGGCCGGGGCGAGCGGCGTTTTCGGGAACGCTGGCGCGCCTTGCTGGCGGAGGCGGCCCCCCCATCGGCCGTGGTGGTGGAAGGGTTGCCGTTCGGGCACGGGACGGTCAACACCCCGTTCCCGCTGGGGATCCAAGTGGAGGTGGACACGCGGCGCCGGTGGGTGCGGCTGGGAGGGTAAGTGGTGGCGGACAACGTGGGTGTCAAGAGCAAGTTGCTGCAAAAGCTGCAGGTCGTGTTCGCAAGCGGCGAGACCATCTTCCAGGAGGGGGAAGCAGGCTGCGAGATGTTCTGGATCCTGGCGGGGCAGGTGGAGATCCTCCGCCGGGTGCGAGGTGTGGAGGAGCGCGTGGCGCTCTTGGAAAAGGGCGATTTCTTTGGAGAGATGGCGCTCCTGGAGGAGTACCCGGAGCGATCGGCAACGGCGCGGGCGGTGAGCGACGTGGTGGCGCTGAAGTTGAACAAGACCGATGTGAAGACGCTCCTCACCAGGAGCTCGGATGCGGCAATGCAGATGATGGCCAAGCTCTCCGAACGCTTGCGCGAGGCCAACCGCCGGCTTGAGCTTCTGGCGGCCGGCTCTTCGGGCCAAGAGCTGCCGCCGTTGCCGGCGAGCCAGGGGATCGAGGGGTGGGCGGTGCTGGTGCACGACCCCTCCGGGCGGTTCTTCCCGTTGCGGCCAGTGGGTGATACCTCCATCGGTCGGCACGACCCGGTGACGGGGGTAACGCCCGATGCCGATCTCAGTGCCCTGGACATCGACCGCACCGTTTCCCGCCGCCACGCGATCGTCCGCTCCGTGGGCCACGGCGAGCTGTGGGTGTGCGAGATCAACCCCAACAGCAACGGCACGTTCCTCAACGGGGAGAGGCTGGAAACGGGGCAGCACTACCCGCTCCGCCACGGCGATACCGTCCAGTTTGCCCTGGTGCCGTTGCGGGTGGCCGTTCTTCGCCACTGATGGGAGTGACCCTACACCACCCCGTCGCAGCGCTGCGGGGCGTGGGCGCGGCGGGGGCGCGGGAGCTTACCCGGGCGGGGATCGCCACGGTGGGCGACCTCTTGTGGACGGTGCCCCACCGCTACGAGGATCGCTCGAATCCCGAAAAAATTGCAGCGCTTCCCGGCAGCGAGGTGACGGTGACGCTGGTGGGGCGGTTCACGCAGGTGGTGGAGCGGCACGCGCGGGCCCGCCGCCTGCGCATTACCGAGGCGCTCTTCGACGACGGGACTGGCTGCATCCCGGTGGTGTGGTTCAACCAGCCTTACGTGGCCTCGTCCATCCGGCGTTCGCAGCGGGTGTGGCTCCACGGCACGGTGCGGCGTCACCGCAGCGGGCTCGGCTTGCAGCTTGTGGCCCCCGAGTGGGAGATCGAGGACGAGGATCAGGATCCCATCCACCACGGCAGGGTCGTGCCCGTGTACCGGCGCATTGGCCGCTTCTCGGGACGCCGCCTGCGGAGCTTGGTGTTCCGCGCGCTGGAGGCGCTGGGTCCTAGCGACGATCCGCTGCAGCGCTTCATCCCGCAAGGACTGGGTCTGCCCCCCCTGTACCTGGCGTTTCGGCAGCTACACTTCCCTCCCCTGGCAGAGGGAGGGCTCGGCAGCAAGGCCCTGGAGGAGTACCACGCCCGTCGTTCCCCGGCGCACCGCCGGCTGGCCCTGGACGAACTCCTGGCCTTTGCAGCGGTGATTGAGCGGCAGCGCCTGCGCCGCCAGGGTTTGCCAGCGGTGGCGTGCACCATCAGCGAGGAGGTGCGCGCCCACGCCCGCGCCGTGTTGCCCTTTGCGCTCACCGCGGCGCAGCGGCGGGTGCTGGCCGAGATCGTCGGCGACCTGCAGCGACCGCACCCCATGGCGAGACTCCTGCAGGGGGATGTGGGCTCGGGGAAGACCATCGTCGCCGCGCTCACGGCCCTGGTGGCGCTGGAAGCGGGGGTGCAGGTGGCGCTCCTCGCCCCCACCGAGATCCTTGCGCAGCAGCACGGGGCCACGCTGGAGCGCTGGTTGCAGCCCACCGCCTACCGCCCCACCGTGCTCATCGGTTCCCTGCCCGCGAAGACCAAGCAGGCAATTCGGGAAGGGATCGGCAACGGCCAGGTGCGGCTGGTGGTGGGCACCCATGCGCTGCTGGAGGACCAGGTGGTGTTCCCGCGCCTGGGTCTGGTCATCATCGACGAGCAGCACCGCTTCGGCGCGGCCCAGCGCCAGGCCCTGGTGGAGAAGGGGATCTCCCCCCACGTGCTCGTGATGACCGCCACGCCGATCCCGAGATCCCTGGCCCTCTCCCTTTACGGCGATCTGGAGGTCTCGGTGCTGGACGAACTCCCCCCGGGTCGCAAGCCGGTGCGGACGGTGCTGCGGGAGGATACGGCCCGCCCCCGGCTGTTCGAGTTCTTGCGCGGCGAGATCGCCCAGGGGGGACAGGTGTACTGGGTCTTCCCCCTGGTGGAGGAGTCCGAGAAGCTGTCGCTACGGGCGGTGGAGAGCCACGCCCGCGCGGTCCGCGCCGCCTTGCCGGGGGTGCGCATTGCGGTGGTGCACGGGCGGCTCGCCCCGGCCGAGCGTCAGGAGACCATGGCTGCCTTCGCCCGGGGGGAGGTGCAGGTGCTGTGCGCCACCACCGTCATCGAAGTGGGGGTGGACGTCCCCAGCGCCTCGGTGATGGTGATCGAACACGCCGACCGGTTCGGCCTTGCCCAGCTCCACCAGCTGCGGGGTCGGGTGGGGCGGGGGGCACGGCGCTCCTACTGCGTGCTGCTGGTGGACCAGAACTGCTCCGAGCAGGCCCGTGCTCGCCTTGAGATCTTTGCCGCCACCACCGACGGCTTTCGAATTGCCGAGGAGGACTTCCGCCTGCGTGGGCCCGGCGAGTTGACGGGGTTGCGGCAGTGGGGACGTCCGGAGTTCCGCGTGGCGAACCTCTTCCTCCACCGGGAGGAGCTGGAAACGGCACGAGCAATTGCTGCGGCAGCTGCCGCAAGGGGGGAGCTGGAGGTGCTGGAGAGCTCCCTGTGGTCTGCCCAGCACCTCGGGCGGCAGGTTGCCACCGCCTGACGGGTTTTCGCTACAATCGGCGTCATGGCCAACGTGGAACACCTTCGGCTGCTAGTGGGCGGTGGTTGGGCGCGGTTCCGCCAGGAGAACCCGCGTATCGTTCCCGACTTCGTGGACGCTGACCTGCGCGGTGCCAACCTGAAGGGGGTAGACCTGTCCAAGGCAGCGCTCAACCGTGCCCGCCTGGAGGGCGCCGACCTGAGCGACGCCAACCTGTCGGGCGCCCAGCTGGACCTGGCACGGTTCGATACCACCATCCTGGACCGGGCGGATTGCAGCGGCGTCCGCATGGATCTTCTCGATCTCAAGGGGTGCTCGCTCAAGGGCGCCATCCTGGTGGGGGCGAGTCTGCGCGGGACCGACCTCTCCCACTGCGACCTGAGCGGGGCGCGGCTGGAGAAGGTGAACTTCGAGGGATCCTCGCTGGAGGGAGCCAACCTCACGGGGGCGGACCTTTCCGGGGCCTCGTTTCGCGGCGCCCGCCTGGCGGGGATCAAGCTGGCGCGGGCCAAGCTGGCCGGTGCTTCCCTGGAAGGGGTGAACCTCTCAGGCGTCGACCTGTCGGGAGCCAACCTGGAGGGTGCGTACGGTATCCGCGTGGTCTTTGCCCGCGCCGACCTGAGCGGTGCCAACCTGCGCGGAGGCAACTTCCGGGAGGGGAACTTCACCCAGGCAAACCTGAAGGGCGCCGATTGCCAGAGCGCCTCCTTCAACCACGCCAACTTTGCCCAGGCGAACCTGGAGAACGCTCGCCTCGTGGGGTGCGATGCCCAGGCTGCGGATTTGCGCGAAGCGACGCTCGAAGGTGCAGTGATCGACGCCACGCAGCTGGCGGCGGCGCAACTGGAGGGTCAGGACCTGCGTCTGCCCAAGCTGGGGAAGGTCTCGCTGGTGCGCGCCAATCTCAAGGGAGCGACGCTTTCGGGCATGGACTTCCGGGGTGCTCGCCTCGATCAGGCACGCCTGGAGGGGGCGGATCTGCGCAAGGCAAACCTGGAGGGAGCGACGCTGGAGGGGGTGTGGGCGGTGGGAGCGCAGCTGCGCGACGCGCGACTGCGCGAGGTCAACGCGGCGGGGGCCTCCTTTGCCGACGCCGAGCTGTACGGGTGCGACCTCATCATGGCCAACCTGGCGGGGACCGTTTTCACGCGCGCCGACCTCCGGCTCGCCCACCTGATCGGCGCCGATTGCCGTGGCGCCACGTTTTCCTTTGCCGATCTGCGCAAGGCCGATTTCACCCGCGCCATGGTGGGGGGAGCGCACTTCTGGGGGGCGCGGCTCAGCGGCACGAAGCTGCCCGCGGCGGCGCTCTACTGGAAGGTGGTCATGGCACTTGCCGCCTTCGTGCTGACGGTGCGGCGCAAGCGCGAGGAGCGGGCGCGCCGGGAGCAGCAGCGGCGCAGCCGTGAGACGGCCAAGCTGGTGCGCGAGCTGGAACGCAAGGATCCGCGCCTGCGCCGTCACCCTCCCCGCCCGTAGCAAGCGGCCCAGCCCCGGGCGGGGGGGTGGTGCCCGCGCAGCCGGTGGCTTTGCTCGGGGTTGCGCGAGCGAGGAGGGTTGGCCTCAGCGCATCACCACCAGCAGCCAGACCGAGGAGAGCACGACGGTGATGAGCATGGGGACGAACGCCACCTTGAGGTAGTACATGAAGGAAATGGGGTGCCCCGCCTTTTCCGCCAGCCCCACCGTCACCACGTTGGCACTGGCCCCCACCATGGTCCCGTTGCCGCCCAGGCACGCCCCCAGCGCCAGCGCCCACCAGAGCACACCGTTCTCGGCGCCGGGAATGCTGGTGGTGAGGTAGGCCACGATGGGCAGCATGGTGGCGGTGAAGGGGATGTTGTCGATGATCGCCGAGGCCAGGGCCGAGACCCAGAGGATCATGAGGATGGCCACGACCACCGACCCTTGGGAGAGGTTGTTGACCCAGTCGGCAATGATCTGGATGAGGCCGGTGTCTTCGGCGCCCGCCACCACCATGAAGAGCGTCATGAAGAAGACCAGTGTCGGCCACTCGATCTCGTGCTCCAGCATTTCCACGATATCCACGCCGCTGATGACCAGGAGGACGCCAGCACCGATGAGGGCGGCGATGGACGGCTCCATGTGCAGGACACCGTGCACGATGAACAGGAAGATGGTGATGGCGAGCACGGCGCCGGCTTTGATGAGGAGCACCTTGTTGGTGATGCGGTACTCGTCGCGCAGGCGGGCGATCAGTGCCCCGGTATCGCTCACCTTGGCTGCCAGGTAGTCCTTCTTGTACCAGTACAGGAAATACACGGCCGTTGCCGCAAGGCCAATGGCGCAGATTGCCGTGAGGTGCGTGACGAAGTCCAGGAAGGTGAGTTTGGCGTAGGAGCCAATCATGATGTTCGGGGGATCGCCGATGAGGGTGGCGGTGCCGCCCACGTTGGAAGCGAAGACTTCGGGCATGAGCAGCGCCACCGGGTTGAGCTTGAGGGTGGTGGCAATCTCGATGGTCACCGGGATGATGAGCAGCATGGTGGTGACGTTGTCCAGGAAGGCGGAGATGACCGCGGTGACGAACATGAGCACGGCCGAAAGGGCGAACACGTTGCCGCGGGCCACCTGGAACGACTTGTACGCCATCCACTGGAAGACGCCGGTTTTCTTGAGCACACCCACGATGATCATCATGGCCATCAGCAGGAAGATGACGTTCATGTCAATGGCCGCGATGGCCTCTTCGAAGGACAGGACGCGGTACGCGGCGTTGAAGGTACCGGCGGTGTACGAAACGAAGAGGAGGACGGCTGCGCCCAGCAGGGCCGCAAGGGTGCGGTGCATCACCTCGGCAGCGATCAGGGCGTACACGGCCACCAGCACCAGGGTGGCAATCCAGAAGGCCGGGGTAATCTGGCGCTTGAGGATAAAGCTGTTGTGGGCGAGGTAAACGGTGCGGCCGTGCCCGTCCACCCGCTCCTTGACGATGTTGGGCAGCACAAGTTTCCCGGAGGGTGCGAAGGAAGGCCGCGTAGCCTCCATTTCCACCCGCGCGGTGGGGAGCGTGTTGGCGGGCAGGATCAGTTCCGCCTCGTACCGGCCCGACTTGGAGGTTGTGACCTCCTCCGAGAGTTCGACCTTGTTACCGTCCACGTAGAAGTCGATGGCCACGTCCTTGACGGGCTTCCCCTGGGTGTTGGTGATGGTGCCGGCCACGACCAGGACATCGGCCGGAGGTTCAGCAGCGGCGGCGCTAGGGAGGACCATCGCCACGAGGGCAAGGAGGGCGACAACGGTGCCGACACGGCCAAGTTTCGTGCGCATGCGATCGTTCCTTTCGACGGGGGAGGCCTGGGAGAAACACCCCGGCAGGGGGCGAGGGCAGGATCCCTGCCGGGTGAACGGCCGCCTGCTCGCCTGGGCCACCTGCCTCTGGTCCACCCGCATACCTCCCCCTCAAAGGGCCTTGGGAACTTTCCTTCGAGGGCACCCCAAACCGCCGGGGCCGGTCCGGACAACGGAGGAGGAGGGTACCGTCACCGCGCGCGGGTGTCAAGGCAAAGGGTGACGCCAGCAGCCCTTCCGTTGGGGGTGCCGCGAACGGTGAAGTAGCATGGAGAGGGAGGTTCCATGATCCCTGTACTGGACAGTGCCGGGATGCGGCAGGCGGACCGCATCACCATCGAAGAGTTGGGGTTGCCGAGCCTGGTCCTGATGGAGGCCGCGGCGGAGGCGGTGAGCAGCGCGGTGGCGGAACGCTTTGCCACCGGCGGGCGCATCGTCATTGCCGTGGGGCCGGGGAACAACGGCGGAGACGGTCTCGCCATGGCGCGCCAGCTCCACTGTCGGGGCTTTGCCGGGGAAGCGGTGCTCCTGGTTGCCGCCGCTGCGCTACGGGGGGATGCGGCGACGCAGCTGGAGCTGGCCAGGCGCTTTGGGGTGTCGGTGCACGACGGCAGCGAGGAGCTGGGGGTGCTGCTGCACCGACTGGAAGGGGCAGCGGTGGTGGTCGACGCGCTCTTCGGCACCGGTCTGGAGCGGCCCCTGGCTGGCCGGTGGGTGGAGGTGGTGCGGGCCATCAACAGCTCCGGTTTGCCGGTGGTGGCGGTGGACGTGCCCTCGGGGGTGTCGGGTTCCAGCGCGGCGGTAAGCGGCGAGGCGGTGGAGGCGACGCTCACGGTGACCTTCGGCGCGCTGAAGGTGTGCCACGTGCTGCCTCCAGCCTCCCTGAAGTGCGGGGACGTGGCAGTGGCGGACATTGGCATCCCCCCATGGGTGCTGAGGCAGCTGGCCAGGTGCTGGGTGGTGGAGGGCTCCGATGCGGCCGGCTGGCTCTCGCCCCGGCCTCGGGACGCCCACAAGGGCCACTTCGGTCACCTGGTGGCCGTGGCCGGCCGGTTGGGGCGGGCGGGGGCAGCTGGCCTGCTGGCCCGGGGTGCGGTGGCAGCCGGGGCCGGCTTGGTGAGCGTGGCCACCGCCACGGGGGCAGTCACGCCAGTGCAGGCGGTGGTGCCGGAGGCAATGGTGGACCCACTGCCCGCCGACGCGGACGGGGCGGTGCGGGGAGATGGGCTCGAACCCCTCCTGGCCAAGGCCACGGCCGTTGCCATCGGTCCTGGCCTCGGACTGGGCGAGGGGGCGCGGCGGGCGCTCGAGACGATCCTCGAGCGCTGGAGCGGCCCGCTGGTGCTGGACGCCGACGCCCTCACCCTGCTGGCGGGGCGCCTCGAGCGGTTGACGGGGAGGCAGGCCCCCACCGTCGTGACCCCGCACCCCGCCGAGCTGGGCCGGCTCCTGGGGCGGGAAACGGCTGCGGTGGTGGCGGACCGGTTGGTGGCGGCCGAGGAGGCGGCCAGGCGCAGCGGGGCCACCGTGGTGGCCAAGGGCGCTGGCACGGTGGTGGCGAGCCCTGGGGAGGTGCCGCTCGTCAACCCCACGGGATCCCCAGGGCTGGCGTCGGGCGGTGCGGGGGATGTGCTCACCGGGGTCATCGGCGCGCTGCTCGCCCAGGGCGCCAGCGGGCGGCAGGCGGCCGTCGTGGGGTGCTGGTTGCACGGCCGGGCTGCGGAACTCGCCGCCTCCCAGTACGGCGGGGCTGTCCCCGCCTCGGTGGTGGCGGCTCACCTGGGCATGGCCGAGCGCGAGCTGCGCGAGGGTACCTAATGGCGGGATGGGCAGGCCCAGTGGAGCTTGCCAACGCGGAAGCCACGGAGGCGCTGGGTGCGGCGCTGGCGGCTCGCCTCGTCCCGACGACGCTGCTGCTGTTGGAAGGCCCCCTGGGAGCCGGCAAGACCACCCTGGTGCGCGGGGTGGTGGGGGGGTTGGGGGGCGATCCCAAGGAGGTGTGCTCCCCCACCTTCACACTGCAGGCGGTCTATCCGGTGCCGGCGGGGCGGATCCGCCGCCTGCACCACCTGGACCTGTACCGCCTGCGGGGGTTGCCCCGTGCACCCTGGGAGGAGCTGGGGATCGTGGAGTCCCTGGAAGACCCGGCGGGTGTGACGGCCATCGAGTGGCCGGAGGAGTGGCCGTGGCTGGCAGAAGCTGGTCAGTGGGTGCTGCGTGTCCAGCTGTCCCTCTTCGGCGAGGGGCGGCGGGCGTCGGTGGTGTGGCTCACTGCCCCTCCGCACGAGCCAGGGACGGGTGGGTCCGCGGAGCTCAGCGCTTGAAGAAACCGGTGGTGGGCTTCTCGCCGCCCCCCTTGCCGCTGGCCATCAGTTGTTGATTGAGCTCGCGGATGCGTTCGTTTAGCTTCTCCGTGCGGATCTTTGCTTCCTCGGCAGTGCGCTGACTCTCGGCGCGGGTTGCCTCCAGCTGGTTGCGCAGTTCGGCAATGGTGACGTCGGAGCTGCTCATCTGCTGGCGCAGGGCAGCGAGATCCCGTTCCAGCTGGGCGATGAGCTCGTCCTTCTCCTGCATCCGCTGTTTCCAGCGGTCCTCCTGCTCGTCGTACAGCTTCTTCACTTCCATCAGTTCCATGATGTAGGCAAAGTCACCGGGTGACGGTGCCATCTTTCCCTCCTGCTGCGCCTCCTCGATGCCGGGGAACAGCTTGCGCAGCTTCAGCGAGAGGTCCGCGGGATCTCGGGACCGCTCCATGGCCACCTCGTACGAGATCGCGTTGTTGGCGAGGAGCGCCACCAGGCTCTGGTTGGTGCTCTGCATGCGGTAGTAGGCCACGGAGTCCTCGATCTCGTCGTGGATCTCCTTGATCTCGCCGTGCTCGATGTGGCGGGCGATCTTTGGCGAGTTGACGAGGACTTCCACCGCAGGGACCAGCCCCTGGCCATCCCTGCGGGGCAAGAGCTCCATGGAGATGATGGCGCGCAGCACCTGGGCCAGCTGGGCGCGGATCTGCTCCTGCTGGTCGGGGGGGAAGGAGTCGATGATGCGGTCGATGGTCTGGCTGGCGCTGTTGGTGTGGAGGGTGGAGAACACGAGGTGACCGGTCTCGGCTGCTGTCACCACCGTGGACATGGTTTCCAAGTCGCGCATCTCCCCCACCATGATGACGTCGGGGTCCTGGCGCATGGTGTTGCGCAACGCTTCCTTGAAGGAGGGGGTGTCGGTCCCCACCTCGCGCTGGGAAACCGTGGCCATGTGGTCGGTGAAGAGGAACTCGATGGGATCCTCGATGGTGACCACGTGGCAGGGGCGGTTGCGGATGATGTCCTGGATGATGGCCGCCAGGGTCGTGGACTTCCCCGAGCCCGTGGGGCCGGTGACCAGGACGAGACCGGCGGGGTAGTCGGCAAAGGTGGCCACCACATCGGGGAGGTTGAGCTCCTGGTAGTCCTTGATCTCAAACGGCACGCGGCGGAACACGGCCGCGATGGAGCCGCGCTGCTGGTAAATGTTGCACCGGAACCGGGCCACTCCGGCCACGCCGTACCCCAGGTCCACCGACTGCTTCTCCTCGAACTTGTGCCGCTGCGCTTCGGTGAGGAGCGGCAGCACCATCTCCTCGATGTTCTGGGGCTTGAGGGGGATGGACTTGATTGGCATCAACTTGCCGCCAATGCGCAAGAGCGGCGGGCGCATGGGCTTCAAGTGCAGGTCCGACGCCCCCTTCTTGGTCATGAACTTGAGGAGATCGTCGAGTCCGAGAGGTCCCTCCATGCTTGGAATCTAACACTGGCGGCAAGGGAGGTCAACGTGAGGGAGAACCGGGCAATGCTATCCTATCCACCCGCGAGCGACGGGAGGAGCTTTGACCAGCAGGACCTTCTACATCACCACGCCGATCTACTACGTCAACGACTTGCCGCACATTGGCCATATCTACACCACGGTGGTGGCGGACGTGGTGGCCCGCTACCAGCGCATGCGCGGCCGCGAGGTCCGCTTTCTCACCGGCACCGACGAGCACGGGCAGAAGATCGTCAAGGCCGCCCTGGCGCAGGGCATCACGCCCGAGGAGCTGGCCAACCGCGTGGTTCGCCGCTACCCGCCGCTCTGGCAGGCGCTGGGCATCACCAACGACGACTTCATCCGCACCACCGAGCCCCGCCATTGGGCCGGGGTGCACGAGATGATCCGCCGCATGGAAGCGCGCGGCGACATCTACAAGGGGAACTACGGGGGGTGGTACTGCGCTGGGTGTGAGGCGTTCTTCCCCCAGACGCAGCTCGTGGAGGGGAAGTGCCCGGAGCAGGGGCACCCCGTGGAGTGGCTGGAGGAGGAGTCCTACTTCTTCCGTCTCTCCGCCTACCAGCAACCTCTGCTCCGCTTCTATAGCGACCATCCGGATTTCATAAGGCCCGAGAGTCGCTACAACGAGGTGGTGCGCTTCGTGGAGGGCGGGCTCAAGGACCTGTCCGTCTCGCGGGTGTCGCTGCCCTGGGGGATCCCCTGGCCGGGCGATCCCCGGCACGTGGTGTACGTGTGGCTCGACGCTCTCACCAACTACATCTCGGCTCTGGGCTTTGGGTCCCAGGACCCCTCCCTGTTCGAGCGCTTCTGGCCAGCGGATCTCCACCTGGTGGGCAAGGACATCCTGCGCTTCCACTGCGTGTACTGGCCCGCCTTCCTGCTGTCGGCGGGGTTGCCGCTGCCGCGGCAGGTGTACGGCCACGGCTGGTGGCTGCGGGACGACAAGAAGATGTCCAAATCCTTCGGCAACGTGGTGCGGCCGGACCACCTCCTGGAGCGGTTCGGAGCGGACCCGTTGCGCTACTTCATGCTGCGCGAGATGACCTTCGGGCAGGACGCCTCGTTCTCCGACGAGGGGTTCCTCCAGCGCTACAACGCCGACCTGGCCAACGGTCTGGGGAACGCTGCGGCCAGGGTTCTGGCCATGACCCGTCGCTACTACTCCGGGACCACCCCGCCGGTGCGGTGCGGTGCCAACGTGCTCGCCGACAAGAGCGGCGAGGTGGTGGCGCGCTACGTGGCGTGCATGGACAGCCTGGAGTTCCACCGCGCGCTGGAGGCGGTGTGGGAGCTCGTGTCAGCGGTGGACGGCTACGTCAACGAGAAGCAACCGTGGGCCATCTTCAAGCTCGAGGGGGGATCCTCGGAGCGCCTGGGGCGGGTGCTGTACAACAGTCTGGAGGCGCTGCGGCTGGCGGCAGCCATGCTCGCGCCGGTCATGCCCACCACCTCCCGACGCCTCCTGGCCCAGATGGGCATCGCCCCCGAGAGTCGAGCGGCGGTGGCGCTCTCTTGGGGGGAGCTGCCGACCCTCGCGCCGCTGGGGGAGGAAGGCGCGCTCTTCCCCCGCGTGGATGTTCAGGAGTTCTTGGCGGAGGTGACCGTGAACGAAACGTCCGAACCTGGTGGCCAAAGTGTGGCGCCACCGCCAGCTGCTCCGGCGGGCGCGGCGGAAGAGCAGATCTCCATCGAGGAGTTTGCCCGGGTCAAACTGGTGGTGGGGCTCATCACCGCTGCGGAACGGATCCCCAAGTCCAAGAAGCTGGTCCGCATGCAGGTGGATCTTGGCGAGGGGAAGCAACGGCAGATCGTGGCGGGCATTGGCACGCGCTACGCACCCGAGCAGCTGGTGGGGAGGCGGGCGGTGTTCGTCGCCAACCTCAAGCCGGCCGTGCTCATGGGTGTCGAGTCCCAGGGGATGGTGCTGGCCGCCTCTGTGGAGGGCGACCCGTTCCTGTTGGGCGTGGACGGCGAGGTGCCCCCCGGTACCGGCGTGAAGTGAGGAGCCGCCGCGGCGGTGGGTCGTGATCGTTCGTCTCCCCTACGGCACCGGTGCGTTGGTGGGGGATCTCCGCGGGCTGCGGTGTTTTCCCTTGAGCCCCGCAGCGCCACGGCACCCTAGCCCAGCCCGCCAGGTGGTGGCCGAGGCGCTGGAGCGTCCCCTGGCCGGCCCGCCCCTGGAGGTGATGGCCAAGGGACGGCGCCGCGTCACCATCCTGGTGCCGGACGCTACGCGGCGGGGGTTCCTGCCGGAGGTGCTCCCCGAGCTCATGGCGCGCCTGGCGGCCGCGGGGGTGCCAGAGGAGGGGATTGCCGTGCTGGTGGCGTGCGGGACCCACCCGCCAGTGAGCGCTGCACAGTGCGCGGCCCTGCTCGGTCCCCTCCCGGCGCGCGTGCGGGTGGCCCAGCACGACAGCCGCGACGATGCCAGCTTGGTGAGCGTGGGGAGGCTTGCTAGCGGCCTGGAGATCCGGCTCAACCGCCTGGTGGTGGAGTGCGATCTTGCAATTTCCGTATCTCTCGTCCAGCACCACTACTTGGCCGGGTTCGGGGGCGGCCCCAAGATGGTGTTTCCCGGCGTCGCCGGCTACCGGGAGATCCAGCGCAACCACGCGCGGGTCATCGACCTGAGCACCTTCCCACCGCGGCGGCACCCCGCCTGCGAGCCTGGGGTCCGGGAGGGCAACCCGGTGGCGGAGGAGATTGCTGCCGCGGCTGCGTTGCGTCCGGTGGACCTGGCCCTGGTGATGGTCGTTGGGGGGGACGAGAGGCCCGCCTGGGCTGCCTCTGGACCGCTGGAGGCGGTGTTTCCAGCTGCGTGCGGGGTCGTGCGGGAGTGGTACGAGGTGGAGGCGGGCCCCTTCCGCCGCTTGGTGGTATCGGCCAGCGGTGCGCCGGTGGACGACACGCTCATCCAGGCGCACAAAGCCCTGGACGCGGCGTGTCGGTTCGCCGAGGCGGGGGCGGAGGTGCTGTTTGTGGCTGCCTGCGGCGCCGGGGCTGGTTCCCCCGACATGGAGCCGTTCCTCGCTGATCCGCGGCCCGAAGCCATCACCGCCCGTTTGGCCCAAGAGTACGTCCAGTACGGCCACACCACCCTCCGCATCGTGGAGAAGACCGCGCGGGTCCACGTGCTGGCCCGCACCGAACTGGACAGCGAGCTGCTGCAGCGCTTGGGGATGAGGCCGGTGGCGGACGTGGAGGGTGTGTTCGAGCGCTGGCGCGAGGAGGAGGCGGGGGCAGTGGTGGGCGTCATGGCCGGTCCGGCGGTTTTCCCCAAGGTCCCGGCAGGGTGGGGTACCCCTTGAGGGGTGCAAGGCGTCGGGCGCATCGTGCCAACGCTGCGCACCGCTCGCTACGGGCCTGGGTTGGAGCGGGCGAGACCTTGATGTTCGCCACCTTTCCGTCTACCCTCCGCACGCTCCGCTCGCGCGGCTGGAGGCGTGGAGGTGACGATGATCCGTAACTTGGTGCCCAAGCGCTTGTACCTCACCAAGGGGGTTGGTTTCCACAAGGAGAAGCTGCAGTCCTTCGAGCTGGCCCTCCGCGACGCTGGCATTGCCACGCTCAACCTGGTTTCCGTGTCGTCCATCTACCCACCCGGCTGCAAGATCATTTCCCGCAAGAAGGGGGAGGAGGAGCTGCAGCCTGGGCAGATCACCTACGTGGTGATGAGCCGCTGCGAATCGGAGGAGCCCCACCGCATGATCGCCGCTTCGGTGGGCGTAGCCGTCCCATCGGATAAACGCCTGTACGGCTACCTCTCGGAGCACCACGCCTTTGGCCAGACGGAGAAGCAGGCGGGGGACTACGCGGAGGACCTGGCAGCCTCGATGCTAGCCACCACCTTAGGGGTCGAGTTCGACGAGAACCAGTCGTGGGACGAGAAGCGGCAGCTGTGGAAGATCTCCAACAAGATCGTGGTCACCCGCAACATCACCCAGTCGGCAGTGGTCAAGCCGGATGGGCGATGGGCCACCGTGGTGGCTGCGGCCGTGCTCCTCTTTGACTGAGGGAGCAATGCCCCAATGACCGAGGCGCCACGGGGAACGCCGGACCCGGAGGTCCTATACGCGCCCTACCTCTCTTTCCTGGGCGTGCCGGCCGACTGGCACCCGCCGCAGGGGCTGCGAGCGGCGCTCCTGCCACTGCCCTACGACCTCACCACCTCCTACCAACCCGGGGCACGGCGGGGGCCCCTGGCCATTCTCGAGGCCTCCACCCACCTGGAGCTGTTCGATGAGGAGCTGGGGGTGGAGCCGTGGCAGGAGATCGGGGTGGCCACGCTGCCGCCAGTGGTGCCGGACACCAGCGGACCCGCGGCCACCCTGGCCAGGATCCGGCAAATTGCCGGAGAGGTCGTGGCGGGTGGCAAGTTTCTCGCAGGCCTCGGGGGCGAGCACTCGGTGACGGCACCGCTGGTGCAGGCGGTGCGCTCCCGTCACCCGCAGCTGGGCGTCCTCCAGCTCGACGCCCACGCCGATCTGCGCGACACCTTCGAAGGTTCGCCCCACAACCACGCCTGCGTCATGCACCGGCTCCTGGACGAAGGCGTGAGGGTGGCCCAGGTGGGGGTTCGCTCCCTCACCCGGGAGGAGAGGGAGCTCATTGCTGCTCGCAGGATCTGCACCGTGTTTGCGGCCGAAGCCGTGGGCTCGCCGGTGGCGACCTGGCTGGAGCGGGTGCTCCAGGCCCTCCCGGAGGAGGTGTACGTCACGGTGGATGTGGACGTGTTCGACCCCTCCGTCATGCCCGCCACCGGCACCCCCGAACCGGGGGGGTTGGACTGGTACCGGGTGCTGGCGGTGCTGCGCGGCGTGGCTCTCGCCAAGCGCATCGTCGGCTTCGACGTGGTGGAGCTTGCCCCCATCCCCGGCCTCGTGGCACCGGATTTTCTCGCCGCCAAGCTGGTGTACAAGCTCTTTGCCTACGCCTTCCTGCTGCGGCACGAAAAGGCAGCTGCGGCGCGAGAGCGCTCAGCCGGCGAGATGCCCCAGGCAGGCGGCGATTCGCTCCGCCTCGGCCACGGTGGAGTCGATGACCTGAGCCACGGTGGGTAGGTCGGAGATCAGCCCCGTGACCTGTCCTACGGGCAACACCCCTCGCTCCACGTCCCCCTCCACAGTTGCCAGCCGGAACGCTTTGAACGCGTTGGCCATGTGCGCGAGCTGGCGGGTCTTCCTCCACCCCGAGGCGAGGGCGCCCAGGGCCAGGCGCAGGTACGGCATCTCGAGCAGCCGCGCCACCTCTCGCCCGTTGAACACGGCCCGCTTGAGGTCCAGCCCGCGGCGCACCGCACGGACTGCCGCCGGGGTGCGCATGATCCGGCAGGGGATGCCGTCGAAGCGGGGCGAGTAGATCGTGTCGTCGCTCTTCTTCTCCCGACACAACTCCTTGAAGCGTTGGTGGAGGGGGCTTTCCTGGGTGGTGGCGAAGCGCGTTCCCATGGCGATCCCCTCCGCGCCTAGGGCGAGGGCGGCCACGAGCCCCCGGCCATCGGCAAATCCCCCAGCAGCAATCACCGGGATCTGCACCGCGTCCACCATGGTGGGGATGAGCACCAGCGAGGTCACCTCGCCGCCGTGGCCTGCCGCCTCGTGCCCGGTGACGAGCAGGGCGTCGGTGCCGTAGGCCGCAGCCGCCCTGGCGTGGACCAGGTTGGTGACGGTGGCGATGACCTTGCCGCCGTAGCGGTGCGCCGCTTCCACGATCCAGTCCCCTTTGCCCATGGAGAAGTTGATCACCGGCACCTGCTCTTCGAGGAGCACCGCCGCGTTGTCACGCCCGCCGGGGAAAAAGAGGGTGGCGTTGGCGCCGAACGGCTTGTCGGTGAGGGAGCGGATCTCGGCCACGGCGGCGCGGGTCTGGCGGGAGCTGAGGGAGCCGGTGGCGAGGATCCCCAGGCCGCCGGCGTTGGACACGGCAGCCACGAGGCGGGGAACGCTGACCCAGCTCATGCCCGAGAGACAGATGGGGTGGCGGATACCGAACAGTTGGGTGATGCGTGTCTGCATGTTCCCTCTCCTCTAACCGTGGAGTTCGTGAGGCGCCAGCGGTCGAACGCTGTCCGGGCTAGCCCGGACCCGCGTCATGATATGCTAACCCCTCGCGCGCGAGCGCGGCGTTTCGAAAAGGGAGAAGAAGATGCGACGAGTCCTGAGCGTGGTGCTGGTTGGCTGGATTTGGGCAGGTTGCGCTGGCTTGGCGGCCGGACAGGAAGCGGCGTGCGAGACGAAGGCCGAGGTGCCGGCGCTTACTGCGTTTCACGAAGTAATCTACCCCCTCTGGCACGAGGCGTGGCCGGAGCGGGATACGGCCAAGATGAAGGAGCTCTTGCCCCAGGTGCAGCAGCACCTGGCAGTGGTGGAGAAGGCGGAACTGCCGGGAATCCTGCGTGACAAGCGGGAAAAGTGGGACGCGGGCCTGCAGCAAATGCGGGAGATCGTGGCTCGGTACGAGCGCGCGGCAAGGGCGGACGATGCGGCGGCGCTGGCCGCTGCCGTGGAGGAGCTCCACGCCGCCTACGAGAGTCTTGTGCGCCTGGTGCGGCCGGTGATGGCGGAGCTGGACGCGTACCACCAGGTGCTCTACCGGCTCTACCACTACGACTGGCCAGCTGGGAAGCTGGATGCCATTCGCCAGGATGCGGCAGCCCTGGAGCAGGCCTGCACCCAACTGGCTGGAGCTGCTGTACCGAAGCGGTTTGCCACCCGCGAAGCCAAGCTGCGGTCGGCCTTCGCCGACCTCTGTGCTGCCACCCGGGAGCTGGTGACGGCAAGTGCCGGTACTGACCTGGGCCAGCTCGGCAGCGTCGTGGAGAAGGTGCACTCGGCCTACCAGGCGGCGGAAGGGGTGTTCGACTAGTTCCTCGCCCCCGCCTCGCTGCGCGGCGCCGGCGCGTCCCCCGTGGCCAGGAGCGCGGCGGCGGTGGCCATGGCCAGGCCCCCATCGGTGACGGTAAAGAGGAGGAAGGCGGGCGGCGAACTGCGAACCACGTGGTCGAAGAGGAAGAGGAACGCGCCCAGACCCTTGGCCAGAACGCCGGCGGCCCAGAAGTAGCCCCGCCGCGAGGTCGGGTCGCGGGCAGCCCACAGGTATCCAGCCGCCAGCGCCAGGGCAAACACGCCGTTGAGCTGGGCGTTGACCAGCGGTTGCGGGGCGGGGAGGCCGAAGAGACTGGCGGTGAGGCGGGGGAAGAGCAGCAGCGGCAACGCCAGGAGCAGGTCGTAGAGCGCGGAGCCGAGGGCGATCCAGCGCAGCGCCTTGGGGCCATCCATGGCGGGAGTATAGGGGACGCCGCAGGGGTGCAGCAGGAGCGGTGGCGGTAGCATTGCAATGGGTGCCCTGGCAGTGGGCGCAGCCGTGCAGGCGGGGACGGTGAAGGAGCTGGACCTCGCGCAGGGGTCCAGTGGCGACACCACCATCCGCGAACCGGTGTTTGCCGCTCCGGCTGGTTTCTCGTCGGGCGTCGGCTGCATCGAGGGGGGCTACGATCGCCAGGGCCGAATCCTGCGCCAGCTCTCCAAGGGCATGTTTACCCGCGACGTGAAGGCGGACGTGGATCCGTGCATCGGCCTGGTGGCCACGCTGGCGCAGGCTATGAGGGCGGAGGCGGTGACGATGGGACTGCCGGCAGGCGGACAGAACCCACCTTGTCGGTGACCGGGCGGCTGCACCACATCTTCCTGGAGAGCAAGCAGGTGCCGTACGGTGCCACCCTGGACCTGACGACGAGTTCCAGCCCGCCACCTCGGCGGTCGAGGGAGAGCCGGCGCGCTTGCTCGAGAGCCGGCCGATGGACGCCACCTGGCTGCTGCCCGGGGTGTGGGAGCGGCTGAAGATCGACCGAGATCCCCGCCAGCTCGTCCCTCGAGAGGCAGGACGACGACGAGGAGCGGATCGAGGCGAAGGCGCGGCGCACGGCCAGCGCCAAGGGCACAACGTAGGCAGGCGGCGTTCGCAGGGCCTCTGGCGGTAGGTACACGCGCAAATTTCGGAAAGTGGTCGATTCGTCAATGCTGGTGCGTCTTATCGCCCAGTCACGTGTGACCACCCGTGGGGAAGACGGGTCTTCAGAAATTGCCCTGGCGAGGACACTGACCCGCGGCTGGGCGAGGCGGGGCATTGGGAGGAACGTGAGGTTGGCCTTTCGACAGGGGCCTCCCAGGGGGCTCGCCACGGAGGGGGCTGGTGGCAGTTCAGCTGCGGTCGAGGAGGGTTTCCTCGCGCAGCACGCGCACCTCGCCCAGCTGGGCGGCGGGGACGCCGCACGCGGCCAGCACCGCCCGCAGGGAGGGGGTGGGGCCGTCGAGGGGGCGGGCGTTGAGGGTCACCCGCAGGGTATCGCCCTCGAGCTGCCAGGCCAGAATGCCGGCCACGCCGGCGGGCGGTGCGGCGGGGAAGGAAGCGGCCAGGGTGGTGGACCGGAGCCGGTAGCGGCAGGCGGCAACAGCCTTGCCCAGGCCTGGGGCCGAGGCGGGGAGGGGTTGGCAGGAGAGGAGCTCGAGCCCCGGCGGCAAGGCTCGGTTGGCCCGTTCCAGGTGGTCAGGCTCGATGGGGCCGTGGCAATCCACGTCGAAGTACTCGTCCACGCTCTCCCACCCCACCGGCACGGCCGGGCCCATGGAGAGGCGAATGTGGGGGTTGTACCCTGCCGTGTAGCGCACCGGCGCCCCTGCCGCTCGCAATGCCCGTTCCAGGAGGGTCATAACGTTGCGGTGCGACAGCCAGCGGGCATCACCGGTCTTGGCAAAGCGGAAGCGGTAGCGGGAGAGAAACGGCGGCTGGGGGAGCTGGCGAGGTGCGGGAGGGGTGGTTGTGGCCGCGGGAGGGGTGACGCGAGCAGCTTCGCCCGAGGCGAGGACGATGTCAGCGCCGTCGCCGGGGATGCCACAGTGGACGCAGCGACCCCACCGGCAATCTGGCGTCTCGCGCTCGGTAAATGCGCGGCGGCGTTCCGCCTTGAGGTAGCCCTTGCGCACCCCGGCGTTGAGGATGTCCCAGGGGAGCGTGGCGTCGAGTTGCCGCGCGCCGAGCTGCGCCGCCCAGTCCACCCCGTGCTCCTGGCAGGCCCGCTGCCACGCATCGGGCCGAAAGCAGTCCTGCCAGCCGTCGAAGACGGCCCCCAGCTCGTACGCGCGCAGGATCACCCGGCAGAGCGAGCGATCACCCCTGGCGAGCAACGCCTCGAGGGCGGAGAGGCGCAGCTCCGACCAGCTGAGGCGGGCGCGCTCCCGCAGGGTGCGACTGGTACGGAAGCGGTGGCGAAGTGCGTCGAGCCGGGCCTTCAGCGCTTCCACGGGGCCGAACGCCTCCCACTGGAAGGGGGTCCAAGCCTTAGGCACGAAGGCGCCCACCGATACCCGCACCGTGGCTCGCCGGCGCGCGCTGGCGGCGAGGATCGCTTCGGCCAGGTCCGCGAGCTGGAGGACGTCGGCATCGCTCTCCGAGGGCAGGCCGATCATGGCGTAGAGCTTGATCACGTCCCAGCCGCGCGAGTAGGCGGCCCGCGCCGCTTCGACCATCTGGGCATTGGTGAACGACTTGTTGATCACGCGCCGGAGCCGGTCGGAGCCGGTTTCGGGTGCGAAGGTGAACCCCGCCTTGCGCACCGTGGCGACGGAGTCGGCGAGGGAAACGGAAAACGCGTCGGCGCGCAGAGAGGGGAGGGAAACGCTGATACGCCGTGGTGCCAGGCTTTCCGCCAGGTCGCGGGCGAGGGTGTCGATGTGGGAGTAGTCGGCGGAGGAGAGGGAGAGCAACCCCACCTCCTCCTGGCCAGTGGCTTCCACCTGGGCTTCCACGAGGCGGCGGATGTCCGCCGGGTGACGCTCGCGCACCGGCCGGTACCAGAACCCCGCCTGGCAGAAGCGGCACCCCTGGGTGCACCCGCGGGCCACCTCCACCGCCACGCGATCGTGGGCCACCTCCACGGCAGGGACGATGGGGAGCTCCGGGACGTGGTCAGGCTCGAGGCGGGCAACGAAGCGCCGCTGGATCCGCTCGGGAGCAGCAGCGTCGAGACGCTGGAAGCGACCACCGACGCCCGGGGTGGGGCCGGGGATCCAACGGTAGAACGCCGGAACGTAGAACCCACCGGCAGCAGCGAGCCGCTCGAGCAGCTCCCGGCGCGACCAGTGGTGCCGCTTGGCCTCTCGCTGGAGGTCCAGAAGGATGGGGAGGAGCACTTCCCCGTCACCCACCGCCACGACGTCGAAGAGTTCCGCCACCGGTTCCGGGTTGGCCACGCACGGTCCCCCTGCCACCACCAGCGGGTGTTCCTCGCCGCGCTGGCACGCCAAAGGTGGCAGCTGGGCCAGTTCGAAGAGGTAGGGGAGGTTGGTGTAGTTGAGCTCGGATTGGAGGGTGATGCCGACGATGTCGAACTCGCCCACGGCCCGGTAAGACTCGAGCGAGTATAGGGGGATCTTGGCGGCGCGCATGGCGCGCCCCATGTCCGGCCAAGGGGCGAACGTCCGCTCCGCCAGGGTATCCGGCCGGCGGTTGGCCAGGTGGTAGAGGATGCGCGTCCCCACGTGGGACATGCCGATGCCGTACTCGTCCGGAAAGGCGAGCAGGAGCCGAACCTCCACCGATCCCCAGGCTTTGCGGACCAGGTGCCGTTCCAGGCCCAGGTACCGGCCGGGTTTCTCTACCGTTGGCAGGATGCGTTCCAGCGCGGCGCGGACTTCCTCAGGCTGCACTCGTCCCCCCGGCGGGATTGTAAACGGGCGGCTGGCAGCTTTCCCCGAAAAGATCGGGGCGCCGCGAGGGCGCCCCGTCTTGCACTGCCGCGGTCCACTCTTAGAAGGATACGCGCACCCCCAGCTGGGCGAGGCGCTGCTCGCCCTGGAGCGGGTCGCCGGCGTAAGCCGTGGCGTGGCCAAAGCGGTCCGGGCGGGCCGGGTTCTTGGCGTTGAAGAGGTTGAAGACCTCGGCGATGAGCTCGAACCCCATGCCATTGCCAAACAGGAACTCCTTGGCGGGGCGGAGATCGAACTGGGAGAAGGAGAAGCCGCGCTTGGCGTTGACGTGCTCCACGCCGGGTGGGAGATCGAGAATGGTGCCATCGCCGTTGAGGTCGGTGTTGGCGTGGTTGGTGTAGGGCAAGGGCGACCGGTACCGGTACATGCCGGAGACGAGGATGCCCCAGGGGGCGTGGTAGAGGGCGCCAATGGTGAAGCGGTGCCGCGCGTCGGTGTAGAGTGGCCCAAAGTTCTCGCTGGCGCCGGGGTCCAAGGCGTTGACGAGCTGGTCGCGGCGCAGCCTCGTTCCTCCCACGTCGGCCTGGTACTCGCCGGGCGTGAGGCGGAACTCGTCAGCTCCGGCCAGCACGTTCCCTTCGGCCTTGGAGTAGGTGTAGAAGCCCTGGAACTCGAGGTCGGAGCGGCGGGCGCGGCAGCCGATGTTGAGGCCGTTGTATTTGGCTTCCCCCTTGCCGTACCAGATCCGGAAGCTGCCAAAGTCGGGGAAGCGGTTCTGCTCGCTCAGATCCGGCTCGCACACGTTGTTGTGGTTGGCGTCGACACACAGGTTGGCGCGGAAGCGGAAGGGGATGTCCCGGTACCGCACCGACGCCGCCTCGATGTTGAGGCCAAGCCAGTTGTTGATGTGCCAGGAGTAGCCCAGGGAGATCTGGTCGGAGTAGGGGGTGGCGAGGGTGGGTGAAGCCACCTCGACGGTGGGGCTCGGTGCCCCTCCCTGGTTGGGGGCAGCGGCTGGCCAGGCTCACTGATGCTGCTCCAGTCGCCGCAGGAGTTGGGCGGCCACGGCTCGCTGCAAGAAAAACGAGCATCCTGCGCGCAAATCCGCAAGAAAGCGCCGGTACTCGCCCACGGCTTCGGCCTGTCGGCCAGCCACCTCCAGGGCAATGGCGCGGTTCATCGGCCAGCTGGCCGGTGAAGACTGGGTTGGTGGGGTCGGCCGAGACGAGCCGTTGCAAGCGCTCCCGGGCCTGGCGGGGGCGCCCGGCGAGGAGGGCCCAGTGCGCCTCCTCGAAATCTCGGAAGAGCCCCACCATGTCCTTGGGGTCCTTGACCTGGCCTTTGGGCAGGGTGTCGTGACCGCTGATGTAGCCAAGGCTGGCCAGCTTGGCTCGGGCTTCCGCGTCGAGGGGAGGCGCAGCGGTGGGTCTCCCCCCGGCGGCAAGCTGGACCAGGCGGGGGATGAGGCGGTCAGCCAGCGCCTGGCCCCCGGGCAGGAGGTTGGTGCGCTCGCCTGGGTCCTGGTCGAGATCGTACAGCTCGGGCTGGGGTGCCAGGATGAACTTGTGGTGGGCGTTGCGAATCGCCGCCTAAGACTCCAACCAAAGGTGGCTGGGTAGCGTGACTCGGCGTAAAGGTCCTGAACCTGGGGCTGGCGCCGCTGGCTGATGTCGCTCCACAGGTTGCGGCCGTCCAGGGGCTCGCCGGCCGTGTCCATGGGCTTGCCGAGAGCGGCCGCCAGGGTCGGGGCCACATCCGCAAGGCTCACCGGGGTCTCCACTACCCACGCTGCCGGCACGGTACCTGGCAGGTGCAGCAGCAGGGGAACGTGGAGGCTCGCCTCGTAGAGGAGTAGTCCGTGTGTGAGCTCCCCGTGCTCGCCGAGGGCCTCTCCGGGATCGCCCATCACCGCCACCAGCGTGCGGGAGGCCAACTTCTCCCTCTCGAGATAGGCGAAGAGCTGGCCCACCAGCGCATCGGCGGCGGCCACCTCGCCCTCGTAGGGGTCGGCGGGAAAGGCGGAGCGGAACGGCTCGGGCGGCTCGTAGGGGGCGTGGGGTTCGTAGATGTGGACCCAGGCAAAGAAGGGGCGGGTGTCGCCGGAGGCGAGCCAGGCGAGGGCGCGCTCCACCACCTCGCGACCGGGCCGCTCGGCCTCCAGACCCGCCTGGGTGCGAGCGGCAGCAATCTCGTCGTCGTAGCGATCGAAGCCGTCGGCGAGCCCAAAGCGCCGGTCGAGCACGAAGGCGGCCACGAAGGCAGCCGTGCGGTAACCGCTGCGGCGGAGATGGTGAGCGAGGGTGGGGGTGGTGGAGGGGAGCGCCGCGGCCCCGTTGAGGCGGACCCCGTGGCGGGGTGGGAGGAGCCCGGTCAGGATCGTGGCGTGGGCGGGGAGGGTGAGGGGGGCGGCCGACCACGCTGCCGCGAACCGGGTTCCTTCTCGGGCCAGGCGGTCCAGATTGGGGGTGGCGGAGGTTGGGCCCCCGTACGCACCGAGGCGATCGGCACGACAGGTGTCGATGGTGACCAGGAGCAGGTTAGCCCCCACCGCCGCAGGGGCTGGCGCGTGCCGCGCGCAACTCGCCAACAGGAGCACGACGAGGGCGAGGGGGTGGAGGCGGCAAGCACCCTCGGGCTGGCGCAGGACGGAACGAGCTCTCGGTGGTGTGCGTGGTGCCATTGCCGCGGCTCTCGAATTGCGGTTCGAGGGTAGCACGCTGCCTGCCGGTGTCAAGGCGGTGGGAGCGGTGCGCTCCGGAGCTGGACGGGACGGGTACAATGCCCGCGTGCACCCAGCCGTCGCTCTTGCCGGTGGCGGCCTCTCCGGGCTTTCCAGCGCGCTCCTGCTGGCGCGGGCCGGTTTCGACGTGACCGTCTACGAGCGCAAGCCGGTCGCTGGCGGCAGGTTTGCCGGTGGCTGGCAGATCCTGGAAAACGGCTCCTCGCCCGCCGACGTGTTGGAAGAGCTAGCTGCTGCAGGGTTCCCGAGAGGGGTGCCGGTGCACCCCCTGCACCGTGCCGTCCTCCTGGACGGCTTCGGACGACGCTTCGAGGTGGCGAGTCAGCGGCCCTTTGCGTACTTTGTGCGGCGCGGCGCCGGCGAACACACGCTGGACAGCTGGCTGCTGGGGCTTTTGGAGCAGGCGGGGGGGCGGGTCGTGCGGGGGGTGGAACCGCCGACGGATGTCCAGGTGGTGGCCACCGGCCCTCGGCAAGCGGATGGGGTGGCGAGAGAGGTGGTCTTCACCTCCCGGCTGGCGGACACGGCGCTGGTGCTCTTCGACCCGGCGGTGACGCCCACCGGCTACGCCTACCTGTTCTCCCTGGGCGGGCACGGGACGTTTGGTGTGGCGCAGGTGCGGCGCACAGCTTCGCTGCGCGCGGCCCAAAAGCTGGCGTGGCGGCGATTTCGCGACGTCCTGGGTGAGTTTCCCCTCGAGGTGGTGCACGAGGGCGGGCAGTACATGAACTTCTCCATCCCCACGGCCCTCCAGGATGGAGCGGGGCGGTGGTGGGTGGGTGAGGCGGCGGGGGTGCAGGACTACCTGTTCGGGCTCGGAAACCGCCTGGCCATGCGGTCGGCGGCGCTGGCAGTGGGCGGGTTGTTGGGGCAGTGGGACGGGGCGGCCTTCGAAAACGGTCTCCAGCGTCCCATGGCGACTTCTGTGGGGTTACGCTGCCTCTTCGAAGCGCTGGGACGGCGGGGGTTGGCGGCCCTTTGCCGGGCGGCCGCCGGTGGCGACTTCCGCGACTTCCTCCTGCGCCTCCAACGGCCGCGTCTTGCCACGACGCTCCTCGCCACGGTTGCCCGGTGGGTGTGGCGGGAGCGGCGTGGCTGCCGGCACGGAGCGCTGTGCCAGTGGTGTCGGCGGAGGGAAGGGTGAGCGCCGTTCGCGACTTTGTGCGTCGGTTGACGCACCAGCGTGGCGCCAACTTCTCGCTGGGTTTTCGGCTGCTGCCAGCCGACAAGCGGCGGGCAGTCTACGCTGCGTACGCCGTGTGCCGGGTGGCGGACGACCTGGTGGACGAGGGGACGGACACCCCGCCCGAGCGTCGGCAGGAGCAGCTGGACGCCTGGGCGCGGGAGGTGGAAGCCACCTACGCCGGCCATCCGTCCCACGCCGTGACCCGCGCTCTGGCCGAGGCGCTCGAACGCTACCCCATCCCCCGCTCGGCGTTCTTGGGCTTAATCGAAGGGTGTCGCATGGACCTGACATTTCGGCGCTACGCGACCTTTTCGCAGCTGGAACGCTACTGTCAGCTGGTGGCGGTGACGATCAGCGAGATTTCCCTCGCCATCTTCGGCGCCACCGATCCCCAGGCAGCCGAGTACGGCCGACACTTGGCCATGGCCCTGCAGTTGACCAACATTTGCCGGGACGTGGGCGAGGATGCCGGGCGGGATCGCCTCTACCTTCCCTTGGACGAACTGGAGGCACACGGGGTGGAGGAGAGAGCGGTGCTTGCGGGGGAGGTGGACACCGAGGCGTACCGTCGGCTGATGGCCTTCCAGTGCCGGCGAGCGAGCGAGTACTTTCTCGCTGCCAATGAATTGCCGCACCACATCGAGGCCGACTCGCGGGCAGCCGTGCGGGTGATGGGGGGCGTCTACCGGCGAGTGCTGGATCTGGTGGCCAGCGATCCCGTGGGGGCGTACCGTCGCCGCGTGGAACTACCGCCGAGGCAGCGTCTCGTGGCGGTGCTCGCGGGCCTGGCGGGGCAGCCGTTCGTGCGGGGATGAGGCTCCGGGCGGACGTGGCCGTGATCGGGGCAGGCCCGGCGGGTGCCGCGGCGGCGGTGACGCTGGCGCGGGGCGGAGCGCGGGTGGTGCTGTGCGATCGCGCCGTCTTTCCCCGCGACAAGGTGTGCGGTGACGGCCTGCTCCCCGACGCCCTGGCGCTGCTGGCGCAGCTCGGAGTCGAGGAGGCGCAGAGCGCCGGCTGGTCGGTGGGCAGCGTGTGCTTCCGCACGAAGGGCGGGGTGGAGCTGTCCCTGCCCGTGCCGGCGCGCGTGCTGCACCGGCACCGGCTGGACAACGGCCTCGTGGCAGCGGCAGCGGCGGCCGGGGCCAAGGTGCTGGGCGGGGCTTCCCTGACCCAGGGTGCGAGCCGGGCCGGTGGGATCGAGACGGTGACCCTGGCGCGGGGGGAGGAGGTGGTGGAGGTGGCGGCCGAGGCGTACGTGGTGGCCACCGGTGCCGGGGGCGGAGCGCGTCGGATGCTGGGTTTGCCGCCACTGCCTCCCTCGGCGGTGGCGGTCCGGGGGTACGGCGAGCTGGATCGGTTGGCCCCGGAGGCGTTGTGGATCTCCCTGGATGGCGCACCGGCGGGGGGGTACGCCTGGGCTTTCCCGGTCTCCGCCACCCAGTGGAACGTGGGGTGTGGCGTGTTTTTTGGCCCCGGGCAGGGGCACGTGCTGCGGGCATCGCTGGCCTCGTTCTCCGCCGCTTGCGGCGGCCGGGGCCTGGCGGAGGTGCGGGGAGCTCCCCTCGCCACCGCCTATCCGCGGGTGGTCGTGGGGCGGGGGAACGTGCTGGCCGTGGGGGACGCGGCCGGCTTGGCGCGGCCCCTGTCGGGGGAAGGGGTGGGGCCAGCGCTGGAGAGTGGCGTGCTGGCAGCCCGCTGCCTCCTGGCCCACCCGGGAGCAGCAGGGGTCGCGGCGTACCGGACCCAGCTTCGCGCCCGTTTTGCCCGTGAGCAGCAGGCCTGGCGGCTGGGGGAGCGGCTGCTCAGGGTACCGCGGCTGCTGGAGGTTCTCTTCGCCTCGGCCGCCTCCAGTCCGCCAGTGCAGCGCCGCCTCGCCCTGGTGCTGGAGGGCCGAGCGCCCGCGAGGTCGGTGCTGTCGCCCCTGGGGCTTTTGCGCATTTACCTCGGACGGTGAGGCGCAGCAGGGCGAGGGAAAGCTCTACACTAGCTCCGTGCGGCTCGTCACGACCCACCTGGGGGCCGATTTCGACGCGTTCGGCGCAGCAGTTGGGGCAACGCTCCTGCTGCCCGGCAGTCAAATCGTCTTCCCTGGCTCCCAGGAGGCGGCGGTGCGGCGGTTCGTGGAGGTGGAACGCCCCCCCCTGCCGGAGATCCGCCTGCGCGAGCTGCGGCGGGCGCACATCGAAGAGGTGCTGGTGGTGGACTGCTCGAGTCTGCGCCGCCTGGGCGAGGTGGGGGAGCTGATCGTTCAGGCAGGGTGTCCGGTGCGGGTCATCGACCACCACCCGGAGACCGCCGACCCCATCCCCGGGGCCGAAGTGATCACCGCTGCCGCGGCCGCCAGTTGCACGGTGGTGGTGCAGCAGTTGAAGGCGCGGGGCATTGTGCCCGACCCACTCACGGCCGCGCTGCTGCTCATGGGGATCTACGAGGACACGGGGGGGTTGACCTATGCCGACACGACGCCTTCGGACCTGGCGGCGGCCGCCGAGCTCTTGGCCCTAGGGGCGCGCCTCGAGTGGGTGCGGCGCTACGTGCTGCGCCCGCTGGAACCAGGCCAGCTCCAGCTCCTCAACCAGCTAGTGGAGGGGGCGCTGGAGCGGCGCATCGGCGGCGTCCCGGTGGTGGTGACGGTGGCGAGACCCAGCGAACAGGTGGAGGAGGCCGCCTACGTGCTCCACCGCTATGCGGAAATCTTCGACTTCCCCGTGGTCATCGCCCTCCTCGAAGCGCCACCGCAGCTCATCGTCATTGCGCGCTCCTCCCACCCCCGGGTGAATGCGGGCAAGCTCCTGCTCCCGTTGGGGGGTGGCGGGCACGCCACGGCGGCGGCCGCCCGCCTGCGGGGGCGCAGTGCCGTGGAGGTGTCGGAAGAGCTGCTCCAGCGCGTGCGCGAAATGGTGGGTGACGAGTGGTGCGCCGCAGCACTCGCCACCTCGACCCTCCACACCTGCCCCAGCCACCTCACGGTGGAGGAGGCGAAGGCACGAATGGTGCGCCTGCGCATCAACGCCATGCCGGTGGAAGAGGGGAAGGACCTGGTGGGTGTGGTGACGCGGCAGGTGCTGGACAACGCCCTCGCCCAGGGGATGGGGGAGCGGCCGGTGACGGCCGTGATGCGACCGGGGGTGCCCATCGTGGCAGGCGACACGGCGCCGGAGGAGCTGCAGCGCCTGTTCATGGAGGGGCAGTCTCGCTTCGTGGTGGTGGCCAAGAAGGACGGCTGGGGCGTCATCACCCGCATGGATCTGTTCCGGCGTCTGTACGAGCGCCAGTGCGAAGCCTCCGGCACGGTGGACCGGCGGCTCGCGGGGGTGCGGTTCACGGTCCAAAACGTGGCCCAGAAGCTGCACCTGGCGCTGTCGCCAGAGCTCCACCAGGTGCTGGTGGAGGCGGGGCGGACGGCGGAGGACTGCGGGATGGGGGCGTACCTGGTGGGCGGGGTGGTGCGGGACGTGCTCTTGAACCGGAGCGTGGAAGATGTGGACATCGTCGTGGAGGGGAACGGCATCCGCCTAGCCGAGGAACTGGTGCAGCGGCTGGGAGGCCGGATGCACCCCCACGAACCGTTCCTCACCGCGGCTGTCCGCCTCGCCTCGGGCATCCGGCTCGATGTGGCCACCGCCCGCACCGAGTTCTACCGGTCGCCCGCGTCGCTGCCGGAGGTGGAGCGATCGGCGGTGCGCCAGGACCTCTACCGCCGCGACTTCACCATCAACGCCATGGCCATCGACCTCTCCCCACGGCGGTTCGGAGAGCTCCTGGATTTCTTCGGTGGTCGCCGGGACCTGGAGCGAAAGATCGTCAGGGTGCTCCACTCCCTGTCGTTCCTGGACGACCCCACCCGTGCCATCCGGGCGGTGCGGTTCGCCACGCGGCTGGGGTTCGAAATTGCAGCGGAGACGCGCCAGCTCATCCGGGTGGCGGTGCGCGAGGGGGTGTTTGCCTCCTTGAGCGGGGAACGGATGCGCGACGAACTGTGCGATCTCCTCTCGGAGCCGCGGGCAGCAGAATCGTTGGCGGAGCTGGAACGCCTGGGCGTGCTCCAGCAGTTCGCCCCGGGTGTCACCCTGGATGCTGCGGGGCGGCGCTTCCTGGCCGAGGTGGAGGCAATGGTGGCCTGGTCGGAGCTGGAGGAGGTGTACCGGGGGCCGCGGTGGCTGGTGTGGCTTGCGGCCTTGGCCACGCGCGGTGGCGAGGCGGCGGGGGAACGGACGGCAGCGAGGCTGGCGTTGTCGGGGAAGAGTCGGCGGGCCATGGCGGGGGCGCGGGTGGGGGTGGAACGGATCCTCGCGGCCGTGTCGCGCACCAACGCCCGTCCCAGCGAGATCGTGACGCTCCTGGAGGGGTGCGAGCCGGCGTGGTGGGTGGTGGCCATGGCGGCGGCCAATACTGGGCAGCGGCGCAAGCTGCGCAAGGCCTTGAGCCAGTGGCTGCCCACGGCCCCGCCGGTTACCGGTGCCCAGCTCATTGCCGCTGGCGTTCCCCCCGGCCCGGGGGTGGGCGAGGCGGTGCGCGCCACCCGGAGGGCCCTGCTGGACGGTGTGATCGCGGCTGACGAGGCCCTCAAGTACGCCCTGGCCGTGGCCCGTGGCCGCGGAGACGGGGCATGATCTCCTGTCTTATTGCCGCACTGCTGGCGGTGGCGCCAGCGCCCAGCTACCTCGTGGAGCGCATCGTCTCCCGAGAGGGAGGGGTGCACCGCGTCTCGGTTTTCGGCGACGGCGTGCTGGTGGTGGCAGACACCCCGGCCGGCGGCGCCGCGACGGTGCGCCGGCGCACCTTGAACCAGGTGGAGCTTTCGGTGATACGGAGCGTGGTGGCGGAGTGCTACGAGGCACTGGAGGACGGCAAGTACCGCTTCGAGGAGGTGAGGGGGGAGCGGGTGGAGGTGCGACTGGCGCCGCCGGGACACGAAGCGATGCGGGCGGTGGTACCGCTCGCCTCCGTGCGGCCCCTGCCCCTGGCAAGGCTGGAGCAGGCCCTGGACGAGCTGGAGAAGACGCTGGCGGAAGGCCCACCGGTGCGCGGCGATTTCTCCACCTGGATACCGCGGGTGGGAGAGCGGCTGGAGCTAGTGGATGGACAGGTGGTGACGGTGACCGAAGTGCTGGCCGTGGACGAGGGCGTCCTCGTCAACCTCCAGATTGGCGGCGGGCCCGCCTCCACGTACGTGTTCCTGGACGAGCTGCGCGGCCGCGTGGTGCGGCGGGTGGAGCGATGAGGATCACCGGCGGGGTGTGGGCGTCGCGACGGGTGCGGGGGCCGCAGCGGGGCAGCGCCATCCGCCCCACCCCCGATGCGCTCCGCGAGCAGGCGTTCGCCATTCTCGCTGCCGAGCTCGAGGACGCGGTGGTGGTGGATCTTTTCGCCGGTACCGGCATCGTCACCCTGGAGGCGCTGTCGCGGGGGGCGCGGCTGTGCTACGCGGTGGAAAAGTCGCGGCAGGCTGCCCTTTTGCTCGCTGGCAACCTGGCCCTGTTGGAGGGAGCTGCGGCGCGCTGCGAGATCATCGTGAAGCCAGCCTTGGCCGCCATCCACGAACTGGCGCAGCGAGGCGTGCAGTGCCGTACCGTGTGGTGCGATCCCCCCTTTGCCGACTGGGAGGCGGGCATCGCTGCCCTGGAAGAGGTGCGCGAACGCGGGGTGCTGGTGGTGGGGGGGCGGGCCGTTCTGGAGCTGCCAACGGCACGAGCGGCGCTCCCCAGGGGTTTCGAAGTGGAGCGGCAGCTGCGGGGTGCGTGCCTGCTGCGCTGCACCGGCGAGGGTTAGACATGGGAGAGAGGCAAGCACTGGCGGCGGCAGGCAAACTGGAAGGGCTCAAGCGGTCGGTGGCTGCGGTCATTCACGGCAAGCCCGAGGCCATCGATCTGGTGATTGCCGCCCTCTTGGCGCGCGGGCACGTGCTCATCGAGGACATCCCCGGGGTGGGGAAGACGACGCTCGCTCAGGCTCTTGCCCGTTCCCTGAACCTCGCCTTCAGCCGCATCCAGTTCACCAGCGACACGCTCCCCTCGGACGTGATCGGCATCTCGCTGTGGCGCCCAGAGCGGGGCGAGTTCGAGTTCCTCCCCGGGCCACTCTTCACCAACGTGCTCCTGGCCGACGAGATCAACCGCGCGACGCCCAAGACCCAGGCGGCCCTCCTGGAGGCGATGAACGAGCGCGCGGTCACCGTGGAGACCAGCCGCTACGCGTTGCGGGAACCGTTCCTGGTTCTGGCCACCCAGAACCCTGTGGAGTACCTGGGCACCTACCCGCTCCCCGAGGCGCAGCTGGACCGGTTCCTGTTCCGCGTTTCGCTGGGCTATCCGGCGCGGGAGGTGGAGCTGGAACTGCTGCGGCGCGGCGGCGTGGAGGAGGAGCTGGAACGGGTCCAGCCAGTGCTGGAGGCGGGGGAGGTGGTGGAGCTGCAACGGGCCGTGCGGCGGGTGAAGGTGGCACCGGTGCTGCTCGACTACATGCTGACGCTGGTGCACCGCACCCGTGCCCATGCCGGTGTGGCGCTGGGTGTGTCCACGCGGGGGGCGCTGGGTCTGCACCGGGCATCCCAGGCCATGGCGCTGTTGGAGAACCGGGATTACGTGATACCCGACGACGTGGTTCGGGTGGCAGTTGCCGTCATGGCGCACCGCATCGTGCTGGCCGGGGCCGAGGCGGCCGAGGGGTGGAGCCGCAGCGAGGCGGAGCGCGCGGTCATCACCGAGATCGTCCGTTCCACCCCCGTGCCGCTGTGAAGGGACCACTCCCTCGCCGGCGGCGTGGAGGAGGTGACCGCTCCCGCGGGTGGCCGCCAGCGTGGGGGCCGTGGGCCGCTTTGGCGGTGGTGGGGGTGGCGGCGCTCAACACCGGCACCAATTCGCTCTACCTCCTGTTTTCCTTAGCACTCGGAACGGTGCTGGCAGGGTGGCTCGTGGCCGCTCGCACCCTGCGCCACCTGCGCGTCACGGCCCGCTGCCCGACGGATGCCTCGGCGGGGAGGTTGACGGTCCTGCTGCTGGAGGTTGCCAATACCTCGCGCTGGTTACCGGCACCGTGCCTGATCTGCACGCTGGAAGGCCTGCCGGGTCGCACGCTCGTGCCCGCCCTGGGGCGCGGCGCGACTTTGACGGTGGCCCTCGCCACCGTCTTCCCGCGGCGTGGCCGCGCCTCGCTGCCCCCGGTGTGGGTGGAGGCGCGCTTGCCCATCCCCTTCCTCCACTGCCGCGCCCTCTTCGCGCAGCAGGGGGAGGTGGTGGTGTGGCCGCGGCGCGTGAGCGTAGGGGCGGTGCGCCTGGCGAACCTGTCCAAGGCGGAGGCCAGGGGCACCGGCGGGCGGGGTCGGCGGGGTGGGGAGGTGGCACACCTGCGGGAGTTCCGCCCCGGGGACGACCGTCGGGACATCCACTGGAAGCAGACGGCGCGGCAACAGTGGCTGGTGGTGGTGGAGCGCCAGGAGGCGCCGGTGGCGGCCGACTACGTGGTGCTGGACCGCCAGCTCCCGCGGGCGGACGAGCCGGTGTGGCAGGAACGCTTCGAGGATTTGGTGGCCGAGGCGGCAGCAGCGGTCTGTGCCCGCATCCGCGCCGGCATGCCGGTGGGCCTGGTGCTGGGGGGCTCGGTGCTGCCACCGGCAAGGGGGGTGGCCCACTGCCGCCGTCTGCTGCGGGCGTTGGCGCTGGTGGAGGCGGTTGGTCCCGGCGAGGACCCGCTGCCGGCGGTGGTGCGGCCAGGGCAGGTGTACCGGTTGGTGGGGGGAGGATGAACGGTTCGCTCCTCCGGCAACGGCTCCTGGGTGGGGTGGCCCTGGCTGTGGCCGTGCCGGTGGTCACGACAGGCATTGGGCATGGCCTCTTCGTGGCGCCCTTTGTCCTGGTGGCGGTGGTGCTGCTGCTGGCTCGCCGGCCGCTGCGCCCGCTCCCTGCCTGGGTGGAGAACCTCTTGGCTGTGCCCATCCTCCTCGCGGTGCTGAGCGCCGGTGGGTGGGAGTTCGGGGTGCTGCGGCCGGTCACCCACCTGACGCTGTTGCTGGCCGCCGTGCGTTTGCCAGGGTGTGGGATGGGAACTCGCTTCTGGTCGGTGGGTGGGGTGGTGGGGCTGGTGGGGGTGGCGGGCGTGGCCTCGGCAACGCATCCCCTGCTCGTGCCCTACCTGGTCGGCCTGCAGGTGGCGCTGCTCTTGGGGGCGGCGCGGCTGGTGGCGCTGGAGCTGGGTGAGGCAGGGGTGGGGCGCGGCGGGGAGGGGGGATCCGGCACGCTTGCGACCACGGCGGTGACGGTGGTGGTGGGGGTGGCGTTTGCGGCGGCCATCTTTGTTGCGGCACCCCGCCTCCGTTCCCCCTTTGCCACGGCGTCCTTTGGTGGTCGTGCGGTGAGCGGCTTCCGAGATGCGGTGGCACTGCACCGGATCGGTCAGATCACCGCGTCGCGGGCAGTGGTGATGCGGGTGCGCTTCGAGGAGGGCGAGAGCATCCAGCCGGAGTGGCTACGCTTCGTGGGGAGCACCCTCCAGCACTACCGCGGCGGGGTCTGGGCCCAGGGTCGCCGCACCTCGAGCCTGGGGACGCCCAGCGCCCAGGGGTGGACGCGGCTCGCCACGCGGGGGGTAGCTCCGCTGGTGGAGGCGCGGTTCGTGCTGGAAAGGCCGCAGGAGGTCCTCTTCGTTCCGCCCGGGGTGGTGGAGGTGCAACTGCCGCCCGTGGCCGTCGCCAGGGGGGCTTTGGGGGCGCTGCGGGTGCCGGTGGGTACCACCTCGCGGCTGGCCTACACCGTGCGGTTCGATCCTGCCCGCATCACCCAGGAGAGACCCGAGCCGGCGGATCTGGAGGTGCCGGCGCGGTTGTCCTGGGTGCGCTCGCTGGCCCGGCAGGCCGCGGCGGGGAGCCGCACCACCCTGGGTGCAGCCCTGGCCATCGAGGCGTATCTGCGGGCTAACTACACCTACTCGGCGCGCAGCGACGCCCCGCTGCGGCGCGACCCGGTGGAGTGGTTCCTCCAGGAGAGCCGGCAGGGACACTGCGAGTTCTTTGCCTCGAGCATGGTGCTCATGCTGCGAGTGCTGGGAATTCCGGCACGCCTGCAGGCGGGCTATGCCGGGGGCGAATCCGACGGTCGGGGTGGGTTCACGGTGCGCGACAGTCACGCCCACGCGTGGGTGGTGGCGTGGGTGGGAAACTGGCGCCCGGGGGAGGGGGTGCCGTCGGCACCGCGTGGGGGGTGGCGGGTGTTCGACCCCACCCCGCCCGAGGGGCAGCCCACCCTGCAGGGGAGTGTTCCTGGGTGGCGATGGGTGGCGAGCTGGGAGCGTCTGGAATCCGCCTGGGATCGGTGGGTGCTTACCTTTTCCCTGGCGGATCAGCTGGAGGCGGTGCGCGCCGTGCTGGAGCTGGGGAGGCGAGCGGTCCGACCCGGCGTGATGGCTCCAGTGCTGGGAGTCGTGGCGGTGGCGCTCCTCCTGTGGTGGGGAGGTCGTGGGAGGGATCGGCCGCGCCGCGGCGCACAGGGGGGTGCAGCAGGAGCCTTGGAGATGGTGTACCGGGAAGCCGCTGCCCTGGGGCTGGGTGGGGGTGGGGGCGTGACACCGCGGGCCCTCCTGGCGGCAACTGCTCGGGCCGTGCCGGAGGCAGTGGCCGAACTGTCCCGGCTCGTGGCCTGGCACGAGGCGGTGCGGTACGCCCAACGGCGCCCGGCCGGACGGATGGCTGCCTGGAGATCGGCGCGGCGGGTGGTGCGACAGCTGCGCCGCCACCGTGGGAGGTAGCGCCGCTGCCAGTGTGGACTGGTGTTAGAATCACAAAAAACGGAGTGTGCGTATGTTCCCCCGATGTTCGACGATGCTGGCGGCCGCCGTGCTGGCCACGGCAGGGTGGGGGGAGATCCCCCGTTTCCCGGCGTTGCGCGTGCCCGACGCCTTGGGTGTGAACATTCACTTCACCACCGCGGACCCAGGGGAGCTGGAGCTCCTGACGGCGGGCGGCTTCCGCTTTGTGCGCATGGATCTGTTCTGGGTTGCCGTGGAGTTCGCCCGGGGCCGGTACGACTTTTCCGCTTACGACCAGCTCCTGTCCGCGCTCGAGGCTCGGGGGGTGCGGGCCATCCTCATCCTCGACTACGACAACCCGCTCTACGAGCAGGGGCGGCACGTGCTCACCGAGGAGGGGCGTCAGGCCTTCGCCCGCTTTGCCGAGAAAGCCGCAGCCCGCTATCGCGGCCGCGGGGTGATCTGGGAGATCTGGAACGAGCCCAACATCGAGCCGTTCTGGTCTCCCCAGCCGAGCGTGGAGGCGTACCTGGCGCTGGCCCAGGCTACAGCCACGGCAATTCGCCGCGCCGACGCGGACGCCACGATCGTCGCTCCGGCGACCTCGGGAATCGACCTTGCCTTTCTCGAAGCGTGCTTTGCTGGCGGCCTCTTGGAGGTGATCGACGCTGTCACGGTGCACCCCTACCGCGTGGAGCCGCCCGAAACGGTGACGGCCGATTATCTGGCGCTCCGCACGCTGGTGGCGCGCTACGCACCGCGAGGCTCGTCCCGGCCGGTGCTCTCCGGGGAGTGGGGGTACTCGGCGACGGACGTGGGCAGCGACACCCAAGGGCGGTACCTGGCGCGGCAGTGGCTTGCCAATCTCGCCAGCGGCGTGCCGCTATCCATCTGGTACGACTGGCGCAACGATGGCACGGACGCCAACGATCGCGAGCACAACTTTGGCACGGTCACGCGCAGCCTCGAGCCCAAGCCAGCCTACGCTGCTGCGCAAACGCTCACCACCGTACTCGACCGGTGCGAGCCCCAGGCCCGCCTCCTGACGGGCGTGGCCAGCGACTGGCTGCTCTCCTTCCGGTGTGCGGGGGACTACGCCATGGCCGCGTGGAGCAGCGGCGAGCCCCGTGCCGTGACCTTGCCGGTGGGTCGCAGTCGCGGGAGCGTGGTTTCGTTCACCGGCGGGGCCACCCCCTTTGTCACCACCGGTGCTGGGCTCCCGCTGACCCTCACCGACGCTCCCCAGTACGTGCGCTTCACCGCTCTGGACGGGACCGCCGTGCCCGAGCTGTCCTGGCGCATGACTCCTGCCCCCGAGGTGGTGCGCGGAGGCGAGGAGCTGGCGGTGCTCCTCACGGTGGAGCGGCGCCCCAGTGGGGTGGCGGCAGCAGAAATGACGGGGAGCGGTGGCGCGTCGCGGGTCCGTCAGCGCCTGCAGGGGCGAGTCGGCGCCACGCTGCTGGTGGCAACGCCATCGGGATCCTCCAGCTGCGAAGTGTGGCTGCCAGCCGGCCTGTCGAGTACCCGGGTGGTGCTGGGGAAGGCGCTCCGCAACGCAGCCAACGTGCCGGTGACCGCGCGGTTGGTCCTCGACGGTCAGGCCCTGCAGACCAGCCGCGAGGCCACAATCCTGGTGGCGGACGCGCTCGCGAGTCGCTTTCTGCCGCTGCCCCCCCACGGCGTGGCCCTGGAGCTGGCTTCGCCTGTAGCTGGCGAACGGTTCAGCGGGTACCTGGAGCTCGTGGGCCGCGGCGAACACCTCCCTGTGGAGCTGGAGGGCACGCGGCCAGTCCGGGTGCTCCTCCCCGTTGCCGAGGGGGCAGAGGCTACGTACGAGATCCCGAAACTGCGCCTCTTCTCCAGCGGCGGCACCCTGGTGGCCGAGTGGGCGCCGCGAGCGGTGCGCATCGCTCACGACTTTTCCCGGCACGGCACGGGGGGCTGGAGCGTGGTGCTGGCGGGGAATCCGCAGGTTCCGGCGGAGGCGAGCTTGAGCCTCGCCAGTTCGCCCGAGAGTCCG